>ONSC01000239.1 GCA_900320365.1 uncultured Bacteroidales bacterium
TGGGAAATCCCGAAATCACCTGGAAGCTGGCGGAGGGAGGAGAGAAAATCGCGGCTCTCACGGTATCAAAGGACCGGTCACAGGCCACGGTCAAAGCGCTGGCTCCCGGAGATACCCGGCTGATCGTATCGGTGGAAGGCCTCGGCCTTACGGTACTTCCGGTCCATGTGGAGAAGATCGTTCCCACGACGGTGGAGTTTGAAGAGGAAGAATACACCTATACCGGTTCCCCCATCCTTCCCGAATACGTGATGTCCGGCCAGGTTCCGGCACCGCTCACGGAGGGCGTGGATTTCACCGGTACATTTGTAGATAATATCCGCTGCGGCGCCGGAAAGCTGGTGGTGAGACCCACAGAAAAGGATACGGAGAGGATGCACCTTACACCGGATGAGAAGATCATGGTCGTAGAACGGATCCGAACTGCCGACGGAAAGCCTGTCGTTCTGGAACTCAACAAGTTTCCGGAGTCCTTCTCCTTCCTGTTCGGCGAGGATCTCAACAACTCTTCTCTTTACGAGATCCTCAATGAGAAGCATGGAATCATTCTCGATCACTCCCGCAAAGTGATCGACATAGTCTTTGCCAATGCCCGGGAGGCGAAAGCACTCGGCATTTCCAAGGGTTATCCGCTGCTTCGGATCAACAGTGTGATCACGGATTCGGAGGAGACTTTCGTCAATCTGTGTACACAGCTGTGTATCGGAGACAAATTCAAATTCAATATCTGAAAGGAACCGGACGATTCCAAAAGAGCATTAAAAATACTTGCTGCATCAGTTGCCGTACAGATTGGCATACCAGCCCGGATAGAGTGATAATCATATATTCCCGCAATATGCTCTTTGTTACAGGTAACGACTATGTCAGGATTACTTAGAAACTCAGCTTTTAAGGTACCACTTTTATTTGCCCAAGCAGACATATACGTCTGTGAGATAAGATGATGATATTATGCAGCAGTTTCTTCCATGTATCTTCTATCTTTGTCGGCATCAGGTTGCGTCCTTTGCCGAGGTCGGATGACTTAAAAGAGGAATTGCCCTTCTTGATGGAATAGCCTCTGACTACGTTCTCCTTGTCACGTTGTATCTTGACCTTATAGCCTCGCTTGGTCAGCAGGGCTGCATAATCAGCCCAGTCAAAACGTGACAGGGATTTGAGTATATCCATGCAGTCGTCAGTTATCTGTTGGAGGTATTCTTCCCGTATCTCCATCGGATCCTTCCAGCCGTGGCGTTGATTGATGGTATGGGCAGCTGCCACAGCCCGCTCTCCGATGAAGTGGCAATCATTAATGTTGCCGTCCTTGTCAATACGGTTCACCACCAGATGCAGGTGGGGAATCCCGGACTTGGCATCATAATGGAGGGCCGCGAAGTATTGTGAGTTCCTGGTGTTCGTTGGGACAAGATTCTTGTGCTTGCCATCTGGTGTCTTGGTCACCTGGTCAAGTTCATCCACGAACTCTTCCGTGAACTTCCTCCAGTCATCAAGAGTCCATCCATCACTCTCGTTCATGGATGGGGAAACCTCGATGCGTATGGACGTCTTGTCAATGGGCTTCCGTGCGAACTTCTGCTTGAAGCGGTTCATGTGGAGCACCATTTCATCCCACATGCCCATCGGGGGTAAATCCTCTGTCAGGAGGTTCACTTTCACGATGTCAGCACGGAAGTCTTTCGTAGCATAGTTGGTCATGGCCTGACCATGCGCTATAGGTCTTGCAGTTGCTATCATAGTCCTATCCTCCAAACTTTTCCTTAATGGTGTCCCAGTGCTGAATAAGGTAGTTTATACCCTCTATCCATGCCGTCATAATTCGCTCGTTCCTGAAGTAACGCTTCCTCACCTCCTGAGGCAGTCCGTGAAGGGCATTGCGTATTCCGACAAGTTCTGACCTTGCAGCGGAGAGACTTTTCAGCGCTTCCTCCTGTCCCTCGGTCATCAACTGCTTGGGCTGGTGACCAAGGACAGCATCATGAACATAGTTGCTTTTGTGCATTCCGCACTTGTTGGCATTGGCTACAATCTGGTTGTATTCTTCTTTCGTGAAGCGAACATCAATGTGATGTCCCTTGTTCTGCCTCTTTTCTGAGGTCTTTGGTTTTGTCTTAATCATAATTA
>ONSC01000237.1 GCA_900320365.1 uncultured Bacteroidales bacterium
TTCTCACGAACAACCTCTCCGATCCACTTGAAACCAGTCAGTACATCGTAGCACTCGACACCGAACTTCTTGCAGATGTCAGCGATCAGCTGGGTGGTCACAATTGTCTTAACGCAATATTTCGTGCCATCAAGCTTGCCGAGTTCCTTCCAGCGGGTCAGGATATAGTAAGTGAGCATCGAAGCGGTCTGGTTGCCATTGAACTGGACCATCTTGCCTTCATTGTCACGCACGGCGATTCCAAGACGGTCAGCGTCAGGGTCAGAGGCCATGACTATGTCCGCTCCAACCTCATCAGCACGCTCGAGAGCCATCTTCATAGCCGCCGGCTCTTCCGGGTTAGGTGATACGACTGTGGGGAAATCGCCATCACTCACATCCTGTGCGGGGACATTGAACACATTCTTGAATCCAAGGCGGCGCAGACACTCAGGAACAATCCTGACTCCGCAACCGTGGAGAGGAGTGTAGACAATCTTTATGTCATTGTGACGCTCACGTGACTCAGGGCTCAAGGTCAAAGACAGGATGTCGGTCATATACGCCTCATCCACTTTCTTCCCCATAAGCTGAACCTCACCGCAGCGCTCCCCTCTCTCAAACTTGACCTGTGACGGCTCAGAGACCTTTCCCACCTCCTCGATAATGTCCTTGTCTACAGGAGGAACTATCTGCGCTCCGTCTGACCAGTAAACCTTATAGCCATTGTATTCTTTGGGATTATGAGAGGCCGTGACCATGATTCCAGCCACCGCACCCATGTAGCGGATCGCGTAACTAAGTTCCGGGGTGGGACGGATATTGTCAAACAGGAAAACATTTATTCCATTGGCGCTGAGAATATCGGAGGATATCTTCGCGAACAACTTGGAGTTATTACGGCTGTCATATGAGATACAGACCCGTATATCATCCCCCTCGACGTGTTTAAGGATATAATTGGCGAGTCCCTGGGTGGCCATTCCGACAGTATATTTGTTCATCCTGTTGGTTCCGACTCCCATGATACCGCGGAGTCCTCCTGTGCCAAACTCGAGATTCTTGTAAAAAGCGTCCTCGAAACCTGCCGGATCAGTGTTCATAAGTTCGATGACTTTCATTTTGGTCTCGGGATCGAAATCCCCGTCAAGCCACTTTTGGGCCGCTGCCTTATAATCCTGTGACATATAAAAGAAATAAGTTATTTTTCAAATTTACAGAAAAAAGTTCAAATACGGTGGCATACCAACAGGAAATTATCCGCTTGGAAAGGCGTCTCGATCCTCACCCCGAAAACATGAGCGTCATCGCCTGATTTTACCCCAAGCCTTGCCCTGAGCTCAGCGCTTGTCAAAGGGATATTCCGAGCCGACACCTCAGACCTCGGATAACGTTTCCCAACTTCACGCATCGACGCTTTACTCATCTTCAGTACCTCATCGACCTCGAATAACTTTCCCATTCCCGTCAAAACCCCGAGCCTCGACTTCGCCTCCTCCTTTGTGACCGCCTCCGGGAAAGTGAGGAGATGGGTGAAACGAGCCAATTTTACAAGGGAGAACCTCTCACACAACACATTGAAAGCCCCTGCTTTGGCCAAAGACTTCCCGGGCTCGTAAAGATATCTCACAAATGAGGAATCCGGCAAAACGGGCTTCGCCCCAGTCAATTCAGAATATGACATGGAAATGGAGCCTCCATCTTCCCTGCAGATGACGGAATACTCTCCATTCCAACCACGATCCATCCATACAAGCAGTTCCTTGCACTCTCCCATACTTGAGACCACATGGATTTCCCGTATCCAATTGCCGTTCCATCCAGATGAGCCACTCTCCATCAAGGCTGACTCGTATGAGCGGTTGAGACGCTCAACTACCATGGTGATGTCGGCCATGGGAGAGAGTTTCAACAAGATATTAGGCGAATACCGGAAAAGATCCGAGATGAGCCCCAACACGTTAGGCGAGCAATCCTCCAAAAGGAACACCTTGCCGCCGGAAGAGTCTCTCCTCGCCGGGTCGAGAAATACGATATCCGGTGTGAAACCCGCGAGGAGCATCCCCAGCGAATCTTTCTCTACCTCAACATTCTCTACCCGTATATTGCTGGCCGCAAGTTCGTTAAAATTATGCCTTGTAGCAGCCACCAAGTCACTATTTCTCTCATTATAAAGG
>ONSC01000236.1 GCA_900320365.1 uncultured Bacteroidales bacterium
CCTCAAGGCCAAGAAAGCCCTGATCGAGGAGATTAACGCGTACGAGTCCAAGGACGCTGCCGCTGACCAGGCAGCCGCGCAGGAATTCGCGGAGAAGTGGAGGAACATCGGATTCGTCCCTTATAAAGAGAAGGAGAGCATCCAGAAGGCATATTCCGATGCCATGCAGGCAAAATTCCCGGATTATTCTCCTAGAGCCGGCAGGGGAGTCGCCCGTGGTGCGGCTTCCGTCAGGAAACCTGTCAGTGAGAGAGACCGCCTTGTCCAGGAATATAACAAACTCCAGCAGGACATAGTGACTTATGAGAATAATATTGGTTTCTTCTCCGCATCCAAGAACTCTGAGCCGCTGATCAAGCAGATGCAGGAGCGTATCGACGCCGCTAAGCAGGAGCTTAAGGAACTTGAGGCCAAGATCATCAAGGAGAGAGAAGCGGAGGAAGAGAAGTAAAGAATGGATAAGAATACACTTATCGGTATTGTCCTGATGGGGTTGCTCCTGTTCGGCTTTACCTTCTACCAGAACAAGCAGTATCAGAAACAAGCCGCCTATCAGGCGCAGTTGGATTCTATCGCCGCCGTGGATCGTTTCAGGGCGGATTCCATCGCTGCCGTTGAGGCTGCCGCAAGGGATACCGCCACAGCCGTCGCTAGTGCGGATGGATCCGTTGAGGCTGTTAATATTTACAAAGACTCTCTTCTTGAGGCCGCCCACTCCGGAGAGGGTGAGATAATCACTCTCGCCAACGACAAGTTCGAAGTGGCTTTCACCACAAAGGGAGCTCAACCATATTCGGCGAAATTAAAGGATTACAAGACCTACGGTGGTGAGGACCTATACCTGTTCAAGCCAGGTGCCAGCCAATTTGGTATAAAGGTTTATGCGGGGGAAATGGTCAATACGGCTGATTTCAACTTCGCTGTAGCCGAGAAGACCGACACGAGTCTGGTGATGCGTCTGCCCTTCGCTGGTGGTGGGTACATCGAACAGAGGTACTCTATCCGTGAGGGAGAGTACTTGGTCAGCAATGCCTTGGCATTTGTCGGGATGGAGAATGTGATTCCCAAGAATGTGTTCTCCATTGACATGGACTACAACATGACCATTCCCCGTATGGAGAAAGGTTTCAAGAATGAGTCCCAGTATTCCAAGCTCGACTATTATTTCTCCGGGGAGAAGAAACCCGCCGATATCGGCAGGTCGCGCTCTACGTCCAAGAGGGTTGACACTAAGGTCTCTTGGTTCGCCTTCCAGCAGCAGTTCTTCTCGGCGATTTTCAGGGCTCCCAAGGAGTATTCCTCGGCGGAGTTTGACATTAAATTCTTCCCTGAGGACGATCCGGATCATAACCTCATGACCTGTCAGGCGGGGATGAGGGTGGATTTCCAGCCGGGACAGGTGGAATCTGTCATTCCGTTTGAGTATTATTTCGGGCCCAACCACTATAAGACCCTTAAGTCTTATGACCATAAGTTCGAGAGAATCATTCCGTTGGGAGGAAATGTCGTGGGAATCTTCACCAAATATGTGATCATACCAACTTTCGATTTCCTGCGTAAGTTCATCTCCAACTTCGGAATCATCATCCTGATCATGACGCTCCTGATCAAACTGGTCGTGCTTCCTTTCGCTTACAAGTCATATTCTTCATCGGCGAAGATGCAGGCCATCAAGCCTGAGATTGACAAGTTGAGCGCCAAGTACCCCAAGCAGGAGGATGCCATGAAGAAGCAGCAGGCACAGATGGATCTCTACAAGCGGGCGGGGATCAGCCCTATGGGAGGATGTCTGCCGATGCTTCTCCAGTTCCCGATCCTGTGGGCGATGTTCCGTTTCTTCCCGGCCTCGATTGAGCTGCGGCAGCAGCCTTTCCTTTGGGCTGAGGATTTGAGCGCCTATGACTCGATCATCAACTTTGGCACAAGGGTGCCGTTGCTTGGAGATCACATCTCGCTGTTCGCCCTTCTCATGGCGATCTCGATGTTCTTCTATTCCAAGCTCACGACAGCCTCTCAGCCCGGTGCTGATGACCCTCAGATGGCCTCAATGAGGTTTATGAGCGTGTGGATGATGCCAATCATGATGTATTTCATCTGTAACAGCCTCTCCTCTGGACTTAGTTACTACTACCTGCTTTCCAACCTCATCACCATGTTTGAGACTTGGGTCATCAAGAAATGGTT
>ONSC01000235.1 GCA_900320365.1 uncultured Bacteroidales bacterium
TTGAGGCTCCGGCTGAAGAGACAGCAACCGAACCGTTCATGGATCCTTCCGTTTTGAAAGGTTCTCCGGTCAAGAAGACCAAATCTTCACTCTATGGTTCCACGGAGTGGATCCTCAAGAATGGTGTCAAGGTGATTGTCCTGCCTACCGAGCACAAGAAAGACCAGATTCTATTCACCCTCTACAAGGCTGGTGGCCAGAATCTGATCTCCGATGAGGATATGGCTTCATTCGATGGCACTATCTACAGTACTTTTGATGCCATGCAGGGAGTGTCCAAGTTCAAGAGCACTGAGGTCACCAAGATGCTTTCCGGAAAGAATCTTCAGGTTGGCGCCTTCATTGATGGACTTTACAATGGCGTCAGTGGCTCCTCTTCTGTCAAAGATCTTGAGACCGCTCTTCAGTTGGTTTACTTGACTTATACTGATCCTCGCTTTGACCAGGAGGAATGGGATAATGCTATCGCCCAGCTGAAGGCTGTGCTGCCAAACGCCCTGGGTACTCCGCAGTTCAAATTGCAGAAGGATCTTAACGATTTCCTCTATGGAGGCAATCCCAGAAGGCAGTTCATCTCCATGGAGACCCTTGAGAAGGCGAATCTCCAGACTGTCGAGAGCAACTACCGCAAATTGTTCGCTTCTGCTGCCGGGAGTGTGATGGTAATCACCGGGGACGTGGATGTCGAGACATTGAAACCTTTGGTGGAGAAATATATAGGATCTCTTCCTAAGGGAAAGAAGACCAAGGGTATCAAGGATCTTGCCCCTAGAATCATCAAGGGCGAGAACATCAAGACCATCAAGACCGACATGGAGACACCCAAGTCCACAGTTGTGGAGGTGTATTCAGATTACAGGCCTTACACGGTTAAGGACGACGTGTTGGCGAGAGCGGTCAGCTATGTGCTTGATCAGATATATGTCGACACTATGCGTGAGGACGAGGGAGGAACCTATGGAGCTTCCTCTTCCGCCAGCGCCGGTCTGGAGCCCGAGCCTATGTACATAATGCAAGTCGCTTTCGAGTGCAAGCCTGAGATGGCCGACAAACTCAGGGCCATGGCCAGGGATGAGTTCCGCAAGCTTGCTGAGAACGGTCCGACTGACGAGCAGTTCTCCCGCACCTTGGAGAACTTCAAGAAGAATGTTCCCGAGAATCGTATCAGCAACAGCTACTGGATGAATAATCTTGTGCGCTTCGCCAAGTTCGGGTTCGATTATGACAAGGAGTATGAGGAGGCAGTGGCGTCCTTGACCAAGGAAGGAATCAAGGAAGCTGCCCGCAGGCTTTATGAATCGGGCAATTTCCTTGAGTTCGCCCAGATGCCAGGGAAGACGACCGAATAAGGATTCCGCTGAATGATGATGACCGACACCGGCTATGGCAGGTGCCGGTCATTTTTTTTATACGATTTTTTTGAAATAATTATTGTTTTTCATAAATTATTTATATATTTGCCCAAGACACATAAAACTATTCATTATGATCACTTGGTGGAATTCACTCAGTAGTATGATGCAGGTCCTGTGGGCTATTACCCTCTCGGCCACGCTTATCTTTATCATCCAAACCATCCTCACCTTCCTCGGTGTCGGGGGAGAAGGGGGAATTGACGCTGATGTCAGCGGCGATGTCGATCTGGGAGGAGCGGACGGCTCTTTCGATGCCGACCCTTCGATGAACCTTCTCACATTCCGCAACTTCGTTAACTTCTGTCTCGGCTTTGGATGGACTGCGGTGCTGATGCGCGATAAGATCGGTTCCGACTTCCTTCTTGTGCTTCTTGCCATCATCGTCGGAGTGGCTCTGGTCGCTGCCGTGATGTGGCTGTTCAAGTGGCTGAGCGGGATGCAGCAGAGCGGTAACATCAACGTCCACACCGCTGCCATCGGTTGCGAAGGCAAGGTATATCTCTCAATCCCCGGCGAGCGCAAAGGGGAAGGAAAGGTGCAGATAACTATCAACAACTCTGTTCGTGAGTATGACGCCCTTTGCGAGGGCGATACCATCCCCACCGGCGCCCCGATAAAGGTCGTCGGTGTAATCAATGAGCACACCCTCCTTGTGGAGGAGATAACCCCAACAATCATCTAATCTTACATAATTATGGACATTACTCTCATTCTCATCATTGTTGCCGTCCTCTTTGTGACGTTCGCGGCTATTCTGAAGCGCTACAAACGCTGCCCCTCAGACAAGATTTTGGTCATTTACGGTAAGA
>ONSC01000234.1 GCA_900320365.1 uncultured Bacteroidales bacterium
GACAAAGGTCGCCGACGCCGCTGAGGTTTCGACCAACTGGGAGATGCTTAAGGCTAAGGAGAAAGGTGGCAACAAGAGAATCCTCTCGGGTATTCCGGACTCATTGCCTCCAATACTGAAAGCTTTCTCAATGCAGGATAAAGCCAGGGGAGTCGGTTTTGATTGGGAGGAGAAAGGGCAGGTCTGGGAAAAGGTCAAAGAAGAGCAAGGAGAGCTTGAGGCTGAGTTTAGGTCTTTGGAAGCAGCTGTGAATCAAGAAGATAAGCAGGCTGCTTACGAGAGGGCTGAGGAAGAGTTGGGAGATTTCATGTTCGCTACGGTCAACGCCGCCAGGCTATATGGAATCGATCCCGACACGGCCCTGAACAAGGCATGCGACAAGTTCCGCCGCCGTTTCACCTATCTGGAAGAGAACACTATTCGCCAAGGCCGGGATCTGCACGATATGACCCTCGCCGAGATGGATGCGATATGGGATGAGGGGAAAGCTAAAGGCCTGTGATTCCAATAGCTATTGCCAATTAGCCGCTAAATTCCTATATTCGCGGGATGCCGAATTATAAAGTAGTCGAGGTTTTGGGTAAAAGGGACTTGAAGCGTTTTATCAAGTTCCCTGACAAACTGTATAAGGATTGCCCGCAATATGTCCCGGCTCTTCATTCCGACCAAGTGAATTCTCTCACGAAGGTGTCCACCTTGTCTTATTGCAAGCGCAAGATGTGGATGGTCCTTGACGGTGACAAGGTTGTCGGGAGAATCTGTGGGATGATCAACCCTCGCTACAATGCCCTGTACTCAAAGAAGAGGGCGCGTTTCGGCTGGTTCGACACTATCGACGACTTCGAGGTCGCCCGCCTGCTCCTGAATACCGCTGAGGGCTGGGCCAGGGAGAACGGGATGACCGAGATCCACGGTCCGTTATACTACAATACCCTTGGCAAACAGGGAATGTTGATCGAGGGTTTCCAGAACATTCCTCCTTTCAATTGCATCTACAACTATCCGTACTACGTAGGTTTCATGGATGCCATGGGATATGTCAAGGAATTTGACTGGGTCCAGTATAAGGTTCCCGCTGATGAGCCTCCCCAGGAGAAGATCAGGCGTATCTCCGGTCTCCTGAAGGAAAGATACAATCTCCATGAGGGCAGTATCGAGAAACTGAAGAAAGACAAAGCGATGGTGCGTTACTTCTTCGATGTTTACAACGAGAGTTTCGCCAAATCCGTGGCTAACTTCATTCCTTTCACCAAGGAGGAGATTGAGGAGGAAGCCTCTTCAGTCATGATGTTCCTGTCGGATAAGACCAGCAGCATCATCCTGGACGAGAATGAGGAATTGGTGGGATTCGGAATAACCTTCCCGAGCATCTCTAAGGCTCTCCAGAAGGCCAAGGGACACTTGTTCCCCTTCGGGTGGTGGCATCTTTTGAAGGCTTTGCGCCATTATGACACCGTGGACCTGATGATCAACGGAGCTGTGCCCAGATGGCAGAACACCGGGGTCTCTTCGATTTACCATTGCGCGATGTCGGAGAAGTACATAGCGGCTGGGACCAAGGTCGCGATCACCAATCCCCAGATAGAGTCGAACGGTCCGGCGAATGTCTGGGCGAAATATGATAGTGAGCTTTTCATGAGGCGCAGATGCTTCGTGAAAGAATTGTAAGGCAAGAATATGGCGGAGAACACATTGATAGATAAGATCCTGGCTCTCCAGGACAAGTATAACTCGCTGCAGGCTCAGTTGTCTGATCCCGCGGTGATAGCTGACATGAAGAAATATGTCCAGCTCAACAAGGACTACAAGCAGTTGGAGCCCATAGTTAAGACTGGGCTTGACTATAAGAGAAAAGTCGAGGAGCTGGCGGATGCGAAGGATATCCTCATCAACGAGAAGGATGATGACCTTCGTGAGATGGCGCGTGCTGAAATAGCTGAGATTGAGCCTCTTATTCCTCAGCTTGAGGAACAGATAAAGATATTGCTGATCCCTGCTGACCCGGATGACGGGAAGAACGCCATTGTTGAGATCCGTGGTGGCACAGGCGGTGACGAGGCCGCCATTTTCGCCGGAGACCTCTTCAGGATGTACTCGAAGTTCGCCGAGAAGAAAGGTTGGAAACTTGAGGTTAATGACTCGACCCCCGGAACTTCCGGAGGCTTCAAGATGATTGTCTTCAAGCTTTCCTCCAATGACGAAGGTGTATACGGTATCATGAAATATGAGTCCGGAGT
>ONSC01000233.1 GCA_900320365.1 uncultured Bacteroidales bacterium
GTTTAGTACCCGATGCAGGATACGGTTCCCATCGCTGTCAGAATCGCCGTCGCAATCGACGCAATAATCTGCACAACCCACTTAAAAGTTTCCTTCTTCGTCATAATCGAATAGATTTAATGGTTTTGGAATAGGGGAGAGGGCCGGGAATACTGCTCTGGAAGAGATAGCCATGATTTTGAAGGCCCATAAGGGTATTCCCCTTGAAACAAACATTAACACCAAAAGGATCTATCCTACGAGCAGGATGGTATCATCCCTCATGAATATGCCCGTCCAGCCAAATAAGGCTATTGTCGGCAAAAACGCTTTCGCGCACTCGTCCGGGATACATCAAGACGGGGTTTTGAAGAATGCGGGAACTTATGAGATCATTGACCCTAATGATGTCGGAATTGACACAAACGCCATAGTTCTGACCGCGAGAAGCGGTAGGGCTGCCCTGAAATACCGTCTTGAGGTGAACGGTGTCAAACTGGATGACCCTAAACTGGACGAAGTTTACAAGGCTTTCTTGAAACTCGCTGACAGCAAGAAAGAAATCCATGACGACGACATCTTGATGTTGGCGGGGGCTGACAGGGCCCATGGCCGGCGGATCAAGGTCGATTGGTTACAGGCCACCAGTGGGATTGGCATGAAGCCGGTCGCTTCTATCGGGCTTGACATCGCCGGTGAGAAATTCGAGGCGGCGGCAACCGGAAACGGCCCTGTGGACGCTTCCATTAACGCTCTTCGCCAGATAGTCCATAGACCTATGACTATCAACGAGTTCACTATCCAGGGCATCACAAAGGGCTCGGATGACTCCTGTAAAGTTCATATGCAGGTCGAGAGTGAGGGCAGGGTTTATTATGGTTTCGGTGCCAGCACGGACATCGTCTCGGCCTCAGTCGAAGCTTATGTGGATTGCATCAATAAGATCTGACTCTGATGAACACGCTTTTTGACAAGATTTGGGATTCTCATGTGGTTCAGAGGGTCGATGGAGGGCTGGAGCAGCTTTATATTGACCGGCTTTACTGCCATGAGGTGACAAGTCCACAGGCTTTCGACGGTCTCCGTTCCCGTGGAATAGGCTGCTTCAGGCCGGAGCGTATAATCTGTATGCCTGACCATAACATCCCCACTGTCGGTCAGGAATCTCCGATTCAGGATCCAATCTCACGTAAGCAGGTGGATACGCTCAGCGCCAACGCCGCCGAATTCGGCCTGACTCATTTCGGAGTGATGCATAAAGACAATGGGATTGTCCACGTGGTAGGGCCTGAGAAGGGCCTATCCCTGCCCGGGATGACCATTGTTTGCGGTGATTCCCATACCTCGACCCACGGGGCGGTTGGAGCTGTGGCTTTCGGCATTGGTACCAGTGAGGTTGAGATGGTCCTGGCCTCTCAATGCGTGCTCCAGCAAAAACCTAAGTCAATGAGAATCACAGTCGAAGGCCCGCTTGCCAAAGGAGTGACCGCCAAAGACATCGCCTTGTTTCTGATGAGGGAAATCTCCACTAGCGGGGCGACTGGCTACTTTGTCGAGTATTCCGGATCCACTGTGAGATCTCTTTCCATGGAGGGACGCCTGACATTGTGCAACCTTTCGATAGAGATGGGTGCCAGGGGAGGTTTCGTTGCCCCCGATGAGATCACGTTCAATTACCTGAAGGGGAAGGAATATGCTCCTAAGGGGGAAGCCTGGGATAAGGCGGTTGCCCAATGGAGTACTCTCAAGAGCGATGAGGATGCGGTGTTTGATAAAGAGTTATTCTTTGACGCGACTTTGATAGAGCCTATGGTAACGTTCGGGACCAATCCCGGAGCGGGGATTCCGATAACCGGGAGAATACCTCGGGGATATCCGGCTAAATCATTGGCATACATGAACTTCCATGAAGGTGATAGGATGATTGGTAAGCCTGTTGACTATGTTTTCCTCGGAGCCTGTACAAATGGCAGGATCGAGGATTTCAGAAACTTCGCGTCAATTGTGAAAGGTCGCCATAAGGCTCCCGGAGTTGTCGCGTGGCTGGTTCCCGGTTCATGGGCGGTTCGCCGTCAGATTGAGGAGGAGGGTTTGGATAGGGTGCTTATTGATGCCGGGTTTGAGATCCGACAGCCTGGATGCTCCGCCTGCCTGGCCATGAACGAGGATAGGGTGCCACCGGGAAAGTATTGTGTATCAACGAGTAACCGTAACTTTGAAGGACGTCAGGGGCCAGGCTCGAGAACTATCCTCGCAAGCCCGCTGACAGCGGC
>ONSC01000232.1 GCA_900320365.1 uncultured Bacteroidales bacterium
GAGGCAGGTATTCATTGTCTATCCTTTGATATTCGAGAGCGAGAAGCTTGATTACCAGAATCTTGAGGCTGGCTACGAGGAGATCGTCCGCCGGTTCCCGATGCCTGATTACAAAGTCGCCATAGTCCATGGGCAACAGACCAGCGAGGTCAAGAAGTTCAACATGGACGCTTTCGCCGGAGGAAGGGCGAACATCCTTGTCTCTACAACCGTCATTGAGGTAGGTGTCGACGTGCCTAACGCCTCTATCATGGTGATAGAGAACGCCGAGCGTTTCGGGTTAGCCCAACTCCACCAGCTTAGGGGCAGGGTAGGCCGTGGCTCGGAGAAATCGTACTGTGTGCTGATGCACGGAAATAAGGTGAGCAAGGAGTCCAGAAAGAGGCTCGAGCTCATGTGCGCCACTGAGAATGGCTTCGACTTGGCTGAGGAGGATATGAAAATGAGAGGCCCCGGAGACCTTGAGGGAACCCAACAGAGCGGACTCCCCATATCCTTGAATATCGCCTCACTGGCTCATGATGGCAGCATCTTGTCAGATGCCAGGAGTTATGCCGAGCATGTGCTTGCCGGCGATCCCACTCTCTCAGATCCGGTCAACGCATCGTTGGCGGCGGAACTGAAAAAGGATAAGTATTCAATAAAAGACTACAGCAAGATATCCTGACCGAGTTCCGAAAGTCTCGGGTGGTGGCGATCCTTCTCTGACAGGATCACCTCGTCAGCGGGTATTCTCCAGTCAATCCCAAGGTCCGGGTCATCCCAAGCGATAGCCCCCTCAGATGAGGGACAATAGAAATTGTCGCACTTGTACTGGAATATGGCCTCTTCAGACAAAACGCTGAATCCATGTGCCATGCCCCTAGGAAGGAAAAACTGAAGATGGTTATCCTCAGTAAGCTCAACAGCCACATGCTTCCCGAAGGAGGGGGAGCCAGACCTTATGTCCACGGCGACGTCGAGAACCCGTCCTTTGACGACCCTCACTAGTTTGGCTTGACAGTGCTCACCTCTCTGGAAATGCAGCCCCCTGACCACACCGTAGCTTGATTTGCTCTCGTTATCCTGAACAAAATCGACAGGCCCTACATGTTCCTCGAAATCCATTTGGTTGAAAGATTCGAAGAAATATCCCCTCTGATCCTCGAAAACCCTAGGCTCCAGGATCAGCACTCCCTCTATCTCTGTCTTTATTACTCTCATTCCTGTGCGAGATTCTTAAGATACTGGCCGTATTGGTTTTTGGACATGGTTTCAGCTATCTTCAGGAGAGTATCTGAGTCGATCCACCCGTTTCTGAAGGCTATTTCCTCAAGGCACGCTACCTTGAGGCCCTGTCTCTTCTCAATGGTCTCTATGTAGTTGGAAGCCTCTGTAAGGGACTCGTGAGTGCCGGTGTCGAGCCAGGCGAAACCCTGCCCGAGCTTCTGGACCATGAGTCTTCCAAGGGAGAGGAACTCCTGGTTGACAGACGTGATCTCCAGCTCACCTCTGGCGGAAGGTTTGATGGTCTTGGCAATGCCGACCACCTCATTGGGGTAGAAATATAGGCCAGTGACAGCGTAGTTGCTTTTCGGCTCCTTTGGCTTCTCCTCGATGCTCAGGCAGTTGCCGGCCTCATCAAACTCGGCGACACCGTATCTTTGCGGGTCACTGACCCTGTATCCGAACACAGTGGCCTTACAATCTTCCTCGGCGGCTGTCACAGCCTTTTTCAGCAGTTCCTGGAAACCGGCTCCGTGGAAGATGTTGTCCCCAAGTACCAGGCAAGCGCAGTCATCTCCGACATGGTGAACCAGAGCGACGGAGTTCGTCTCGCTGACAGCCTCGACAACTCCTTCAATACAGTAGTTAACATGACAAACACCAACATCACTGCTGTTGACTACAAAAAGCGCAAGGTTGCAGTCAAGAATATGCTCGAGCGCGGAAGCTCTATCTCCTCTTTCTTTATCATCGACGGAACCAACTCCGAGGAGGACTTCATTCCCAATAAGGCGACTATTGCCGATTTCAAGGACAGATTCTTCAAGGAGCAGTCCGAATGATAAACAATATATTCGATACTCACGCCCACTATGCCGACTCTGCCTTTGACGAGGACAGAGAAGCTGTACTTGCTGAGCTCCCTTCCAAGGGAGTTAGCTACGTGATGCTCGCTTCCTCGTCCGTTAAGGATACTGCCGAAAACGCTCAGCTCGCCGGCTGTTATGACTACATCTACGCCGCTTCCGGAGTCCACCCCGAAAGCG
>ONSC01000230.1 GCA_900320365.1 uncultured Bacteroidales bacterium
TGTCTATAGGGATTAGCGGCCTTCAAAAAAAAGCGATAAATATAAGTTTACACAAAAATGAAAAAAACGCAGCCAGATGACTGCGCTTTTTTCATTTTATTCAACTAGTGAAGAATAGCCATAGGCAATCAAAGGAGAGATATTATCTTTCTCGCAATATTATCGATATCCAGCGATGGTAAAATGGGATTGGGATGAATACTTCGGATGGAATACTCACCAGTCTTACCAGCAAGCAGTCCACCATCATACTCATAGCAATACTGAAGATAATCGCTTCGAGTCATTTCCATCAACTTTGGAAGTAACTTGAGAATACGGTTACGTCGAACGCTTACATATGTCTCGGAAATGCCAAGCACTTCCTTTGATTTAGCTATGTAGCTCGATTTATCTTCAAGGTAGTAGTTGAGAATCACCTGGTCGCTGGGAGACAGCCGGGCTATAGCTGCCTTCAGGCGTGGAATCAATTGTTCTCTAGCCTCTGAAGAATCATCCTTTCCATATATGCGAATGGCTGTTTTCAAATCATCAATGTCTTGCTGTACAGCTGCTTTTTTCGTTTCCTTGGCGACCTCGTCAACAATCTCATTGTGAACAAGAGTTGAAAGATAGGTCGTAATCTTAGCCCCTCTCTTCGAATCAAAATGGGCATAAGCCTTCTCCAGGGAAGAAAGGACCGCCGCATCTTTCACATAATCCAAATCGACGCGTCTATCGAAGTCCCCGAGTTTACGGCGGAGACGTTGAAGGTGTATCTCCGCATACTCTCTCGCGGAGTCAAAATAGAGTTCACAGAACTCATTCCAACTTAGATCAGTCATCATACCTATCCAGTATCCAATCTCTTTTTATGGTCCATCCCAATCCTTCGAGCACCTCGGGACGGATGATTTCCCTGTCCCGGGCAGATTCATCAGAGGCATAGCCCGGTCCATCAAAAAGTATTCCATATTGATAGTTGCCGGGGTTTGAAGTATCGACAACTCCTACATCAACCCTAAAGTCAGAGGATCCTATATTCGTATGAACTATATATCCTTCAGCGCGAAGTTCCTCGGCTATCTTATCCGCATACAGATCCTTCTTCACGGATTCAGGTGAAGCGATATCAAGCACCTCACGTCCATCCCTTGCATATTTGAGAAATGCCCTGAGGTCGGTGACGCCCCTTGGAACGAATCCATTCTCCACTATCTGCTCTGGTTGGAGTGAAGAAAACACAACCATCTCCTGTCTGGCTCTCGACACTGCCACATTGAGCCTGCGCCATCCACCGTCCTGGTTAAGCGGACCGAAGTTGAGCGACACGCGGCCCCGGCGGTCCAAACCATATCCGACAGAAAAGAGAATGACATCACGCTCATCACCTTGAACATTCTCCAGGCTCTTGACGAACATCGATTCATCTTGATCTGCCGCAATTCGGGCAAGGGCCTTGTTCTTTAGGAACAATTCCTCCAATTTCTTGTCTATAAGGTTCTTCTGACTCGCATTGAAGGTGACGATCCCGATGCTTTTCGTTTGCTCTTTCAAGTCCGTAAGCCGACGTTTCACTTCTTGTACAACCGCTTCAGCCTCGATTTCATTCGTGCGTGTCCTACCTCGATCGTAGACGCCGTCAACGGAATGAAAACTCACCCTGGTTGAAAGGTCATCGTTGGACGGGAATGTCAGCAAGCCGTTGTCATAGTAGTTTGCATTGCTGAATGCGATGAGGCTTTCGTGACGACTGCGGTAGTGCCATTTCAGGTGGACTGAAGGAAGTGACAGGGCAATACACTCGTCCAGGATGCTTTCCATATCCTCCTTCTCGGCATTCTCCTCATCGAAGGAGTCTGTTTCAAAGAATGTGGTGGGGGGCAGCTGTTTGGGGTCGCCGACAACAATAAGTGCCTTGCCACGTGCAATCGAGGCTATCGCCTCGCTGGTCGGAAGTTGTGAAGCCTCGTCAAAAACAACCAGGTCGAATTGCCCGCCTTCTGGTTGGAGGTACTGGGAAACTGACAGTGGGCTCATAAGCATACATGGGCACAAACGAGGAAGCAAGTTCGGAATCCGTTCAAATAGGGTCCTTAGCGATATCCCACGGGAATTGTTCCTTATTGCCTTCTTAAGGATTGTCATTTCATGCCCATTCGACAGACTGTCATCCGGCCCAGGAAGAAGGGAGGCAACCTTGGCGACGAGCTCATCCCTGGTTGTCATACGGAATAATTCATCATCCTCACGGAATTTCTTGACAAAGGATTCGAACAACTCTCCACAAAAGATACCGAGTCCCTTTTCTTGATTGATGAT
>ONSC01000228.1 GCA_900320365.1 uncultured Bacteroidales bacterium
CCGGAGCTTTGACCCATTTCGCGGGAATATATCTGGAAAACTGGATAGGGAAGGCCCTGTCCTCGGGGAAGATGACCATATCCTTACCGGTTGCCGCTTTGAGAGAGGCCACCTCTTCTTGAGTGGCGATGAGTCCCATCGGGCTCCAGAAGTTGAATCTTGAGGCGCTCTCGAACCTGTCCACCTTGGCCTTAGGGAGTTTGTCCTTGTCCGAGGTCACCTTGTCACTCCACTGTTTGTCCGCCTCATATTCGGGTGCCAGATAGTCTGACACGTTGGCGTACCAATACTGCCACTTGTAGGGAAGGTAGTAGATGAAGTAGGTCCCGGGGCCGGAAGCCGGATTGAAGATGATCTCACCTTCCTCAGGTGTCAGTTTGGTGACCACGACATCTTTTATCTCCTTGCCGTCGGCGTCGGTGACGATAATCTTTTTGGTCTCCGGGTTGAGATCGGGTCTCCTCCAGTGAAGATTCACTGAGACCGCTTCCCCGGAGTTTTCGGTGACTGTCACCACAGCCCTGTGGTTGCCTCTCAAGTCGATAGCCCAAGTGGAGTCTGCCACGGTAAAAGGTATCCCGTCTGGAGCGAAGGCCTCGTATCTGCTGTTCTCGTCAGGATAAGACTCACCACACCCCGCCAGGCAGAGGAGAGCGATAGAGAAAGCGATTAATAATGAATGATATAGCTTAATCATATCTTCTTATTTTATTTCACGTTCTTGCCGTATACCCAGTCTTTTTCCCAAGCGGCGAAGTCGAAGGGTTCTCCGGACCGCTTGCTCTCGAACCAGTGCTCCCAGCGGGGCAGATAGTATCCGCCGATGAGCCCTGACCATAGACGGGCGGCATAATCGTCCACCGGAGGTCCCCAAATAGTAATCAAGCGCCGGGCGTTACGCTCATAATAATCAGCCATTTCCGGTGTCTTGCCCCATTTACTGGCGTATCCCAGCCAGCGGTCGAGGGTGTGTGTGGGATGGTCTTTGAGAAGGTTGTCGGCCTCCTTGGCTAGGTTGATGAACTCGAGCTCCAATTCGGCCGGGTAGCGGTTTTTCTCGTAGGCTTCTGTCAACTCTCGTGTGATCTCTTCCATCCGGGCACCCTTCACCATCACCTGAAGATCCGCGAGATCCGCCTTGTAAAGCGGTGAGCCGAAAAGCTCCGGGGAAGCTTCCTCAAATGCCTTGACACCTTCCCGGAAGGCGTCGTTGACATTGACGCTCCCTTTGAATGACAAGCCGGGACGGGACTGCCAGTTGAACTTTGGATGGTCGGTGAAACTGCCATAGACCGAGCCCAACATCCCGTCCCAATAGCGATCCATACTCTCGGGATACGATCCGTAGCGGCAGGTGGTGTAGTTGCGGAGCCATTCTCTGAGGTCAAGAGAGTCGGCGGTCCAGCCGGCATCGGAGAGAAGCTCGTAGATAACCTCATTATTCTCAAGACCTTCCGGAGCGAAACCGAAGGCTTCAAGATTCCCCTTGTTTGGGGATGAGGTGGCGTCCAGTCTTCCATTGGCGTAAAAATCCAGGTATCCTGTCATGGCGGTTTTCCCGCCCATGTTCGGGATTACGCTGTAAACCCATCTCTTGCCGAAGAATCCCTCATAGAACTCCCAGTTATATTCGCTCTTCCAGAAGCATTTGTTGTAGTCGGCGGCGAGATCCAGGAGCAGCATCTTGTCGTTCGGAACCTTGCTCAGGAGGGCGGCGAGGGTTTCCTGATCCCAGATGTACCGCTGATATCCGAACATCCATCCCTGCATAACCCAGGTAGCGTCGGGGTCTCCGGAGCGGATGGAGTTATAGACCTTCTCGCCATAATCAGCCACAAGTGTGTACCTCTCAGGGTCCCCCTTCGGAGGGAACGGGATTTCCATCTCGTTGAAACTGTCAACTATGTAATAGTCGCATTTGCCGAATTCCCTTTCCCATTCCTCAATGAACATGCGGCCGATCTCGCTGAACAAGGGGTTCTGGGGTGAGATCATCCAGTTGTGGAACGCCCCACTGCACCATGATGTCTCAATAAGCTCCAGGTCCGGATACAACCGGGTCATCTCTTTAGGAACGAAACCGGCGAAGCCAGGGCAGATGGGAGACATCCCAAGCTCACGCATCCTATCGAGTATTTTGTGCTGCAGGGCGATCTGGCCCTCATTCCATTCGGTTGGCATCGGGCTGTCCAGTCCGCTTATCTCCCCCATTCTCATCCAGGGCAGATGGGCGGGACCCACGAAGTAGTTGTAGATCTCCTCGTCGGTGAGTCCCAGCTTTTTCAATACGCGGGCGGTGATGGCCTCATTCGC
>ONSC01000227.1 GCA_900320365.1 uncultured Bacteroidales bacterium
TGAACGGTCCAGGTTCTGAGAACAAGAACCACTATTATTATTTCTCTCCAAAGACAGAGGCGTTCCAGGAGGCCACACTCCTGACTGGCGTGGCCCACAGGATATTACGGGAATTCATAACCCACTACGAGAGATGTCCTGAATCTGAAGCCAGGCTATTTATAGCCTCCAAGGCGGGAGCGGAACATCTTCTGATAGAGCATGATGGCGAAAGTGTCCTGGACTTGTTCGCCCGGCTGAGGGACAGGATGCAGTTCAACACGAGTGTTTCTATCATGCCGGCTCCTTTTAGAGATATTATTGAACCCTTCGCAGCTCCGCTTGAAGAAAGGATGAGGGCCGTGAGGCTTTGTAGGGAGCGAGGGATCCCCGCCAACTCGGCATTAGTCCAGCCGATCTTCACTCCCTGCCTTACAGACGAGGGGATAAAAAGTTTTTTCGACACGCTCCACGCCGAGGGCATAATCAACTACAAGCCGGAGTTCCTGACAGTCTGCATGGAGAATCTCGCCATGCTCGGGCCATATCTCGGAGCGTTCGACAAGGAAATGGAGCGGAATCTCTTCGAGGCATACATCATGCCTTCCAATGCCGACCACCGCAAACAAAGAGGAAGGACAGCCCCGGACAGGAAAGCCAGCATGGAGAATATCCGGAGGATGATGGAATACACCGACTCTATTGGGATGAGTGTCTCCATCTGCTACTGGGTACGAAAACAGCTGGGAATCAGTGAGGATTTGATTCCTCTGACGAACCGGAACGGCTTCCAGTGCCTTGGCTATCAGACAAGATTGTTCGGAGGATGATCACAAACCTCTCAGATTACTATCTCCGCTGGTATCACGATAGACCTGTCGCGATCACAAGCGGACGACGGGAGGAGCTTCGAGATCTTCACCGGATTGTATACCATTGCGCCGAGCACCTTGCCCTTCACTGGCGGGATTATGTCCAGAAATGGCTGCCTCTGAGCGATAAGGAACTGGAAATACTTGAATATCAAGATTTTATTCCATTTAAAGCTGGAACTTGGAGACCTGACTACATCATCGGTCAGGATGGCGGACTTAGAATTTGCGAGATCACGTCGCGCTTCTTCGGACATGGGATATTCATGTCCAGATTCTCCGAGGAAGCAGCCGACCGTTTCATGGCGAGGTTCTCTGGCGCGACCAGGGAGTCCGAGTACCCAGCCCTTATGGATTATATGGCCGGAATCACTGGCGGACGCAAAAGAATCTTCGTGTTTAAAAGCGCCGACCGGACCAACGAGATACGCCTCTACAAAGCCTTTTACGAGAATCTTGGGCACGAGGTTTCTGTCCTTGAGGCAGAGGAAGTTGAAGGCCGCCGTAAAGGATGGTCAACCGATGAAGCATTCCTGATCAGTGCGTTGAACCAGAAAGATATTCTTTCTTTCGGCATGGACACGATCAAGGCGATGGCCGACCTAGGGATGTACAGTGACTTCAGGAATATATTCCTAATCCACGACAAACGCTTCATGCGGCTTTGGTTCGAGGACTGTTTCACCAGTTGTTGTCTAAGCCAGGAAGAGACCGTATTCCTGCGTTCCCACGCCATCCCCACTTGGGATTGCTCCACTCCGGAAGCCACTGACATTCTGAAAGACGCGGTGGCCAATAAGAACCAATTCATTCTGAAGCCTTACAGGCTCGGGAAAAGCGAGGGTGTCAAAGCGGGAATAATGACCTCTGACGAGGAGTGGAATCATCTCCAGACAGATGGGATGATCATACAGCCCTTCATTCCTCAGAGAACATTCAAGACCATTTGGGAAGGCGCTGAATATCAAGACTATATATGCGGAATGATGCTTTGCGTCAATGACCGGTATTTCGGCTCCGGGTTGTTCAGGGCATCAAGCCTTCCCGTGACCAATGTCGGGGACGACCGCAAAGCGTGTCCACTCCTCACGGATGATCCAGGTATCCTTGATAATTGTGACGTCTTATGATCCTCGCGGGCAACCAACCATATTTCCTGCCTTACCTTGCATGGTGGCAGCTCATCAAGGCGTCTGATTTATTCTTGATCAGCGATGATTACAACTTCATAAGAAGCGGATGGATCTGCCGTAATCGTATTCTGGTGGATGGCAAACCCTTATTCTTCAGGATTGAGGTCAAGAAGAGAAGCAGTTACAAGCTCATAAAAAACATGGATATTCTCCCCATCAAGGTGGGAAAGAAACTTAAGACTCTGGAGTTCGCCTACCCTAAAATCAATTTTGGACACTTTTTTTGTCGGGGTCGAATTCCAGCGGACTATTAAAAATTATAAACTATAAAAATATTTAAATAAATACTATTTTTTATATTTATTAT
>ONSC01000226.1 GCA_900320365.1 uncultured Bacteroidales bacterium
CCTGCACGCAGGGGAACAGACCGTCCCCCATGACGCCGAGGGCGGCGATGATACAGGCGGCCGGGTTATGCTTCCGGACCATCCTGAGGAATTCCGCATAAGCGGCGGTGTATTCTTCCCGCCTGTCCGCGGAACCGCCGATAAAACTGAAGTCGTTGGTGCCCAGATAAATGACACTGAGAGCTGGCTTGATCCGCGCTTCTCCAGCATCCCATACAGGTTCGGCCTCTGAGTCAAATACACGGAGATAATGGCTCACCATGTTATCATCGGTGTATTTTCCGTTGTAATTCCTGGCGATTCCCATCCCGGAGTGGGCGAGGACAATCTGCTCAGCTCCGAAATACCTTGATGTCATGCAGGCATAAGTGAGATTCTGGTTCTCGGTCTCAGGAGAGAAACGCTCCTTGTTGGAGGCTTCAGTCCCGTATCCACAAGTGTATGAATCGCCTATGAACTCAATGACCCTTTCCGACGGCTTGTCCGCCTGGAGGAAAACCCCGTCAGTCGAGAATCCATTGATACAAGTCCGTCCTTGGCTCCCTTCCGTTCGTTTCTGAAGGATTACCTGATGAGGTGCTCTCATGGTTTTCTTGTCCTTGCCGAAACGAACCCTCATCTCTTCCTGACTGAAAATGACAACGGTGGAGTCGTTCCCGTGAGTTGTGATCACTTTGTCTGGTTCTGAGGACATATCCCTGTCAACCCACACGTTGAAATAGTTCCTATGGGTGTCTGAAATATTGAAACTCAGCGAGTTGCCCTGGAATCTGACCTTTAGATAAACCCCGGTCCAGTCAAAGGAGACCGCTCCGTCACTTTCCGACGTCCGTCCGATGTAAGTTATCCTTCCATCCGAGCCTTTTATGCTCTCGCTCCATCCCGATACTTGAAACACCAGGATGACAATCAGCAGGGACAATAACCTTTTAATCATAATCTTCAGAAAGAAAGCATATAAAGTTAAACAAGTTTTTTCTGAATCCCAAAAGACAAATGACTAAAGGAAGCTGAGCCATCTCAGGACAATCCGCCTGATGGAGTTGCTTAACCTGAATAAATTCAGTCCCAGCCTCGAAGGGGCATAAAGATTGGCGAAGTCTCTTGTCAAGCGAAGGCAGTCCGAGTGGAATATTTCCTTTCGTCTGCTTATCACAGAACTGTACATTTTCCCGGTATATTCATCGAGAGCATCCAGCATCCGGATCATTTTCATGTGGTTCTTTATCCTGGCCTTCCTGTCGTGGCGCTTGGTCCAAGACCCCTCAGTGGCGATGCGGTAGACGGACATGCTGTCGCTCAAATACATCATCCCACCCCTGAGTGAGCACTGGATCGCCAGGACATAGTCAATCATTACCACTTCCCTCATGGGAGTCCATTCGAGATAGGCCTCTCTACGGCACATCAGGGATGATGTGGCGCAGAACCAGCCCCCGCCTCCAATGATCACATCCTCCACCGGGACGATCCCGCTTCTTAGCCTCGGGGCTATCCATCCATTGAATCTCCCATTTTTCAGCCTTAACGCCCTGTGTGAGCATATATCCACTTCAGGATGGGCATCCAAAGCGACGGCCTGACGTTGGAGCTTGCGTGAGTCGGTCCAATAGTCATCTCCCTCGCAGAAGGCAATGTACTTGCCTCTTAAAAGGGGAAATATGAATTCCTTGTTGATGAGGACGCCTTTGGAATACTGGTTCTCTTTCTGGAATATGGGTTTGATTATGTCAGAGTACTTGGCTTGGTATTCCCTGATGATCTCGTCCGTGCCGTCGGTGGAGGCGTCGTCATGGACGATGACCTCGAAAGGGAAGTCGGTCTCCTGCGACACGAAGCCTTCCAGGGTATCCCGGATATATTTGGCGTGATTGTATGCCAAGCAAATGACGCTAACCTTGATCAAGTCCATCGTTTTTGTCAATCAAAGTGTAGTCGTCCAGCATCTTCTGGAGCCGGAGGGAGAAGGCCTGCTGTACACCTACCACGAAGGAGACTTCATGAGTGTGGAATCCGTAGCCGCATCTCCCGCCAAGTCCAGCGGCACCGCAACCTCGATAAGCACTGACCTTAAAGAGCGTGGAGACCATTTTGGACTGATATTCAAGGGCCTGGTGATAATAGAACGTACGGGACTCTATAAAGTGACTCTTTCTTCGGACGATGGGTCGAAACTATGGCTCGACGGGAAACCTCTTGTCGATCTTAACAGGGATGGTGGTGGTCAAGGAGACACATGGATCAGGCTCGAGTCCGGATACCACAAAATAGAAGTCCAGTTCTTCGAGAACTTTGCCGAGGAGTCACTGAGGATTTGTCTCAAAGGTCCTGGCATCTCGGTGGAAAATCTTCCCGCTAATATC
>ONSC01000221.1 GCA_900320365.1 uncultured Bacteroidales bacterium
AATACCAGATCTCGTCACCACCTGCGTATTCCGGTGTTTCCCCGGATGTCAATACCGGTATGGAGGCGATGCGTTTCAGCCTTGGCGAGACCACTCCGAAACGATCCATGGGGATATTCATGAATCCATCGGCACGAATTGCCTCGGAATCATCCTTGATTATGAATAACCCTTTCCCGGGGTTCTCAAACTCAATATGTGTGACAATGGAGTGGGAGTCGTAGCCCATCTCTCTGGCTTTCTTGAACGCCAGACTGTCCGTGAAGATGTTGAAATCCAACTCATTCCCCTTGCTCTGAGGCTGGTACGGCTGATAAGGAGTCATCACTATGTTGTGGGTGAACACATCTCTGCTGTCCTCAAACCAGGCGTGGGCGTGGAGCGTGTTGTTCACCATGATGTTATTCTCTACCCTGCGGTAGAACCCTTCGCGAAGCTTGATCCCTCCATTGAGACAAAGGTTGTCGTGGATGAGGTACAGGCTCGAACCGTCATCTAGGTCGATATCCCAGCCACGGTCGCAACGGAAACGATTGTATCTTAATATATTAGGCTCAAGCATGTCCGCAAGTATAAGATCCGGTCTCTCTTTGGCATGCGCGACCATTGTCTTGTAGTCCGGATGCCAGTACCTGTCCCTGCCCCAAGAGTTGAACGAACCATGGTCGCCAGTCTCCTTGACAGTGTTGAACACGTCATTATATTCAATGACATGTCCGCCCCAGGTGCCCTCGCTGATGTTGATGCCTGAGCGGGGAGTGTCATAGATGCTGTTATGGCTGACAGTGATCCTGAAAGACATGGAGATTTCCACTCCTGTGACTTGTTTCTCGAACAGTCCGATCTCGTGGATGAGGTTGTCGTCTGCGGAACATTCGGCAGGGAAGTTGACGCCCTTAGGCCCTTTGGTGAAATCCATCTCTTCCCATGGCACGGACCTCTCGTAGCGGAAGCTAGGAGACCTTACATTTGAAGGGTCGCCTACGAAGCAGATGGCGCTGGCGCCGATCCTGGTCAGAAGGGACCCGCTGATCGAGGAACGCCGGTTATACTTGCTGAAGAATATTCCATTGCCTCCGAGATCAACCAAGTCGCAGTCCCTGACTGAGCAGTCTTCCGTGCCCTCCAGAAACAGCGCTCCTCCCCGATAGATCGTCCAGTCAGACCTCAGAAGTGGCTCATATTCCTCCATAAAGGTCCTTGCCGTCCCGGTAAAGGTTATTCCGGAAATGGTGACGTTCTTGACAGGTTCCTCTATAGACCCTTTCAAGGTGATGAGGTTCTTCAGGTTCGCGGCCTCGAAATCCGTCATGGAAGGATCCTCGCCGGGCAAGGGGAAGTAATATAAGGTGCTTGAAGTTTTGTCGAAATACCATTCCCCTGAAACATCGAGTTCCTCGAAGATGTTCTCCACCATCCTGTTGTCTTTGTGGATCCCCATGGGGCGGTTATTCTGCCATCCGCCTTCCAACTTGAGGTTCCCCTCACTGTCCTTGCCTGTGATGCGGTAATGAAAGTCGCCCCAGTCGTGGGCATGCATGGCATGGAGGTATCCTCCGGCGGGGTTCTTCCAACTCTTGACTCTCTCGGGGGAAGTCGCTTCCGCTGAAGTGCCTTTAAACCTCACGGCGGTGGAGTCATAATTCGGGAACCTTGCCATTGTCAGCATCTTACCGTCGCCATAAAGAAGGTCGAAGTCGATTCCCTCCTTTATCTTTGATTTCATGATTCCATCACGGTGCCTCTTCCACTTTGTTTCCAGGGCTGAGGCCCCTGAGATCACGGCCTTTTCTCCCGGATATGAGCAAATTGTGAGGAAATGCCTTGAATTGCCATGCTTCGGCGTGATCAGGATTGGCTTATCAAGACTGCAGGGATAGAGTCAAGGAAAGCCCTAGACAAAAAAGGATAAATGAGGTTCTCATATACCGCGAATATAACTAATTTGGCAGCAAGTTTGCAGCGACCAGTCCAGATGCTTGTGGAAGAATACATATCCTATATTTCCAAGGTCCGGCGGTATTCTCCCCGGACATGTGAGTTGTATTCGGAGATACTCAAAGGGTTTGCCGGATATGTCGGGGCGACTACTGATAAGGACCTTCTGGACTCCATCACTCATTCGATGGTCCGTTCGTATGAGGTTCATCTGCTGGATGCCAAGAAAGAGGATCCGAGGACAGTCAATCTCCATCTGAGCGTTCTCTCTGGTTTCTGCAAGTATCTCATGAAAGATGGCAGGCTGGTGTCGAATCCGGTCAGGATGGTGTCACGACCCAAAATGGAGAAACGTCTTCCGGTTTTTTACAGGGAGGAGTCCATGAGAGAGTATTTCGAACGTACCGACCATGATGCCTCCGAGGAGAATCTTGAGTTGTTGACAGGCGGGGATAAAGTATCAAAGGAATTGTACTCCAGGAGGCTCTCCAGGTTGATAGTGTCGATTCTCTATTCTACTGGCATCCGTCGCTCGGAGTTGGTCGGAATCACCATCGGCAATGTGGATTTTTCCAGGAAAGTCATGAAAGTCAGGGGCAAGGGAGACAAGACACGAGAAATTCCCTTGGTTCCTTCTCTTTGTAAGGAAATTTCGTTATATTTACAATCAGTTGAAACGATGGAAGGCCACGTGAGACCTGTTTCCGATCCTCTTCTGGTCACTCCGGGTGGCGCCAAGCTTTATCCGGTATTCGTGGACAGAGTGATCAAAAGCGAGCTGGGACAGGTCGCCGGCATAACCGGGAGGAAATCCCCCCATGTGTTGAGACACTCTCTGGCCACGGAGCTTTTAAATGAGGGAGCCGATCTCAATTCTATCAAGGAGATGCTGGGTCATTCTTCGCTTGCCGCGACACAGGTCTACACGCACAATTCCATCGAGAAACTGAAAAAGGTTTATGTTAACGCCCACCCAAGGGCAAAAAGCGGAGGTAAAAATGGAGATTAGAGTAAAATCCTTGAAGTTCGACGCTGATCAGAAGCTGCTCGACTATGTAGAGAAAAAGGTTTCGAAGCTTTCTCGTTTCAGTGATCATCTTGACGAGGTGGATGTCACGCTTTCCTTGCTCAACGAGCCTGAGAACAAGGAAGTCAAGATCCAGACCCGGGCGTATGGACAGGACTTGCTTATCGAAAGGAGCGCCTCTACGTTCGAGGATGCCGTCAGTGTGGCAGTCGACCTCATGAAAGAGAAGATCGTGAGGACTAAAGAGAAGAAGTTCGAAGCATAATGAATAAGTGAAAGGGTCGGTCAATGTCGCCTCGCAATGCCGTGACTTGATCGACAAGATCAAAGCCGGAGAGTTCTCCCCCATCTATCTTCTGATGGGGGATGAACCTTATTATCTTGACATGTTGTCAGACGCTTTGATCGAGAACGCTCTTGACGAGTTCTCCCGTGACTTTAACGAGACGATTTGTTATGGCGCCGATGTTGATGCGGAGACTGTTATCACAGCGTCGAGAAGATTCCCGATGATGGCGGAGCGCCAGCTTGTGGTGGTCAAAGACGCTCAGGCTATGCGGGATCTTGAGAAACTGTCGGTCTATTGCGAGAGCCCTCTTGATTCCACGATTCTTGTCCTTTTGCTGCGAGGGGCATCCGCCGACAAGCGCAAGGCCCTATACAAGCAGTGCCTGAAGAATGGGGTGGTGGTTGAGTCCAACGCCTTGAGGGACTACGAGATGCCTGGATGGATCAGCCAGTATTACTCTTCCAAGGGAGTGGAGATCGCACCGGATGCGGCTGCCTTGTTGGCTGAGTTTGCCGGCACGGACATGAGCAAGATTGTCGTGGAGACGGATAAACTGCTGAAGAATCTTCCAGAAGGGGTATCGCGGGTATCTTCAGCAGACATAGAGAGGAATGTGGGGATCAGCCGTGAATACAGCGTGTTTGAGCTGACCAAGGAGCTGTCTTTCAGGAACGGGGCTAAAGCGATAGCCATCGCCATGCGTCTAGGAGAGTCTCCTAGATTCGCCATGCCGATGGCCGTCAGTGCCATTTATACCCATTTTTCCAGAATACTTAAATATGCGGCTCTTAGGGAGAAGAGCCGCTATCCGGATAAGACAGAGGTTGCCGCCGCCCTTCAGGGGGTGAATCCTTTCTTTTGGAAGGAATATGATGTGGCTGTGTCTAACTATCCGGTGCGTAAAGCGTTGGCGGCGATCTCCCTGCTCTGTGAATATGATTTCAAGGGAAAGGGAGGGGATGCCGGAGAGGCTTCGCCAGGGGAACTCCTTGTCGAGCTCACCATGAAGTTGTTGAATTTGTAATTTTTTTAATTAATTATTGTTTTACAATAAATAATTATTATATTTGGTCCAAATATAAAGCAATATGGGACTAATTGAATGTAAAGGTATCTGCAAGCGTTTCGGAGAGAAGGTCGCTTTGGACAACCTGTCCGTTGATATTCCT
>ONSC01000218.1 GCA_900320365.1 uncultured Bacteroidales bacterium
ATATCAAGACACTGCTGAGGATCGAAAAGGTGCATCTGGGCTCCCATGATGTCAATCTTGCAGCCCCTCTCGGTCAAGTCTTTGACCTGATCCAGGTAGTCCTGGCCCATGTTATAATCATTGATGTTCAGCTTGACATGGTCAGGAAACACGCTCTGGGCGGTCTGGAATGCCTTATAGGTGTAGTCTGCCGGCATAATTCCATAAGAGCTCTTGATCAGCCTTCCACCGGGACTCATCTTCTTGAAGTCGGTGGCGCTTTCGTTGACCACATCCCAGCTGTCGATACGATTGCGGTAGCGTTTCGCGAGATCTGTGATCCTCTTTTCAAACACGGTGTTTAGAGTCTTCGTGAACTCCGGAAGAGCGTCTGACAATTGGTCGTCGGTCAAAGCCTTATAAGCATCAGTGTACTGCTCGATAGCCCTATTGTTTTTAGGATTGATGATCTCAGAGACATAGGTGTCAAGTTTGGCTTTCTCCTCAGGTGTGGCCATATTCTCAATCAACCAGTGAGGATGCTGCCATGTGCGGTTACCCCAGATGATTGTGTGCCCATGGAGACGGATTCCCTTGCTCTCGCAGAAATCCACCACCTGGTCTGTGGATGGACGGCGCCAGTGGGGCTGCATCTTAGGATCCGGGCAGTTGTTCCAGAACTCCTCCGTGTCCCAATACTCGGTCGCGAAGCGCATCCGGCCTGGTTCCATCTCGAATGTCTTCCAATAGAAGGCGATAGAGGCGGAATTGAACAGTGTCCCATAGAGCTCCTTATACCTTTCGTTGCGCTCATGGGTGCCGAGCTGGTTGAAGTTGAAGATGTGTGCCCCGAATATGAAATCATGGGATACCTGTTCGATCTTCACCTCAGTTCCCGCCGGTACATTGCCTAGGGTAATCACGGCGTCGGCCTTTCGGTTAGCCTCAATGTCGGCGTCTATCTTGGCCTGGACCTTCGGATTCCATAATTTCCAATAGGCCTCGCTCATCGTCTTGTCTTTATCCTCTTTCTGACTCCTCGGAAATGATGTCTGACCGAAGGCGACACCACCAAGGCAAACCATAGCTATGGCGAAAAGTATCTGCTTTCTCATTTTTGATTCTTTATTATCAATAAGGGGGCTGACACCGCCAGCCCCCTCTCCTCAAACCATTAATTAATACACCATTTTTTAATAACCCGGATTCTGGTCTTTGCTAGGATCCAGAGCTGTATTGTAAGTGAACTCAGTGTCAGGAATAGGGAAGTGATACAGGTTGGGGTTGATATCCCTGCCCTTGTATTCCTTCACGTATTTCTCGGCCTGACCGGTCCTCACGAGGAACGGCCAACGTTTAGCCTCACCCCAGAACTCATAGCACTGCTCCTTGGTAAGAATATCCATGAATGCCTGCTTGGTGCTATAGTCCTCAAGCTTGAAGTCGACAGGCGAGGGTGTGTCGGCGGGATAGCCATAACCGCGTCTGTGGATCTTGTTCAAATACTCGATGGCCTCTGCGGTAGGGCCATTGTTCACCTCGTTGAGAACCTCGGCATACATCATCAGGACATCGGCATAACGGTAGACAGGGTTGTCGCATGTTCCTCCAGCTGCGCTAGCCGCTTCGGGATCCCAGAATTTTCCGGTAAGTCCATCCATCGGAAGGTTGTCGAACGTATCCATTCTTGTGAACGGCAGGTAGTTGAAGTCCTTGCGGAGGTCATTGGCATCCCACTCCTTGATCCATTTGTTCTCGGAGCACAACACCAACGCATACCATCCACCGGGTTTGTACATCTTCTTTCCATCCACTTTGCCATTAGGATGAGCATAGTACATGCAAAGCTCCCAACCGGCATTTCCCGTACGGGATGTCTTCCCATAGAATATCTCCTCTGAGCTGCTGGTCACATTGTAGCCGAAGATGTTGTCGAAGTCTCGGGAGGTTTCAACGGGAACCAAGGAGTAGCTGCCTCCGTTGATGATGGCTTCCAAGAGGGGTTTCGCCGAAGAGAAATTCTTCCTTGTCATGTACACATCGGCCAGCAGGGCTCTTGCCGCATCCTTGCAAGGTCTTCCCTGAAGGACAGGTTTGTCAGGAGCGTTCTGGACTGCATATGTCAGATCTTCAATGAGGAAATCCCAAATCTGGGCCGCTGGAGTGAGAGGCATCTCCCATTCGTCCATGTTGGCGTCGGTGCGAAGAGGAACATTGTTCCAGAAACGGACCAAATCGAAATAGGCGAATGCCCTGTAGAAACGAGCCTCAGCAATATAGGCAGCCTTTTGAGCATCTGTTAGGGATGAGGCCTCGGGGAAGCGGGAGATACAGATGTTAGCGTCACGGATAACCCTATAGAGGTTGGTCCAGATACCGTCTGTACGACCCTTGTTGGTGACGTTCAAAATATCATAGGTGCTGTTCGGGGCCCATGTTCCACGACCGTAGTCATAATCCGAGAAGCACTCCATGAACGCGGGAAGCGTAGAAGATGTGATGACTTGCCTAAGCCTGTTGCTTACCGCGGCAATAGCGGCGTTGGCCTCGTCCACGGTGTTGTAGAAAGTATCAACGGCTATGGCTTTAGGATGCTCCTCCAGCCATTCATCGCAGGAAGACACCATGGGCATTAGAAGAGCTGCCGTCAAGAATATGTAGATATACTTTTTCATGATATTCAGCGATTATTAGAATGTAAGGTTGACACCAAAGGAAACAGTCTTGGTCATGGGATAGCCATGCCAGTCAATAGCGAT
>ONSC01000241.1 GCA_900320365.1 uncultured Bacteroidales bacterium
GAACTTCCCTGGAGAGATGTGGAAGTTGTTAATATTGAAGGTATAAAGGCCACGCAGCAAATGTGCGAGCCTTGCCGCATACAAGAGGTAGTGGCTCCCAAGAGTGTGACCGCGGCGGGAAAGGATTGTTGGGTCGTGGATTTCGGTCGTGTTTTGAATGGTATGTTTGAGATCCAGCTGCCATCCATGGAAAAGGGACATAGGACAGATGTGGGATACTGCGATGCCAAGGAGAAAGATGGCTATAATCCTGTCTCGCGTGATTATTATGTTTCCTCCGGAGCTCCCAAGGGAGATCGTTTCAAGAATAAGTTCAATCACCATGTTTTCCGGTATGTCGTCTTGGAGAATCTGCCTCAGGCACCCAAACTTGAGGACATCAAAGGATACAGGATGCGCACGGACTACAATATGGCCGGTTCGTTCGAGTCTTCCGATAAGGACATGAACGCCATCCACGACATGGTGCGATACACTCTGGAGAATCTGGCTTTTGACGGCTACATGGTTGACTGCGCCAATATCGAGCGGCTCGGCTACGGAGGAGACGGCAATGCCTCGACTTTGACCCTGCAGATACTCTCAGATGTCTCACCTTTGTATGTCAACTGGCTCCAGGCATGGAATGATTGCATCCAAGAGGACGGAGGCCTGCCTCATACCGCTCCATGTCCTTACAAGGCGGGAGGCGGTCCGTATTGGTGCGGTTTCATTGTCCAGGCTCCATGGCGGACATATATGAGTTATGGCGACTCTCGTATGCTCGAGCGATGCTATCCGACAATGACCCATTGGCTTGATTATGTCGACACTTACACTGTCGATGGGCTACTGAGAAGGTGGCCGGACGAAGAGTATAGGACCTGGTATCTTGGAGATTGGGCGGCTCCGGAAGGCGTGAATGTCACCGATCCCGAGTCCGTGGACCTTGTCAATAACTGCTCTCTTTGCCAAGTGTATAAGGAACTGGAAGTAATAGCCGGTGTTGTCGGTCATCCCGAGGACGCCGCTAATTACAAGGCCCGCTATGAGGCCCTCGCGAGGCGGATTAATGAGACGCTCTATCATCCTGAGAGTGGATTATATGGCAGCGGCTCACAGGTTGACATGGCTTATCCGTTGCTTGTGGGCATAGTCCCTGACAATCTGAGGAAACAAGTGAGGGACAAGATGTTGGAACGTACAGCAAAGGTATATGACGGACATTTGAAGACCGGTCTCGTGGGTGTTCCTGTCGTCACCGAATGGGCAACGTTGGCAGGGGAGTGTGATTTCATGTACGGGATGCTTAAAGAAAGGACTTACCCTGGTTATCTGTTTATGATCGACAACGGAGCTACCGGGACTTGGGAACATTGGAACTCTGACCGCAGTCGTCTTCACAACTGCTTCAACGGAGTCGGCAGCTGGTTCTATCAAGCGCTCGGCGGCATCATCCCTACTGAGCCGGGTTATAGAAAGGTCAACATAAATCCACAGATTCCGGAAGGGCTTCAGACCGTTAAGGTCACTCAGGAGACCCCCTACGGAATGATCATAGTCATACGTGACGGCAAAAACCTCCATTTTGAGCTGCCTGTCGGCATCACCGCCACAGTTCAAGGTAAGGAATACAAAAACGGCAAACACGATGTTGAGATTCAATAAATCATTGTACTTGCTCCTATTTCTGGCTGTCGCTTGCGGTCCGGGATATGATGTCTACGATCTTACCTGCGAGGGAATGACAGAGCCTCTCGGCATAGATTCCGCCGAGCCGCATTTCAGTTGGAAGATCCAATCCGGGGCATCGATGGATCAGGTCGCTTATGAGATACAAGTGGCAAGCTCGGTTTCGGCGCTGAAGTCGGGTAAAGCTGACCTTTGGTCATCAGGGAAAGTGGTTTCCGCCGATCAGGTGATGGTGCTATATTCCGGGACGGCCTTGACCTCCAGACAACAGTGCTGGTGGAGGGTAAGGATTTGGAAATCAGATAAAAAGCCCTCGAAATGGAGCACTCCGCAGCGTTTCGGTATCGGCATAATCGGAAAT
>ONSC01000217.1 GCA_900320365.1 uncultured Bacteroidales bacterium
CGTCGTCCAGATGAAACTCTTCTTCCTGACCTTGTTGAAATATTCGCGGCGGATGACAATGCCGATAGTTTTCAGATTCATAGCCTATTCCTCCCCTTCCGTTACAAGTTTGATGAAAATGTCGTTCATGCGCGGCATCAGCTCCTTGTAGGAGTTGATCTGCACGCCTTCCTTGTCCAGGTAGGTGCGCAGGGTCGAGGCGCCGTCGGTCTCGCGCGGGAGCACCTCCGTGTGGCGGCCGTCCGCGTCGGTCCAGACGAGTTCGACGTTGTTGTTGCCGTATTTGCGGCGGATCTCATCAAGTCTGGACAGGAAATACTCCTCGACCCTGAAATACTGGCCTGCGAATCCGGCCGGGACTTGCCTCGGCAGGACATCGATCAGCCAGTAGGGCTTCGAAAGCAGGAAGTCTATGATATCAGGAGGGATCATAGGTTCTCCAGTATCTCTTCCAAGAACTCGGAAGCGTCGGCGACACAGTCCGGGCAGTCGCGAAGGGGCTTGCTGGTTCCGACGCCCTTGAGAAGTTTGCATTGGGTGGCTCCATTCCTCTGCTGGAACTTTTCCATCATCTGCTTCATACGGGATCGTGAGAGGTTGCGTTCCTTGGTCGCGAGGCCCACGATCATTCCGGCTCCGACAAGGGCGCCGCAGGTGCCTTCCATGTTGCCCATGCCGGTCCCGTACGCTCCGGCGATGTCCAAGGCGGTCTGCTCCGGAAGGCCCACGAGGTCGCAGTAGGTGCAGACGACCGACTGGGCGCAGTTATGTGAGTTGCAGCGTTTCTTCGCGGCTGCGAGCATCTTGCGTGTTTCCATCTTGCTATGACAAGTATTTGTTATGGGGAGAGGGTTTCATATAGGGCTCATCTCCATCCCAGCTGATCTTCACCTCATGCTGGTGGACGATGTTATAAAGTTCATCCAGTTCCATGAGCAGTCCGTGTGTCGCCCGGTTCATGGGAGCCGGACGGTTGTCATCATCGTACATGGCAATCCTTGTGACTATACCTCCGTGCTCCGTCTTCCCGTGGAAGCTGATGACGGTCCTGTCCTCATTGTAGGTGATGTCCATGAAATCACCGCAGTCGCTCTTGATTTCCTTATTCATGGGAGAAAAACTACTTTGCAGTAAACGTGTATGTTATCGTGCCGGGATGCTTGCTTCCGACGTAAACATTGATGTTGAACTTGGACTTCAACGCAGCCTCCTTGCACTTGTCCAGTATCTCTTCATCTTTAATCGTAGTGCCGGAACCGATCTTGGCACCGGACACGTTTCCGCCCGGATCGATGGTTACACTGACAACCACGATTCCTTCAGGGCCGGTTGACACCTGCGGCAGGACGGTCTTCTCTGCATACCGGTCTTCAACCTTCACCTTAGCGGCAACGGAGACCCTGCCTGAAGGATTGCTTCCGGAGGAAGGCTGTGCGGACGAGGCCGTGCTGCTCACCGGATTGGATGACGACTGACGTTGTCCACCGGAGAGCCGATCAACCGCCTTCTGCAAGGAATTGACCCTGGACTGGAGGTCAGCGACGGACTTCGCGAGATCGGAGACATCCTTGCCGGATGCGGCCGGTGCGGCAGTACCTTTGGAATCTACAGAGGGATTGGAAGAGATGTTGTCCACCTTCCCCTGCAATGCCGTGACTTTGGACTGGAGTTGGGTCAGCCCCTTGGCAAGATCCGCCACCGTCTTATTGTCAACATTCTGGACAGCGCCCGAACCGATATCTGAGAAGTCCGGATACTCCATAGCATCCACGCGGACGGATAGGCTGTCAACCGTTGCGGCCAGGCGGTCCATCTGTTTCTTGGTCGACTCCGTACGATAGACATTCAAAGCCAGGATGAGAATAAGAGCCCCGGCGATGGTCTTGATCAGAAAGCTGTTGTTGTCTTCCATATCGTTGTTTCTATTAAAATCCTATCTTTCTTCTTGGTTGCTGCCGCCTCGCGTTCAGGTTCACGAAGACGGTCTCCTGATAGTCGCACCCGTACTTCCTGTTGGAACAGGCGTACACCGAATAGGGATTGCCGTTCACCGCAATTCCCTTCTTTATCTCAATGCGGCGCCCACAGTGGCACTTGGGACAGCGCTCCGACTCGGGAATGGTCTCTTCTTCTTCCCTTTGATCCTGAGTTTGGACAAACTCCCTGACAAAAGGGGAGGGATTGTTCATGTCATAGAGGACCCAGGTATGCTTCTTGGCGCGCGTGATCCCGACATAGAAAATGCGCCTTTCTTCGCTGTACTCGAACTTGTCCGGTTCGCTGAGCACGTACTCGAGAATCGGGCTGTCCGCGATATTGGACGGGAATCCGAGCGTGCCGCCGTTGCAGTTGAGAAGGATGACGTAATCGGCTTCCAATCCTTTGGACTGATGTACGGTCATGTAAGGCATCCTGCGGCCTTCGAACGTCACATATGCCCGGTCCTTGATATCATGGACCGTCATACCGGAACCCTGGAGGACTTTGACATCGAAGGAATAGCGTCCCAGGAGGATGACTTCCTTGTCAGGTGGCACACTTCCGAGGATCCATTTGACCGTTTCCGCCACATCGTTCCCACGATCTGTTGAGATGAAATCCAGCTGCGTCTCCGCGTCAGGCCTGAAGGGACGGACCTTCTTCGGAGCCTGTTCTGGATTCTCAAGGATGAACTTGGAGGAAGCCTCGATGGCAGGTTCGCCAAACCGGTAGGTGGTCTCCATCAGGCACTTCTTCGTGTA
>ONSC01000216.1 GCA_900320365.1 uncultured Bacteroidales bacterium
CCGGGAAATCGAGTAGGAGGTGAGTGATTATTTCACTCACCGTCCTCTCACACCACCGCCCGTACCGATCTGGTAGGCAGGCCTCGCGGTCTGTTTTACGGCGGTTTCTAATGTTTTATTCCCATCCCACTGTCTTGCATGAGAGCGCAAGCCAAGTCCATCCGTGAGACTTCAGAAAGTCGTTGGTCAGGGTTGTTGCCAGGATGTGGGAGTCCGCCACGCGCCAATATGATTTCCTCGTATTGGCCCATTCACAGGCTTCCTCGTGACTGCATCCCAGCATTCTGAGCGCTCGATATCGGGTGCGGACTCGCTTCCAACACTTCCATAGGAGTTGCCGGATTCTTCGACGAATCCACTGATCCGTTCGTTGTCGCCAGACCTCATAGCAGGCAAGCTGGAAGTAGGCAGTCCACCCCATCAGCTTCGTTCTGAGTTCTTCCTTGACAGCCTCTATGGACCGTTTCGGGTTCCTGCTCAGAACGGTTTTGATGGTTTCCGTGAATCGCCTCTTTGACTTGTAATGCACTGTCGGCAATATCCCTTTCTTTCCGGCTCGATAGAACCCGTACCCGAGAAATTTAATTCCTCGGGTGATGTGGTTCACCCCGGATTTCTCGCGGTTGATCTTCAGGAGCATGCGCCGCTCCAGAAATCGCGATATCGACTCAAGGACACGCTCAGCCGCACGCTTGCTCCGGCATAGGCATATGACGTCGTCAGCGTAGCGGATGTGCACAAGTTTCCGCTTCTCGAACTCCTTGTCCAGTTCATCCAAATAGATGTTGGCAAGGATTGGAGAGAGCGGCCCTCCCTGCATAAGGCCCACCTCCGACGGGATGATTTCCTTTCCCGTGTCAATACCTGACTTCAGCATCCTGTGAATCAGCGATATCACCCGCTTGTCTTTGATGCGTGTCGACAGCTTCCTGATCAGGCGGCTGTGATTCACCGTATCGAAGAACTTGGCGAGATCCATATCCACCGCCCATACGAACCCTTCGGCGGTTCGCGCTACGCATTTGTAGATTGCGTCATGCGCTCCCCTACCGGGTCTGAAGCCACAACTGGCATCGGAAAACGTTCCGTCGTAGTAGATGGTCAGAATTTGCGCAACGGCCTGTTGCACGAGGCGGTCAATGACCGTCGGTATTCCAAGATCTCTGAATTTCCCCTTTTCGGCTTTTGGGATGGTTACCCGCTTCACTGGTGAGGGCTTGTATCGCCCGGACCGCACCGCGCTGGTGAGTTCACCCGGGTGTTGCCGGATGTAGTCCCGAAGTTCATCGGTCCTCATTCCGTCAACTCCGGGAGCCCCCTTGTTGGCCTCAACTCTTTTGAGGGCTTCTAACAAGTTGTCCGGGCTCAGTATTCTCTCCAGCGTAATGTTCGAGAAGTCGAGTTGAACATGTGTCATCTTCTTCCTTTGCTATGACCGTCTTTGTGCCCTCTTGGAGTTCTTTCCCCATTCCGTGGGTATCCGGCTCCAAGCAGGATCATGTTTTCTGCACCCTGCGACTTTGTAACTCTGGGATAACACTCCATTAAATTCAGGCCTTCGCCAGCTACTGTACTGGCTACTATGCCCTCTGCTGACTTCTCACGGCAAGCTTTACTCCGAGCGGACTTTTGTCACGCTCGTCCGTGAGATCTCCCTCGGGTAAGAGCGCGTTCTTTCCCGCCATGTATCCGCCGCATTTACACCTTCGGTTCCGTGTAGCTTCGGGCTTCATCTTGTGTTGCAGACTTACCCACCTCTGAATGCCTGATGCGATTCCTATTCGTCGGATCAGCGGTTTGCCTCCGGCTTCCTTCAGATTCCACCTCGCGATGGACACCCTTGCCATTGGCTGTGTGCTTGGTGCTACCTCCTGCACTCGGGACTTTCACCCGTTAGAACGCGCCCATGCCGGGCGCACTAGAAAAACCCCGGCGCTGCCTGAGAGATAGACGCCGGGGTGTGTCTTAACTTTGGAGAGCTCAGACGGGTTGGATTTTATCTCAGTGTTCAGCTAGCGGATTCGGGAATGATGATCTTTATGCAGGACTTGCCGAAAGCCAGAGTTTTGTCCGGGTGCATCCGAATTTGATGCACCATGTGGTATCGGCCTCTAGCCCGGATTGCTCCCGGCATCATTCGTCCAGCCACTCGACCTCGTCCTGAATCTCATCGAATGATTTGCCGTTGAATATGCGAGCCTTGCGGAAATTGTCTACGTTAGCTTCCTGCTCTTCTGCGTTGCTTTCCCAAATGATCTTCCACAAATCCAAATCCTGAACCTCAAGATGCTGCAGGCGTTCCCTGCCAAGCCAAAAGCCTTCGATGAAATATTTCTTTCCGTTGTACTTGATCCAAACTTCCTCGTTGTTGCAAAGGCTTTCGATGAAAACATGACGATTGCCGTTTAGCATAATTCAGGCTTCCTGCAAGATATTCCTTATATAGCGAAAGTGTAAGCCAGATTGTCATTGCTGGCGAGCTTGCGGCCGGCCTCCTTTTCCAGTATGGCTGCTGTCCAGGCCACGCCGTCCCCGGAGGCAGTGTTGTAACCACGCCCAAGTTTGAAGAGCCGCCGACGCAGGAAAAAAACGAATTGACTCCCAGGAGCGGACGGTTTTTTCCGGGCCTTCTGAGGACAAGGGAAAATGCCCGCGGCGAAAGAAAAACGCCGCAAAATTTTCCGCGGTGTATTTTTACATTTTCGCACGTTCACGCAGGAAGCGAAAGACGGATTTTTCCCGATTTTCCTCTTTGCGGCGAGGGTGGATAATTCGCTTGACAGCGGAGAATCCTCCC
>ONSC01000215.1 GCA_900320365.1 uncultured Bacteroidales bacterium
GTACGGCCCGGGATAGAGGGTCGGGTGGTCGTCTTCCTCGTTATGGAAGGCGACGCCGGTCTGTCCAGTCAGGTTGGCTTCCGTACCTGTTGCGATGTCGCGGGTCTTCCATGCGCGATCGGTCGGGTCGAACCAGATCAGGTATTTCCCTTCTGGAGAGATGTCGAACCTGCTGGCGTTGAAGTTCTTAGCTAAGGTCTTACGGCTTCCGTCATTCAGGTTCACAAGGTAATAGTCGCTGAAACTACCATCCTTCCAGACGGACTCACGGACATATTCAGAATTGTCCCTGGATATCGCCCAGCCGGTCTTTCCTCCGGCGATCGGGCGGACGCTGTCGAAGAAGGAGGTGGTCAGAGGAATGATTTGAGCGCCAGCGACGGATCCTAGGTTGATCACCGCGGCATAGGTCTTCCGGAGCGTACCGTCCAGCCGTTTTTTCTGCTGCGGGGGTGTCAGCGGGGCGTCCCAGTTCCAGATGTCGAGGCGAGCTGTCTCGAAGTCCACAATAGTCGTGTCCTTCGGAGGCCTGATGGGGGCAATCCCTGTCATAATCCGTTGACCATCAGGGGTGAAGTACATGTCGCTATTCTCCGTCAGGGTCCATCCGTCGGTGCCTTTGACCGTGGTGCCCTGGGGGATGAGCTCCGTGACGGTCCACATGTCATGGCCGGCTTGGTTGAGATCCCCGGTCAAGCCGGGGATGACAGTCCCGCCATCGCCGGCTACCTTGCCGTCTTGGCCGGCTACCTTGCCGTCATGGCCGGCCTGACCGGCCATCTCTCTCGTGGCCAGGAACATCGCGCACCGCTTGCTGCCGGTCTTGTTGGAGTCGGTCGTCGCGGTGAAAGCGATCTGCCTGGAAGCGTCGTCGAAAGCAGGGTGGAAATATTCCTGGGCACCGCTCTTGAGGGTGTCGAGGACGAGGTCTCCAGCACCGGGATAGCTCGCCAGTATCATCGCCGTCTCGCTCAGGCTGTCCTTCTTGTCCTTCTTCGAGGTCAGCGCCAGGAGCGTACCGTCGTTGTTGAAGGTATATTTATCAATGTGCTTCAGGGTGTCGGCCTGCCAGGTTCCGGGCCTAAGAAGTATAAGGCCGGAGGCTGCGCCGCCAGGTCTTACAGCACCCTTTTTGTCATGGCCGACTTGATCGGCCATCTTCCCCTTTGGTGCGACCGAAGGAACGGCTTTCCATGAGGATTTGTATGCGATGAAAGGCATCCCCAGCTTTCCGGCGGAATAAGATTCCACTGACGGGAACATCTTGATTTCCATTGTGGTGAGATTAACTACCGCAAGCGTATCTTTAGCCATCTCATCCTTCTTTTTCTTGGCGATCCGCTCCTGTCTTGTCTTGGCGAATTCAGGCTTGATCCGGCAGACAAGCCACCTTCCGTCGGGGGAGAGAGTCGGCTGGTAACCACGGGGGATGGCGAGTTGTCCTGAGGCCGTTTTCTTCCCGGCTTTCGAGCCTTTGGACGCCTTTCCGGAAGACACTTTCCTGGCATATAAAGTCCCGTCTCCCTCTTGCGGGTTGACAGACCAGACCATCGCGGATCCGTCGTCGCTGAGGGTCAGTCCCGACACGCTCTGCCAGGAGTCGTAAACATCATGATCCAGAGGCTTTTTCTGGGCTTGGGCCTCTTCCGGTGCAAGACTGAGCGCCATAGCGAGCGCCGAGGCCATCGTGAGTTTAATGATTCGCATATCTTACGTTTTAGAGTATTCGAATAATAGCATTCCAAATATAGCGAAATCTTTTAAACCATGCGGAGTGTTTGAAAAGGATGAATAATGATGAAAAATGGAAAAAATGAATGAATTTTTATTCAAAGTGAGTTGGGGGATACTTATTTAATATTTTTTATACCAAAAATTGAGTAAATTTGTAGACTTTACGGTTAGGTAACCGCTCTTGGATTGGAGTGGCCCTTGATCAGGAGGGAAATTCTGACTACCGGTTCTCACCCTTGCCTCTGGGCAGGGGAGAGAAGGTATTGTTTCTCAATCTGATACGGGGCTTCAAGACAGAAGTGAATATGCCTGAAAAGGAAACGAATAAGGCCAACTGGTACCCGGTGAGGGTGCTGTACGGGAAGACTGGGGCTGTCAAAAAGACCCTGGACGAGGATGACATCGAGTATTACTACCCGATGCGTCTGGTCGAGAAAGAGGTCGGCGGCTTGCTGAAATATGTCGAGGAGCCCCTGGTCAGATCCCTGATATTCATAAACACCACACCGACTGGCTTGCAGCGGGTGAAGACCCGTTACAGCGCATCCCTGATCCCGTATTACGGGAAGGTCGGCGAGAGCTCCTTGAAGGCGCCCGTGACAGTGCCGGGCGACCAGATGGAGCGGTTCATCAAGCTCTGCGAGATGAAAGAGGCCGGGCTTGAATATCTCGGCGAGGACGAGCCGAAGTACCATCTGGGCGACAAGGTCCGTGTGACCGAGGGAATATTCAAAGGCTTCGAGGGGCATATTAAGCGGATTCGCCATGACCGGAAGCTGATCGTGACGATCGAGGGGGTGGCGGCCTTCGCGACTCGGTTCATCCCGCCGTCGATGTTGGAGAAAATCTGATAATAATAATAAACAATACAATGAAAATGAAGAAATTACTATTAATTGCGGTTGGAGCGGCGCTGATGCTGGCGTCGTGCTCTACACCGAAAAACATCGCCTATTTCCAGGATACGGAGGAGGCGGAAGGGGCGCAGATAGTGGCTGTCAAGAACATCACCCTGAGGCCGGGAGACATGATCTCGATCATTGTGAATGCGAAGACTGCCGAACTG
>ONSC01000211.1 GCA_900320365.1 uncultured Bacteroidales bacterium
CGAGGAAGATAACTTATTCAGACTACGCCAGATTTGATCGCATCATATGTATGGACGCCTCTAACTTGCGACTGATAAAACACATAATTCCCACTGACCCGGAAGGCAAGATTCACCTTCTGATGTCATATACCGGGACAGGGAGAAATGTCGCCGATCCTTGGTACACCGGTGACTTTGAGACCACTTTCCAGGATATTCTCGAAGGTTGCGAGGCCATGCTTGCGGCAAGACTGTAGCTTAGAAATGAATTCCCAGCCCAAAGACAGGGCTGATGGTGGCAAAGGAAACTGATGACGCCCCGGCCATTAGCGCGACTTTGCCGGCAGAGAATATGAGACCAGCTTCAATCTGGACTCCTTGATGTGAAATATCGGTTATCCTGGCCCATTGTCCCGCAGTGTCTTCCCAGATCTGGTCAATCCTACCGTAACCAGCTCCAACATAGCCGGTTACTCTTTTTCCAACTCGCATTAGAGCCCCCGCGGCCATGCTATACCTCGACAAAGCCGTCTCCCCAGAAGCCCAAAGATAACCGTAACCTGTCCGGCCATCGCTAGTCGCTGAATAGTCCGACCGCATATTCCCAAATCCTCTCCTTGCGGAGACATATCCTCCGAAGGATCCTTTCATGGCCCCCAAAAAGACTCCGCCCTCAACTGACGGGAGTGCCGAAGCATCCAGCAGAAAATAATAAGACCATGGATTGCCCGTTCTGGGAGCAACCTTTTTTAATTGGACTGGGTAAGTCTCTGTCTTTCTGGAGATTCCCTGCCTCCGGGAGACAACCGTGGCGGGGCTTGACGCAACCCCTCCTACTGAGACCAGAGGAGCGATGGAAGGCCGGGGCATGGGTTCAGTGGGGACGGGGATCTCCGTCGCAGGCTTGACGGGCGAGGCCTTTTTCCCAAGGGCCGCACGGATAGCTTCCACTTCCCTGCCGATATAGGACAGCCCCGGAATATCGCCGGTCCGTGTTCCCTTGTATTTATTCCTCAAAGACTCCAACGAACGGCGGGTCTTCTGATCAGTAGGCAGGGCATCCAGCAAGGTCAACGCCCAGTCCGCACACGTGGCAACCACGACCGGATCTTTGACCCCGGAAGCCCTTGAAAGCAGGTCGCCAACCAAGGCCTTCCTTCTTGAGAATATCTTGTCAACATCCTTCCAAGCGATATACCTGAGGGCCGTCTTTCCCTCATTCTCCACACCACTTGCCGCGATTATATCCCTCCTGTAGGTTCTCCAGACCGCCAGCCGGGATACGGAAGGGACTTCCAACAAATCAGTCGCCGAAAGTTTACGGATCAGCTCATCCACCGCCGAGCTTTGCGCCGCCTCGTATCCTGCTCCAATCCCCTCGCCCCAGATGTACGAAGGATCCTCCTTGATCCTCCTGTAGTTCTGTCCATGAAGAACCAAAGATAATGTCAAGAGCACGGATATGAAGCAGAATCTTCTCATAATATCTTTTCCAAACGGGTGCGCTGGGAATCCGTCATTCTCCCGGAAACGTTCCCGAGAGCGGACTTGAACGCTTCGAGCCTGGCCGTCACCGTTTCCTCACTCCCAGGATTGAGGCACTCATCCCGCAATAATTCCAACTCATCCAAAGCATTATCCCAGCGGCGCATATCCTCGAACATCCTCTTTTCATAAAGATCCTGAGCAGAAGAGACAAGATCCTCACGCTCAGCCTCTTCCGCAAAAATGCGTCCGTCCCTCGCACAAAGCCGGTACAATCCGTTCTTTCCTAAAAGAGCGACATCCGGCAGGATGAACTCAATCTCGTCGAAAGAGGGTTCGAGGATAAGACTTCCGGAGGAATCCATCAGACCTTTCCCATCCTCAGTGGCGACGATGAACATACCGTTAAGACAGTCAAGGGTGTCAGTGAATGAATATCCGGAAGCATCCAGCGACGGCACCGCCGAATCATACTCTCCGATAAGCGCGGCCGCTTCCTTAAATACCTCATCATAAGACGGTTCCATGCTTGAAGGCTTCGCTTTTGGCCATATTGCCAAAGCGATCAAGGCGGCCGTGAGAACCGGAAGGATAATCCAAAGCCTCCTCTTTTGGGAGCGACCTGATTCGATAGCCTTCCGCACCTCCTCCACTGAAGAGAATCTCCCAGACGGATCCTCCTGCAGGCAACGCTCAAAGACATCCTGTCTGGAAGGCATTAAAACCGAGATGATCTTTCCCAGGGAAAATATGTCCGAACGAACGCTCGCCTCGCATCCAGCGACAACCTCCGGTGCTGCATAGCCTTGGGTTCCGGCCGGAATATGGCCTCGAGCCATTGATGGCGAGTCCGCAAGACTGAAATCAATGACTTTCACTACATTCCCCTCCCGGGTCACCATGACATTCTCCGGTTTAAGGTCATTGTGGAGGACTTGCTTGCGATGGATGTATGAGACCGCGTCACAAAGCTGCAAGACTATAGACTTGGCTGTTTCGGGACTGACGGGACCGCTGCCGATGAAGTCTCCGAGAGTACAGCCGTCGATCCATTCCATCACAATGGTATTCCCAAGGCCGTCTATCTGGGTCATAGAAAGATAATCGCAGACTCCGGGATGCTTGAGCGGCTGGGCTATCTCATATTCATGGCGGATGATAGCCTCATACACCTCGTCCCCCCGGAACTCTTCCTTTAGGCATTTGAACACAGCGATCCGCTCCCCGAACAGGCCTTTATAAAGCAGATACGGGCCAGCGGGAGAAGAGTAGATGAGCTCAAGCGCATCCTTCCCGGGAAGCTTGGAGAAAGCGTCCCCGATCTCTTTGAAATATCCCGACGAATTGCCCATCATCAATCTTTACCTCTTGTTGATGAATGCGATTCC
>ONSC01000209.1 GCA_900320365.1 uncultured Bacteroidales bacterium
AGCGGCGGAAAGCCAGTCCCCGTCGAATAATCCGACCACAACATCATAATCCAAGGAATATGAACGTGTCTTTCCTTTGTCAGGGATAATGCTGACAGATTTGAGCTCGACGTTGGTTTGAGTTGTAGAGACAGAAAGGCTCTTTGCAGTGGCAGCTGTATCTTGAGAGGAAACATACAAACCACCCTCCCTGGATTCCCTGTCATAAAGAGCCATCATCTGCACAGAGCCTCCGGGAAAAGCCTGGGAATACTTTCCTGACGGATCATGTACGATATGGCCAAGCCATGATGGCATCAATAGGTCAGCGTTGTCAACGGTTTTCAAACCACTGACTACCGGACAGGCGACACTTCCGCCCATTGTTTCGTCTAGTCCATCCAAAGAGATTCTCCAATGCGACATCGGCCTCCTCTTATCGAGAGAGACTTGAAGGCGAGCCTCCAGAGGATTGTCACCTGGATAAGCATAGGTTATATCCAGTCCACTCCTCCCATGCCTCTTGAAAGAGACCCGGCATCCCCCTTTACCAGAAAGAGCCTCAGGATCAGCGGCTTCCAATCGCCAAGGCAGGCCTTCAACAGAAGCTTGATCAATGAGCTCAATGTCTTTCTCCTTGTTCACGAACGACACAAGTTTCCCTGTCTGCCTATCGAAACCGAGTGACGCACTGGAGTTGCTGATACTTACCAGATCCGAATGGGCGCACCCGGAAAAAAGAGCCAGGGCCACCACGGTCAACAGGGAAAGCTTGTGATTCATTGTCATGCTTTGTACGCCTTAGATTGATATGCAACGACAGCTGCCCTAACGGAACCATGGCTCAAGAGAAGGGATTGGGCGAGATTATAATCATCAATCCCGGTCTCATCCATTATCATCCTTGTGCCTCGATCGACCAGTTTGCTGTTGGTGAGTTGCATGTCCACCATCTTGTTACCATGCACATGACCCAAGCGGATCATAGTAGAGGTGGATATCATGTTCAATACCAGCTTCTGAGCGGTGCCTGCCTTCATCCTTGTACTACCGGTGACGAATTCGGGTCCAACTACCACGACTATCGGAATCTCGGCAGCGGCAGCGACAGGAGACCCCTCATTGCAGGTGACACATCCGGTCAAAAGACCATGACTTCTAGCGGTTTCCAATGCTCCAATCACGTAAGGAGTCGTCCCAGAGGCCGCGATACCGACTAACACATCTTTTTCGTTCGGGGAATAAGGTCGCATATCTTCCCAGCCTCCCGTCATAGAGTCCTCCGCATCTTCAACACTGGAACCGAAAGCCTTGTCACCCCCGGCAATGAGACCTATGAATAGGTTGTCGACCCCATATGTGGGGAATATCTCTGAGGCATCCACTTTACCCAACCTTCCACTGGTTCCAGCTCCGAGGTAAAACACCCTTCCACCAGCGGAAACTCTCTCCACAATCCCTTCCACCAATTTTCCAATCATGGGGATAGCCTTGTTGACGGCGGCAGGGACTGTCTTATCCTCATTATTAATCGCCTCCAACAACTCCTCTGTTGACATCTTCTCCAGATGGTCGTAGTGAGACGCCTGCTCAGTTGTTTTGTCTTTCACGTTCATAGTATTCCCATATGATAATTCACAAGCCTTTCCATTGGCGCCGAAATGATGGTAGAAATCTTGACCCCGCATTCAGAGGCCACCTTCTCGAGGATGTCCCTGTTGGCGTAGCCGAAGCCACCAACCACTCCGACCGGATAGCGCTCGATGTCGTATTGTCTCAAATATATTTCAATAAAATCACGGAAGTTCTTGTCCACCAGCTCCTTCACATAATCGCTGGTGTCATATCTCCCAAGTATCCACGGAGCGAAAGAGCCGAGATACTTCGATGGAGCATCACCACGATAGACGTTCTTGACTACAGTATGATAATCCACCTCGAAGTCCCTGGCGAATTCTCCAGCGACTGGCTCAGGGACGAGACCCTTGATGAAATCCGAGACAAAGAGCTTCCCGAGTCTGGCGCCGCCACCCTCATCACCCAGGATAAAGCCTCCTGAAGGCACGTTCTTGACTATCCTCTCACCGTCAAAAAAACAGGTATTGGATCCTGTGCCAAGAATAGCGACTATTCCCGGATTATGCCCGCATAAAGCCCTTGCGGCAGACAACATGTCTGTGGCATATTCTATTTCAGCGGACGGAAATAACCTTGTGAAAACCTTGTCCAATTCCTTGGCGAGATCCGGGACCTTCTCCCCTTCCTGCTCAATCAGGCCAGCGGCATAGAAGAACACTTCTTCCACGTCGTTGCTTATTCCCTTTTCCTTTAACTCATCAACCGCCTTTATCACAATGGATTCAATGGCATCAGAGCGCATGGAGGCCAGATTGATACCGGCGGTTTTGATTTCAACCGGTTCCCTGCCTGAAGACACCGCGACCCAGCAAGTCTTGGTGGCTCCACTTTCAACAATCAACTTCATTTATCTCATTTTAAAGGTATCCGGACATTATATGTATCTGACATGTCTTTTTTGCTGACAGCGACCAGCAAGGCGGTTGGCTTGCCCTTTTCAAAGAACAACTGGGGACGCTCCAGATTAGCCATCCTCTCCAACTCCCCATCTTCCCACAGCAGATCAAGACCTGAGACAAAACCGTGCTCGGCCAATGACCAATCCATTCCATTCTCTGATTCGAACAGAACCAAGGCCCTGGTGTCATGCTTGATGAAATAACCACCCTGGTCCTTGACAATCGCATAATACTTCCCGTCCTGGCTCCAGATGAATCTGTGGGCGAGTCTGACCAAGCCGTAAGATGCACGACAGGGCCACCGAATGGCATAGGCTTCTGCTTACCCACTGCCTTGTATACCATCAGGAAACGTCCGTCAGGACCCTGAGTTATCGCCGGATTGCTGGCCATAAGGGCATCCGGGGCGTCAGGATCCTCGCTCGCGTCGATTATCGGTTTGTCAAACCGTTTCCACGGGCCGTTAGGACTGTCCGCGACCGCCACCCCGATTCTCTGGTTGTTCCTATGGATCCAGTTCAGTTGGCCATTCAGTGTCGGCGTGTCATCGCCATCACCGGTATTGCCCATGTAATACAGATAATACTTTGAGCCGAATTTGTGGACCGTAGGATTGTGCGTGCATAGTCCATCCCAATACTCAGCACCCCTGACCGGAAGTGCCACATCCTTGAAAACGAACGGCCCGAAGGGGTCCTTGGATGTTGCATGCGCGACTTCGGAGCGGGTGACCCAAGCCTGGAAGCCGTATTTCTTCTCCCATCGTGAATAGAACAGATGGTAGGTGCCCTTCTCCTTGACCATCGTGCCGCACCAGACATAATAGTTGTCCTCTTTCATCACCGCGGTCCTTGGTGTGGGCTGGATCATTGCCCCAATGTCCGGGTCTGAAGAAGAATGTGAAGAACACGACGTGAATAGGAATTGTGGAAGAAACGCCAGAGCTATCCCCACGAGATGGAATATCTGTTTCATAAAAAATGCATTAATCTCTCTAAAAAAGTAAATTTAACAATTCCTTCTGAATAAACAATCAACAGATTAAACGATGGAGCCAATCATTCCGGAGCATGTCCACTCAGCATAATGAGCATCGGAAAGCACACCGATAAGCAATGTCTTTCGGTTGCCGCATGATGTCAAAATAGTGAACCTACTTTGTCTTTATAGAAGCCTTGATGCTAACGGTACCGTCTTATTCTCTTCGAGTTTCTCGACCTTTAACTCGCCCTCTTTAAGCTCAGGGGAAGGAGCGGCAATAACTTCGGCCTTTTTCGGGGGCTTGGGAGTTATGATCACCTTGGAGGGATTCTGGGGTTTGACATTCTTTTCCATATCAGGTATAATTATTTAAGATAATGATCAATGGCTTCAATCGCATCTTCTAAATCGGTGATATCAGTGATGTTGTCAATACCAGGTTGATTGGTCAGCCACTCGATGGCGTATCGGCCGAAATCCGTCTTCATGAAATCCTTTATGTCGATGCTCCCTCCAGAAACATACTCCCCGGCGGTCTCCCTGTCTATGGAATTCTCGTACCTGGAGTCACGGATGGAGATATGACGGTTCACGTTTGTCACGATGGAACCGCAGCAGTCGTATGCCCTGATAATCTTCATTGACAAGTCATTGTTGCCCAATTTTTGGAATACTGACGACATCTTCAGAAGTTCGAGGGCATCCATGCTCAACGACATGGATACATCGGCGAATATTATCCCGCTATGATAGCTGATTGAGTCGTCCGGGCATTTATCGAGCGAATCCTTATTGGTTATGAAATACGCTGCCGACTGTTTTTCCATATTGAGGTAGTCCTTGATTATTGAAACATCCTCAATGTTCCGAGCAAGCTCAGAACGTACGAGTTCAAGTGAGGATCTGGCATTTTTCCGGTCCCTAGACCTGTCTATCATCCCTTGAATCGTGAAGGTGATGAAGATACCGAGAATAACCGCCAAGATGTTGCTAAGGAATGAAGTGACGGATTCTTTCATGTCTGCTATCTCTTTTAGCCAGTTACAAATATTGTGAATTCCGGGAAGAAATGCAATACTCTTCAAAATTCAGTCATATTGTGAATGGAACCCAGACTTTCATCTCACCGGCATCACGATTGTCCCATGAGTAATAAGGGATATAAACCAACTTATTAGCTCCATCTCCATAGGAGATAGTGACAATTCCCCCTAGCATGTCTTTATTGAAGGTAGCCTCACACGGGGCGTTCTCATTTATGGACACCGTATCGAAATCGAAGTCATTATCAACTGCCTCAATACAATAAACCATCGGACCTCTCTGAATGGCTCGCTGACCTTCGTCAGCCTTGACACGAGGATCCGCCGCGACGAGTCTCACAGGCATATCCATCGTAAGCGTTACACTGTCTCCGGCTTTCCACTTGCCCGGAAGGACAGCATATCCAAGTTCCACCTCCGCCTCCACTTCCTTCCCGTTCACTTGAATGTTGTATTTCTCACACCAGCCAGGGATCCGCATACGTACCTGACCTTTGTAGGCTGACATAAGTGTCAGAGTCACAACACCTTCCCAAGGGTAACCCGTCTCAATCCTCACTTTGGCATCCTGGCCGCCGGCCTCGAACTCCGCCTCATTGCCGATGTACTGGTTAACCCAGATGGCATCTTTGCTCGTTGCATAGATATAACTGCCTATCGAGGGGATAAACCTGGCGATATTGGTCGGGCAGCAAGGACACTGATGCCATGTGAAGCGGTGATGGTCACCCCTTGATGCTAATGGATTAGTGTAGAAGAACTTAGTGCCATCAAGACTAACGCCACTGATGATACCATTGTACATTTCCTTCTCCACGATGTCAGCGTATCTCGAATCTCCCTTCCACTCATTCATACGGTGATTCCAAAAGGCCATACCCACGCTAGCGCATGTCTCACAGTAAGCCTCATAGTTAGGCAGCTCGTATTGATCGGCGAAACCCTCCGCTTTATAAGCAGCTCCGATACCTCCGGTGATATACATTCGCGTCCCGGTGATATCGTTCCAAAGACGATCAAGAGCATCCATATAACCTGTCTCTGGCATATATGACATGATATCACTCATGCCGCAGAACTGGTACATCGCCCTGACTGAATGTCCGTGGATAGTTTGTAAATCACGAGCGGGAGTCTGGTCTTGAACCTGGAATAACGGATATGTCCAAGTCTTATCCTCCCTGACATCACTGCGACCATAGCCGTGGCCCCGCTCCTCCAAAAGCCAGTAAGCGAAATCCAGGTATTTTCGTTCTTTTGTCAGCTCAAATAACTTAACGAGAGCGAGTTCCACTTCTTGGTGCCCAGGAACCCAATGACGTTTTTCTGGGCCAAACACGGTCAACATATGGTCCGCCATCTTCATCCCGACATCGAGAAGCTTCCTTTTCCCTGTCGCCTTAAAGTATGCGATACCCGCTTCTATCAGATGACCCGCACAGTACATCTCGCACCCATTCATATCATTCCAGCGCTCATCCGGCTTGACATAAGTGTAATATGTGCCGATATATCCATCATCCTGCTGGGCAGCCGCTATAACGTCAATCCACTCGTCAGCCTTCGCCTCAAGCGCGGCGTCAGGAGTGTTGACAATATTATAGGCGATGCCCTCAATCACTTTGTAGACGTCAGAATCATCCCAGCAACAATCGGTATGTGGGCCATCCATCTTTGCGGCAGTTATGAAATTCTGGATACGCCCGGTCTTGACCTCACATTGCTCGATGCAGACAAGAAGTGTTCCGGAAGCGTTATTGTTGAGTTTAGGGGTCCAGAAATCATCCTCCACGACCACCTTGGAGAAGTCTACCTGATTGATTGCCTTGGGATTATCGTATTTACCAGCACAGGCTACCGTAAGAAGAGAGAAGAAAGCTAATTTGAATCGATTAAACGCGATGTTCATACCGCTAATATGGCAAAATAATAATTAGGATTCTGAGTGAGGTTTTTGTATTTTTGTGTATGAGAAATAAGTTGATTTCGGTCGTCGCCTTTTCCTTTGCGTCGATAGTTTGTTTCGGGCAGCCTCGCCTGCGTCCGGACAACATTGAGGAGATTGTTAAAGCTATGACCGACGAGGAGATCGC
>ONSC01000208.1 GCA_900320365.1 uncultured Bacteroidales bacterium
GGCGAGAGGGTTTGCGAATACACCGACGCGTCGACCTCCGGCTTGATTGATCCTCGCACGAGAGATTTCGACAGGACCCTTCTCGAGCGTCTTGGAGTGGGTCCCAAGATCCTCAGGCCCATCGTCCAACCTGGAACCAAGGTTGGCCTCCTGAAAAAGGAAATCTGCGATGAGACAGGAATGGACCCCGTCCCTGTGATCGCCGTCGCCGGGCATGACACCGCTTCCGCCATCGCCGCTGTCCCTGCCGAGAATGAGCATTTCGCTTATCTCAGCAGCGGCACATGGAGCCTGATGGGCATAGAATCTCCCGTTCCTGTCATAGATGACAAGTCATACGAGTACAATGTCACTAATGAGGGTGGAATCGAGGGCACAACGAGGTTTCTTAAGAATATCACAGGCATGTGGCTCCTCGAGCAGAGCCGCAAGACCTGGGCCGCTGAGGGTAGGGAATACAACTACGCCCAGATTGAGGCAATGGGCCGCGAGGCGATAGACTTCCCGTCGACCATAGATCCCGATGATCCCCGTTTCGCCGCTCCTAAGGATATGGATGCGGAGATCAAGAAGGCATTGGCCGAGTCCGGCCAGCAGGTCCCGAAGAATGACGCTGAGATGATCAGCTGCATCTACCATAGCCTGACCAAGAAATACAAGTCAGTCATCGCCATGCTCCAGAGCTTCGCCTCATTCACAATCGACAAGCTCCATGTGATCGGAGGTGGCTCGGCCAACAAGCTCGTGAGCCAGTTGACCGCCGACACACTCGGTATACCTGTCGTGGCTGGTCCTGTCGAGGGTACGGCCATCGGTAATATCATGATGCAGGCTAAAGTGGCCGGCTTGGTGAAAGATCGCTGGGAGATGCGTCGCATCATTGGTAACTCCATAGAGACAAAGACTTATTATCCAAATAATTAATATCCAAACAATATGAACGAGCAGAAAATCATCCAGGCCTATGAGATGGCCAAGGAGCGCTACGCCGCCATCGGTGTCGACACTGACAAGGCTATCGAGCAGCTTGAGAAACAGCAGATTTCCCTCCATTGCTGGCAGACTGACGATGTGATGGGATTTGAGAGCACCGCCGGTCTCTCCGGAGGTATCCAGACCACCGGAAATTATCCCGGACGGGCCAGGAACATCGATGAGGTCCGCGCGGACCTTGAGTTCGTCAAGACTCTTCTCGCCGGTAACCACCGTGTCAATCTCCATGAGATTTACGGAGACTTCGGCGGCAAGTTCGTCGATCGTGACCAGGTTGGTGTCGAGCAGTTCCAGAGCTGGATCGAGTGGGCCAAGGCCAACAACTTCAAGCTTGACTTCAACTCCACATCTTTCGGCCATCCTAAGAGCGGGGATCTCAGCCTCGCTAACCCGGATCCGGCCATCCGCGAGTTCTGGATTGAGCACACAAAGCGTTGCCGCCGTATCGCCGACGCCATGGGTAAGGCCCAGAACGACCCTTGTATCATGAACATCTGGGTCCATGACGGCCAAAAGGACTATACTGTTAACCGTAAGAAGTATCGTGAGATCCTCGCGGCTTCCCTCGACGAGATTCTGAAGGAGGATCTTCCCGGCATGAAGAGCTGCGTTGAGGCCAAGTTGTTCGGTATCGGTCTTGAGAGCTACACTGTCGGTTCAATGGACTTCTTTGAGGGCTACTGTGCTTCCCGCAAAGTGATATACACCCTCGACACAGGTCACTACGAGCCCACTGAGAATGTGGCGGACAAGGTTTCTTCCCTGCTTCTCTATGTACCTGAGCTGATGCTCCATGTGAGCCGTCCTGTCCGCTGGGATTCCGACCACGTGACCATCATGAACGACATGACTTTGGACTTCTTCAAGGAGCTTGTCCGCGCCGAGGCTCTGCATCGCGCGCACGTCGGTCTGGACTACTTCGACGCCTCGATCAACCGCATCGGCGCCTACATCATTGGAACCCGCGCCACACAGAAGTGCATCCTCAGCGCCCTTCTTGAGCCTCTCGCCAAGCTTCGCGAGTATGAGGCCGAGGGCAAGGGCTTCCAGAAGCTCGCCCTCCTCGAGGAGGCCAAGACTCTTCCGTTCGGAGCGGTGTTTGATTACTTCAACTGCAAGAACGGTGTTCCCGTGGGCGAGGAGTTCATTCCTTGCATCGAGAAATACGAGAAGGAAGTCACTTCGAAGAGATAGATGACTCGATGGCTTCGATAAGGATGTGGATCACTTTGATGTGGATCTCCTGTATCCGGTCTGAGTGAGGAGCGTCGGGAGCCATGATGGCGACATCGGAAAGGGCGGACAATGTCTGCCCTTTTTTTGATGTCAGAGCCACGACCTTCATTCCAAGGCTCTTGGCAGCTTCCGCTGCCTTGATGATATTGGGTGATGTCCCGCTTGTGCTCATGGCGAGAAGGACATCGCCGGGATTGCCGAAAGCTTCTATCCATCTGGAGAAGACGACATCAAAAGAATAGTCGTTGCCTACGCAGGTAAGATATGCCGGATCGTTTATCGCCATGGCCGGGAATGGTCTCCGGTCATTCCTGAAGCGGCCGGTCAGCTCTTCGGCGAAATGGGTGGCGTCGCAAAGTGAGCCTCCGTTGCCGCAGCTGATGATCTTCCCTCCGGACGAAAGACATCCCGACATGACCTCCGCCGCTTTCTCTATTGAAGGAACAGTATCCGGGTCAGCCATGAAACGCTCCAATTCCTTATGAGCCTGGGCAAGGCTATCTTGTATGATTGTCTTGGTCATATTCTTTGGAAATTATTGAATATCAGCGGCTATGGATAAGGCGGCATAGTCACCGACGGCCTCTCCGAGGGCTGCTGGAACAACTTTGCATACCTTGCTTGCCAGCGGAAGCGCCTCATTGGAGATCACCTCATCCATCAATGGCTTGAACACATCCTCATTTCGGGCATATATGCTTCCGATAACTAT
>ONSC01000207.1 GCA_900320365.1 uncultured Bacteroidales bacterium
TCTTTTCCTGGAAGTTTGGAAAAAGCGTCCCCAATCTCTTTGAAATATCCCGACGAACTGCCCATCTTCAATCTTTACCTCTTGTTGATGAATGCGATTCCCCCGTCAAGCCCAGCCACGTAAGGATCTGTCTTCAAGCCATTTCTGAATATTCCAGACAATGCCAGAGGATATCCTTTCATGATCGTCGATGCCTCGAAACGGTCGTCTTTCCGGAGCGAGGAATTCTTGCTCTCGAGGACACGGAATATCGAGTCCCCCTCGTAAGATAGGAGCACTTCCCTGTCCGGACGCCAGCCGATTACGACCCTTTCTCCTTTAGTTAATGAGGATGCCTCAACGACTTCCGCCTGGAAATATGAAGATGGAAGTTTCCCGGAATCCATAAGGTGATCCCGGAAAGCCTTGAAATTCAGGTAACCGGAATATCTCGACAGGGAGTCGAGAGTGGAATTCCTGGGAGCCGGATTGTCCCCGACATATCCCCAGAACCTCTTCAGGGTGGAGACGGAAATGCTTTCGTCCATGGCCTCAGCGAGCGCGGCGAAATCCGCTGATGTGGCCAGTCTCCGGCCCCATTTGCGCTCTACTTCCTGCCGCAGGAATGAATATTCAGGATTATCTTGTTTCATTGTTAGTTTCTTTATTGATAAATAATTTTTGTGTGGCTCTCCACTGAGAGAACCTCAGGAGAGGCCTCCTTATGGAGGATGACCTTCTCAAGGAGAGGATTGTCCTCGGAAGAAAGTTGCTGGACGCGCCGGCAATTGGACAAGTCCAGTTCCTTGACCTTCGATCCCGTAAGTCTAAAAACTTCCAGTTTCCGGTTCTTGCTCAGGTCGATGCTCTCAAGAGATTGGTTGTTATATATTTCAAACATCGTGACCTCGGGGCATCTTGAGAAATCCAAGGTTTTCAACACCTTGCACTCGACGAGGTAAAGCTGGCCGAGTTCAGGATTGTCAAGATAAAGTTCCTCAAGGATAGCCTCGCCTCGGACTGACAAGAAGTTAAGTTTCTTGTTGGCCGACAGGTCGATCCGCTTCAGATAATGGCCGCCTATTCCGAGAGTCCGGAGGTTCACTAAGGCCTCAAGCCCGGCAAGGGAATCCACCGGCAGGTCGGCTATTTGAAGTTCTTCTATTCCAAGCAGTTCCTCGTCACTCATGGTCCCATCCGCATCCGTGTCGAACTTTCCGGTGATAAACTCCCACAAGGTTGGATCGGGATTGACGTCGGGAACATCATCGGGGCCAGGAACAGGATCATCGGGGCCAGGCACGGGTTCCGGTTCCGGTTCAGGCTCGGGTTCAGGTTCTGGCTCTGGCTCCGGGAGTGTCTTGAAACTCATCCTAGGAGACTCGAACGTATCCTTTCCATTGGAGATGTACACTGTCCAGTAGTACTCCGTATCAGGTTCCAAGTCAGCGAGTTCAGCAGAGAGTTCGAGCGTCGGGGAAGCTACGATCCTACCGGCTTCTACTCCTTGAGCATTCCATAGGAGAAACCCGCAAGTGGAATAATTATCCTCCCTGTCCAGAACCGCCTTGAGGGAGACCATCCTTATTCCCGGCTCAGCCTCAGCGGAAAGCACCTCCGGACGCTCCAACCCACTGGGACCCTCAACTCCGCAAGCCATGTACATCAGCGAGAAAAAGAAACAAACGAATATGTCCCATGGCTTAATCATGCTCAAATTTAGCAAAGATTATCCGAATCCCGAAACCCTCCTCTGCCGTGACCTGCCCACGCTCGCACCAATAATACTTACTCCACTTTTATCTCCTCGCCGCAATAAGGGCGTTATTTAGTCCCGTACATATGTAGCGTGGTCGATAGTCACTCTCCCTCCTGGGTAATAATGAAAATCAATATAGTAACTCACTCCCTCATAACCAGGTGTCCATTTAGGGCATCCAGACAAATCCTCCGCGGCTTTGATCGCTTCATGGACAAGAAGTTGAGCTCTCTCCCACCTATTCGAATAATTCTCAATAGCCTGGGCTGACAAATAACCATTACAATTGATAGTCAGTTTGATCGAAACGGTTCCCTCCGCACCATTCAATGCTTTTAAAGCAGACACTCTAGGGAGTTTTGGCAAAACCGCTTGAAGAATGTCTATAACTCATCAGCAGCCGCTTTAGCCGCCGCTTTGGAGGCTGCCTCTTCCTTATGGGCCAGATAGTCATCTATCTCTTTATTACATGCCGCCATGTATTCATCACCACTTATGCCGGCATCCCCGGAATACACGATCGTCCTCTCTTCCCACTTCTTCAAATCAATATCTCTATTCATGGAAAAGTGCTTATATGTCTTTCGCGTAATCCAATTACCCTTGGAATCATATTCATACTCGAAATATGTGAATTCTCCCAAATCCGTTTGCTGTTCCAGCCATGGCAGATCTTTATCCCGATCTATCAATTTGGCATCGGCTGTGACAAGAAGCAGATCTCCATGCTCATTATAGACATAGTGGTTCCGCTGAGTCGCATATCCATTTGATCCACCGCCCCCTCCTCCGACATCAATCATCCTTCCATCTTTATCCCTCTCGATATAAGCGACGATATAATCTGATTTCCTGATCTCCTTTCTCCCATCAGCAGAGACCTGAAAAGTCATATCTTCACGACCATCTTCTTTATAACGTGTCATTGTATATGATCCGTCTGAGGCATTACGGAAAATATCCCTTGCGCCTCCTGCCTGAGGATCGTTATCAGGCCTTGTGATAATCGTCTTCAGACGACCGTTCCCATCGTATTCATAAATGGAATGGCTCAAACGCACGTCTGGGCCATTTTTCCTAGATAACAATTGATAATCAATAATTTCTGATATCCAAATAGCATCTGACTCACTGATTTGCCCCTTAGGTTTGTAATCGACATAATTATACCTGAAAGCGTATGTATCTATCGAAGACAACTTACTGCCACCTTCATAATTGTAAATGCACGCTTTCATTGGAGAATTGTCACCCCATATCATTTTCAGCAAATAGTTCCCTGAGGCCCCATAGATAACATGCTCTTCTCCATCATGGCTATTCACTGCCCCGCCAAGCACCCACTCACCATAAGCCTTCTTAAATCCAAGGCTCACTGTGCGAGTACTAAGCACATCTCCTTTCAAGTTATTCCACTGAAGGTCGGACATCTTGAACGCCTGCCTGACAGCCACATCCAGTTCATCGTCCGTGTATTTCTGTGCGGAGACTGACAATGATACCAGCAACGAGACCAGTACTAATAACAATTTCTTAGTTTCCATATTCATCATTCAAAACGACCTTGTCAAATTTGCCTGGATCTTTCGGTGCACCATCCTTGAGCCTTGTCCAGGCACCATTAACTTGTTCCAATCCCTTTAAAGGCCAGGTGAACGTCAATGTGAAACATTCGTTCCCGTCTTTAGAGATCAGATCCAGAGTCCAATCAGCCCCATGATACGCATCAATCAGACCGTTTTTAAAGAAGACTCGTTTTGAAGGCTTAGAAAGATCCCTATAATACCCTGACACGGAATCATCCGGATTGCCTTCTCCGCTTATCTTCAGAACCATCTCTATATCACGAGTTTTCCCGTTCCCTGTTATCTTCCCGGTGAAATACTTCATGTTTGAGGCTGGATTTCCATCGTCCATATCTTCCATGCCCAAGGTTAAGGCCACCGGGATTCCATACAGACCTTGAGGTGAATCAGGGTCTTCCTCGTCATCGTGACCAAAATTGACAACATATTCTCCTTTTAAATTATCAACTTTTTCCATTGATTCAGGCAGTTTGAACTGGAACTCCGGTGGAAACCAATCCTGACTCTCGTCTTCCTCAAGATGAAGAGACTTGGTTTCTCCTTCCACGACAAAACCCTGCAGCGAGTATTTGTAGCTTGCTCCCCTTTCTTTATAGAAACCTCGAACCTCGTTTCCGCCCACCCCAGGACCATCAACCCATAAGTTCATGTCGATTTTCCTGGAATTATTCCCGGATCCTATCTTGCCGCTATACTCATACTGCTTTACAAGCGGAGAGATCATTCCTGGGTATTTGAACTTTTCCTCGGCAGTTTTATGATAACCTCCTATCATGGTGGCGGCATACAACGAGCCCGACTCACCATAATCCATGTACTTGACGATAAATGACTCTTGTTTGGCTCCATTTTCTCTGACACCGACAAGGGAATATATATCCAATCCCTCGTCATCATGTGATAAGCTAAGGTTAGGCTCAGAATCGAATGACGAGTTTGAGAGAAAACTCTCGATACCGTCCACGGCATTTTTTCCTAGCAGTTTGGTGAGCCTGGCCTGCAACTCAGGAGATGATGACAGGCTCTCGACATGGGTACCGAGGTGCTCGAAAAACCACTCATGAAGGGCCTTGGCATCATCATAAGGGCTGTCATCGACACCTCTTGGCCTAAGAATAAGAAAAGCTAAAAGGACAAGCGCCACAACTCCGGCCAAAGCTCCATACAGCCACTTCTTTGATGGCGCATTATTAGCATCAAGGATTTCTTCAGAGCGAACCGCCGGGGAAGCTTCTGGTTTCTCCTGTTTAGCTGGCGACTCCGGTTGTGTCCGCTGTTCTGGTTCAGGCTGCGGAACTGGTTCTTCCACAATAGTTTCCGGCTCTGGATCCGGGTCTGGTCTCAGACGCTCGTGACATATCGGGCAAATAACAGAGTCCTCTGGAATCACTTCACAGCACACAGGGCAGCGGAACTCATGCTTGGGTTCGATCCAAGTACCGCAGTACTTGCATTTCTTAGCAACAGCCAGTATCTCTTTGCCACAGTTTGGGCAGATCTTTATTTCAGGCATATCTCACTTATTTTCAAGAAAATAATGACGAGGCAACTCCCACAACGGCCCCAATAACAGCTACGATGATAATGACATCTATAATTGATAGGATGAATCCGGCGACAGCAATTCCACGCGGCCTTTTGAAAAGTCCAAAGAAAGAGAACAGAGCGCCGAGTAACCAGATAATCCAGTTCACTCCT
>ONSC01000205.1 GCA_900320365.1 uncultured Bacteroidales bacterium
CCGTATCATTGTGATGAGAGATCTTGACGAGTGCATTGATTTCGCTAACCTCTATGCCCCGGAGCATCTTATTCTGGCTGTGAAAGATCCTGAGGCTTTAGCTTCGAGAGTTGAGGCTGCGGGAAGTGTTTTCCTGGGGCACTATTCCCCCGAGAGTGCGGGAGACTATGCCAGCGGCACAAATCATATTCTTCCTACCGGTGGGACCGCTGTCGCCTGGAATGGTTTGGGAGTGGAGAGTTTCATGCATGCCGTGACTTTCCAATCATTGAGCGATGCGGGGCTTAAGTCGCTAGGTGGGACTATCGCGACCATGGCTGATGCCGAGATGCTTGAGGCTCACGCGAATGCCGTAAGAATTAGGGTCGGTGGTGGAATTGAAAACAAGTAGGTGATGAGAAGTGATGAGTTGACACTCCTGATGCGGGAGAATATCAGGAATCTTGTCCCTTATTCAACCGCGAGGGATGAGTATCAAGGTGAGTTGGGAATATTCCTGGACGCCAATGAGAGCCCTTTTGGACGGGAGGGGCTAAACCGCTATCCTTCCCGGAATTTGCGGGAGACCTTGCTTTGCCGCTTGGCTGAATACAGGGGAGTTCCCAGGGAAATGTTGTTCCTCGGGAATGGAAGTGATGAGTCTATCGACTTATGCTACAGGGTGTTCTGCGAACCTGGAATCAATAACGCGGTCATGATCGCCCCGAGCTACGGGATGTATTCAGTTTGCGCTGATATCAATGGCGTCCAGCGCAGACAGGTGCAGCTTAACGAGGATTTCTCTTTGCCGGTGGATTCTTTGCTTGAGGCATGTGACGATTCCACCAGGCTGTTGTTTATTTGTTCCCCGAATAACCCGACTGGAAACGCTTTCCCAGAGAATGACATAAGGAGGGTCTTGGACTCTTTCTCTGGAATAGTTGTGCTTGATGAGGCGTATGTGGACTTTTCATCAGTAGGTTCCATGCGTAGGCTTTTGGCGGAGTATCCCAAGTTGGTCATTCTGCAGACACTCTCCAAGGCGTGTGGTCTCGCCGGGCTTAGAATCGGGATGACCATTGCCCATCCGGAGATCATCTCTGTTTTCGATAAGGTACGATATCCTTATAATATTGGGACAGATACCTTGAGACTTGCGTTGGAAAGACTTGATCCAGAGCGTATTAACGCTCAGACGAAAGAGATAATCAGCCAACGTCCCACCCTGAGCTCCCGTTTGGAGGCTTTTGACTGTGTTGAGAAAGTGTTCCCAAGCGAAGCCAATTTCCTTTTGGTGCGTGTGAAGGATCCGTCAGGTTTGTACAATCATCTCATCAAGGACGGTATTATCGTGAGAAACCGGTCTACTGTCCGTGGATGTGAGGGCACCCTGCGGCTCACAGTCGGGACGCCTCAAGAGAATGAGCGCTTACTCAGATCGATAAATGAATTTGAGAATCCTGGAAAGTCTGACTTCCAGGCGGGGATTCCTGTACGGAGAGCCAGCCGTGAGCGTGTGACAAAGGAAACCAAGATTTTTGTGGAGGTTGATCTGGACGGTGCGGGCGAGTCTGAGATAAGCACTGGGTTGAACTTTTTCGACCATATGCTTGAGCAGATTTCCCACCATGGTGGTATATCATTGAAAATCAAGGCCGAAGGTGATCTGAATGTGGATGAGCATCACACGATGGAGGATGTGGCCATCACCCTCGGGGAAGTTCTGTTGGAAGCTTTAGGTGACCGGAAGGGCATTGAGAGGTACGGTTTCGCCCTGCCTATGGATGAGTCGGAGGCCATGGTGCTGATGGATCTTGGAGGCAGGGTGGATTTCAAATGGGATGTGGTTTTTACAAGGGAATATGTGGGAGACACCCCTACAGAGATGTTCAAACACTTTTTCCAGTCTCTCTGCTCAGCCATGAAGTGCAATCTGCATATCTCGGCGAAAGGCGAGAATAACCATCATATCGCCGAGGCGGTATTCAAAGCTTTCGCCAGGGCTTTAAAGGCTGCTGTCCGGAAGGATCCATTCAGTTATTCGGTTCCAAGCAGCAAAGGGGTGCTATGATTGCTATTGTGAAATACGATGCCGGCAATGTCTTATCGGTGATCAACGCCCTCCGTCGCCTGGGAGTTACTGAGTGGGAGTTGACTTCGGACCCATCACGGCTTATGAATGCGGACAAGGTGCTGCTTCCGGGGGTTGGCGACGCTTCTGTGGCGTTGGGCTGCCTACGTTCTCTCGGGTTGGATTCAGTGATATTGTCTCTCAAGAGACCGGTCCTAGGTATATGCGTCGGGATGCAGATCCTTTGCCGTCACAGCGAGGAAGGTGATACTGACTGCCTAGGCGTTTTTGACACTGATGTGTGTCGCTTCGTGCCAGGCGATCAAGGTCTGAAGGTCCCTCATATGGGCTGGAACCAGGTGGAAGGCCTGAAATCAGGATTGTTTGACGGCATCAATGAGGGTGCTTACATGTATTATGTGCACTCTTATTATGCGGGAATATGCCAGGACACGATAGCCTCTACGGTCCATGGTGTGCCATTCAGCGCGGCACTTTGCCGAGGGAACTTTTTCGGGACTCAGTTCCATCCGGAATACTCCACCACCGTGCTTTCACCGCATCCCCTCTTCATGGATTTCGTCAAGACCTTATAAATGATGAAAGGACGGTCCCTCCGCGAGGAATGCGGGGTATTCGGGGTGTTCGGGGTCGACAAGGCGGCCGCGAACGTCCTCGTCGGCCTCAGCGCCTTGCAGCACCGGGGGCAGGAAGGTTGCGGCGTGGCTACGCTGGAGGAAACGGGACGGATTTCGGTCCGGAAAGGGCTGGGACTGGTCTCCCATGTCTTCCCGCGGGATGCGTTCCGGGAGCACACCGGCCGCTTCGCCATCGGCCATGTCCGATACGGCACCTCGGGTGGTGGAGAACTGGACAATGTCCAGCCGTTCGTTTTCCACCGGGACACGCATGACTTCGCCGTCGTCCATAACGGAAACATTGTCAATACCGAAGAGCTGAAAATCGAACTGGAACGGAGGGGAACCCTCTTCCGGTCTTCTTCCGACAGCGAAATCCTGGGGCACCTGGTCCATGCCCTGTCCACGGGGAAAGAAGGCCTGACCGTCCATTC
>ONSC01000204.1 GCA_900320365.1 uncultured Bacteroidales bacterium
CCATGGAATACCCGGACTATCCCACAGTTCTCGAGACCGTCGGCTTGCTTAGGACTGACGTTTCCAATGAGGATTATAAAGAGATATGGGTTCCCAAGGAGGTTTATGACATTGTCTCGCCTCATATCGCCACTGTCATCGCTGAGCGGGAGGAAGACGGGGCTTTCGAGATGGAGAGGGCGGCGTTCGGTTATCTCAACCTCTACGGGGTGATGACTGTGGACGAGTTCTATGAGAAGATGTTGGCCTACAACGAGTGGGCAGGAAGGTGGGATGTGGAGTCTTTTACCAGACATCTGGCCGCCAGTCCCGTCTTCAAGCTTTGCAGGATAGATCTTGAGAGAGAGCCTTGCGTCGCTGCCCCTGGAATATATGAGCCCTCCAAGATTGTCATGGGAAGAAAGGAATATCCTGACTTGGGTGGGTTCAAGGATTTTTCTCCGGAACAAGCCATAGAGGCTGGTTCCGGCTCGCCGGAATTTGTGTTCGGACTTGGCTCAGAAGAAGGAAAAAGCCTTGTGGAAATGCTTCTGAATCTGGGATATAGCGGCAAAGAGCTTGTCCTTGAGGAACATGACATCTGGATGAACTCCCAGATGATATGGGGTGATGACGCCACAGAGGAGATTTTCGGCTGTGTTTCCGACCGTCAGTACGATATAGAGACTTTCGAGGACTACAACGCTTGCATGGAGATAGTGGCGGCCTATGCCAACAGCCTTCCAAAGTGGTTGTTGAAAGGGTATTCGCCTAACGAGGCCAATTGTTTGAAAGTCATTCTACAGAGTGAGGATGAGCCTGCGATGGACCTTATCCGCAAGAATCCCTACATGTGCCTTTATATCCCTCCGGTGCAGGCTGATGAGCCATGCCCATGCGGCAGCGGTCTGTCGTACCGCCTATGTCACGGCCGCAATCTTAATTAGGATTATTGTCAAGAAGCTCAGGGCGTAAAAGTCTCGTGCGCTCCAACGCTTGCTCATCTTGCCAGGCGTGGATCAGTTTGGGATTGCCACTGAGCAGGACTTCAGGGACCTTCCAGCCCTTGTACTCAGCCGGACGTGTGTATACAGGTGGGGAGAGTAACCCGTCCTGGAAACTGTCGCTCAACGCTGATGTCTCGTCTGTGAGCGCACCGGGAATGAGCCTGACTATAGAGTCCGCGAGAAGGGCGGCGGGGATTTCACCTCCGCTGACCACATAGTCCCCGACAGAGATCTCCCTTGTGACGAGATGCTCCCTGATCCTGTGGTCTATGCCTTTGTAATGGCCGCAGAGGATAATGAGATTCTCCTTAAGGGACAGCTCGTTAGATATTCCCTGGGTCAGTCTCTCGCCGTCCGGGGACATGTAGATGACCTCGTCATATTCCCTTTCGGACTTCAGCTCCGCGATCATCTTGTCCACAGGCTCCACCATCATCACCATTCCGGCGTCACCTCCGTAAGAGTAATCATCTACGTTGGCTCTAGGGCCGAGGCCGTATTTCCGGAGGTTGTGGACATGTATCTCGACAAGGCCTTTTTTGATGGCCCTGCCCACTATGGAGTATCCCAAGGGGCTTTCCAGAAGCTCAGGTACCACTGTCAGGATGTCAATGCGCATATAATAAATGGTTTCCTTTCGCGAAAATAACTTTTTTAATTGTTTTTTTTAGGTATATTTGTAAAATGCTTATTATGGCATAAATGTGTAACTCTAAATTATTGTAGCATGAGTGAAGAGAATATTCCTGAGGTGAACAATACCCCAGATGTAGTGGAAGAGCCCAAGGGCGCCTTCAAGGAGCTTGTCGAGAGTGTCTCTGATCTGGCCGGTAAGGCTGGCGAGATTGTAGAGGATGCGGTGAAAACCGTAGCCGAAGAGATCAAGGAGACCGTTCTCGGCCCGGATGAGAAGGCTGAGGAAGAGAAGGTTGAGGAGGATAATGACGCCGTGGGTGAGCCTGCGGGTGAGGCTGTCGATCTCGGCAGCTTGACACTGGCTGAGTTGTCGGACATGTTTGACAAACTCTCGCAGGACGAGAACAGGATGAGAAGGTATAAGGAGGCCGAGGCGATCAAGTCGGCTTTCTATAAGAGGCTTTCCAAGGAGAAGGCCGAGGCGGGCCTGGGCTCAAAAGTTGATGAGCCTTCATCCCGTGAGGATGTGATTGAGGAAGTCACTCCAGCCCCTAAGACCGATGAGGTCAAAGATAACCCGTTTGAGGCTATTGAGACCGCATTCAAGGGTGTCTACGCCAATTACAAGCGTGAGCGCGCGGAGTTTAACCGCCAGCAGGACGCTCAGAGGGAGGATAATTTCGTGGCTAAGCAGGCCGTGATCGAGGATCTGAAGACCCTCGTCGAGAAACAGGAGGATGTGAGTTCCACTTTCCCCGCTTTCCGTGAGCTTCAGAACCGCTGGAGGGAGATCGGACCGGTCCCCGCTACAAAGTTCCGTGACCTGAATGACACCTACCAGTTCTATGTCGAGAAGTTCTACGACATGGTGAAGATAAACCGCGATCTCCGCGATCTTGATTTCAAGAAAAACCTCGAGGCCAAATTGGAGTTCTGCGAGGCCGCTGAGAAACTCGCTGAAGATGAGAATGTTGTCGAGGCTTTCCGTGAGCTCCAGAAGCTCCATGAGCAGTGGAAGGAATATGGCCCTGTGGCTAAGGAGTATCGCGACTCTATCTGGGAGCGTTTCAAGGCCGCCACGGCTGTGATCAACAAGAAATACCAGGCTCATTTCGAGGGCCAGAAGGAGAAGCAGCAGGAGAATCTCGATGAGAAGACTAAACTCTGTGAGCAGGTTGAGGCTATAGCTGAGAAGGAAGTCAAGTCATCCGGCGAGTGGAACCAGCTTTCCTCGGAGATCGAGGAGATCCAGAAAAAGTGGAGGACTATAGGTTTCGCCACCAAGAAGGAGAACCAGAAGATCTATGATCGTTTCCGCGCCGCTTGCGACAAGTTCTTCGCCAGGAAGAGGGAGTATTATTCCCAATTCAAGGACTCGATGAACGAGAACATGGATAAGAAACTATCCATCATCGAGAAGGTTGAGGCTTTGAAGGACAGCAAGGAGTGGAAAAAGACCACTGAGGCTATCATAGCCCTCCAGAAGGAGTGGAAAGAGATAGGTGCCGTGCCT
>ONSC01000222.1 GCA_900320365.1 uncultured Bacteroidales bacterium
TGAGAAAGAGATTTTTTGACACTTCGCTGATAACCTTGGTCCTGCTCGCCGTATGCCAAATAGCGGGATCGCAGACTATCATAGACAAACTGATCGCCAAAGCTGATTCAGCCAGGTTGGCTTATGACTTTATTCTTGCGGATGAACTCTGCAGGCAGGTTGTGGAACTCGATTCCACCGCCGTCGACAAAATCGAAGACCTGAGTATCATGAGCAAGAACGGGCAGAAGATGATGGAATTCTGCAGCAGGCCTGTCGTTGTGGCCAGAAAGACTTTCCCCCTGAAGGATTTCCTTCTTTTCTACCCACTGGAGGACAATAGTTGGCGCAAGTCCCCCAACCAACTGGATCCCAAGGGCGGAGATGGCCTCGCGCAGGCTGTTTATTATCCGGAAGGAGCAAAAGATATCTACTATTCCGCGGCTGACGACGAAGGTATCCGAAATATATACAGAACCTCCTTGGCCGACTCGATGTGGACTGCTCCAACCCTTATCAATGAGCAGTTAACCAGCTCCTCTGACGAGATTTATCCCATGCTCTCTCCCGATGGGGAATCGATGTATTTCGCCTCAAAGGGGCTTTATGGTGTGGGAGGATATGATTTGTATGTCTCTAAATGGAATCCAGAGACAGGAGACTGGGACGTCCCGGTCAACATGGGGTTCCCATATTCTTCACCTCATGACGACTTCCTGTTCATGAACACGGAAGACGGCCGGTTCTCGATTTTCGCCTCTAACAGGTCCTGCTCAAAAGACAGTGTCTGTGTCTATGTGATTGAATATGACGGCATGCCTGTGCGCGAGGCCATCATGGATGTGAGAGACTTGAGGGCCTTGTCCAGCTTATTCCCCGCTCTCGAACCAGGCAAGATCGAAAGATCAAACGATGATAACACTGGCGAAGAGGCCAAGCGTTATATGGAGAAAATGAAAGAGGTCCGTTCCTTACGGGACTCTGTCTCGCGATTCAACAAGAATCTGGAGTCACTCAGGAGCGAATACTCATCCGCAAGCGATGAAAGGAAGGCCGCTCTGTCGGAGGAAATCCTGGCGAAAGAGCTTCAGTTTCCATCGCTAAACGATGCCCTTCAAAAAGCCGTCAAAGGTCTCCAAGCTTTGGAGATGGAGTTTCTTGCTAATGGTATTGTCTTGGATGTCAGTAAATTGCAGGAACGGGCGGAAAACGAGGTGGCAAGAAGGCCATCAAGTGTCAGATTCACGCGTCATAGTTACGGGCCGGCACCGGAATTGGCTATCAGAGAGCCTGAGAAAAAGTTTGATTATTCATTCATGATCCTCCCCGAAGGCAGGTTCGCGGAGAACAACAAACTCCCCGAAGGCATAATCTACCAGATCCAGATGTTCACCCAGTCCCGAAAGGCCACAATCGCTGACATAAAGGGTCTAAGTCCGGTCTTTGAGAGACAGTCGGGAGGCAGATACATCTGTTCTGTAGGTTTGTTCAGAACTTACGCCGACGCCCTCGCCAATCTCAACAAAGTCAAAAAGCAAGGGTTCCGTACGGCAGAGATCAGAGCCTATAAGGACGGTGAGCAAATCAGCGCCAACAACGCCCGGAAACTCGAAAACGACAGATTGTACACCGTGGTGTTCTATCCATCTAATGGTCAGTCACTTCCGGAGGGTGCGATGGAGGTTTTCAGAAAAGCCGGAGCCGATGTCGCCAAAAGTGTGGAAAACGGATCTGTGGTATTCAAAGCCGGTCCTTTCCATGAAAAGGAAGAGGTGGAAGAGCTCATGAAGGCTCTGAAGGCCTTGGATGCCGGAGATTGCAAAATCTCGGACGAGTAGTCTGTCAATAATTGTCTGAAGGGGTGTCGGACATTGTCATCCTAAGATGTCCACCCTCAGCGAAATCCCGGAACTGAAGTCTGGTACGATGAAGGGCTTTCCCATTGAGGGAAAACTCTTTAACGTATATATTCCGCTTTGAGTTTCCTTTCATGTCCATCTTGAACTTCCTTCCTCTGAAGTAGTCCCGGTTCAGCCGGAATGTCACCTTGTCGAACAAGGGTGATCCGATCCCGAAAGAAGGATCTTCGGCCGTAAGGCCACCGACATCAAAAAGCCCAAGGGATGACATCACGTACCAAGCCCCCAACTGTCCCTGATCCTCATCCTGACCATAACCGTAGCCATGGATGCCATCGGTCCCGTAGAACTCGTCAAGAATAGCCCGGACCCATTTCTGTGTCAAGGACGGCCGTCCGGCATCATTGAAAAGCCAGGAGATATGGAGACAAGGCTGGTTGCCGTGGTTATAGAGTGTCCTCAGACCGGCAAAGGCCTCAACGACAGTTCCGCCACTGAATATCTTCGGTCTGGAGAGTGTGAAGATGCTGTCCAAACGCTCGTTGAACACCTCAGGACCCACTTTGCCGACAAGCGCGTCCACATCATGCGGGACATAGAACGTGTACTGCCAGGCATTTCCCTCCTGGAAACCTCTCCATACCTGCATCGGGTCGAAATTATCAATGAAACGGCCGTCGGCAAGTTTAGGACGGACCAGGTCAAGATCATCGTCGTAGATGTGTTCCCAACCTTTCGACAGTTTCGTCAGCAGCTC
>ONSC01000203.1 GCA_900320365.1 uncultured Bacteroidales bacterium
GCTTCCATGGAGGAGGCCTGACCTTAACCCAGAGACCAAGAAGATTCTTGTCACTGATGCGGAAGACAAGGAGATAAAAGATGTTGTGGTCACCAAATTGACTCCTGAGGAAGGTGAAATACTATTCAAGCCGGTTTCTGGACCCGGAACCTACTATATCTACTACCTTCCCTACAAGTGGCAATATTGGTACGCTAACGTCTCGGACTATCTGGCGCCAGAATATGAGGCCGAGTCAAGTTGGAAAGAAAAAGTCACTTCCTCGAAGGACAGTCTCCCCAAGGCTAAGGTAAACCGGTTCGAAAGCGCCTCGCGGTTCCATTTCTGGAGTCCCATGGGGCTCATCGCCACAGCTGGGGAAATCAAGGCCCTAAGAGCGTCCACTGGCCGGGACATGGTCGTCTTCCCGGAGGACAGGGCCTTCCCTATCCAGTTCTCCAGATATATTCCCGCGAAATGGGTCAAAGCTCCGGAGGCGGAGTTCAAGGGCCTCGCGATGAGGAATGAATACTACGTCTGGCAGTTCGGTGTTTGGGCGGCCGGCAAGGAACTGAAGAACGTGAAAGTCGCTTTCAGCGAGTTAAAGAACGGCGGATCTGTCATCGGGACCGAGGCTATGACCTGCTTCAACCAGGAGGGTGTCTCTTGGGATGGAAGCGCCCTCGACTTCACCATCAATGTGCCAAAGGAAAAGGTTCAAGCCCTTTGGTGCGGGGTCCAGATTCCTGAGGACGCGAAGCCTGGAGTCTATAAGGGACAGGCCGTCATCACTGCGGAAGGCGTTGATCCACAAACGATTGACCTTGCCATTAAAGTGTCTTCCAAGGTTCTTGCGGACAAGGGTGACTCGGAGGTGTGGAGGCTCGCGAGACTCCGCTGGCTCAATTCCACCATAGCGCTTGACGACAATGAGCCCACCTTCCCCTACAAGGAAATGATAGTCAACGGAAGGACAATCGAGGCCACAGGAAAGACCTTGGAGCTTGGCGGCAACGGTATGGTCTCTGACGCAAAAATCGGTGGAATAAGCGCGTTGAACGGGCCTCAGAGGCTGGTCGTGTACACCTCAAAGGGTAATGTCGTCTTCTCCGCCGACAACGTCAATATCAACAAAGAGGCTTCCGGCCTCGTGACGTGGACAGCTTCTTCCGAGCAAAGCGGGATCAAATTCAATCTTTCCGGCAGGATGGAATATGACGGGCATACCCACTTCGACATAAATGTCTCTTCCGCAGGGGAAGACATCGAAGTCAAAGACATCAGGCTGGAGACCCCGTATTCCGCCTATTCCTCTGAGTACTTTATGGGAATAGGCTTTAAAGGGGGGTACCGCCCGGCTTCATATTCCTGGGACTGGACCGGTCCTTTCGACAGTTTCTGGATGGGAGGAGTCAAGGCCGGCCTGCACACTGAGTTCCGTGGCGGGGAATATCACGGCCCGCTGCTCAGGAAATACAGGCCCGCTCCAGCACCTGTCTGGTATAATGGCGGCAAGGCTCGTGTGACCGTGAGCGGAGCTAAAGGGGCTCCCGCGACTGTGGTCGCCTCGACCGGGCCGAACGTCATATGCAAAGAGCCTAAGAACTTCGAGTTCAACCTGCTGCTGACTCCAGTCAAGGAACCAGATCCGGCCAAACATTTCTCTGAGAGGTACTTCCACGCCATTCCCGCTGATTTCGACAGAGCGGCAAAGGACGGTGCGAACATAATGAACATCCACCACGCCAGGAACCTCAACCCCTACATCAACTATCCCTTCATAGTCCGGGACTCCCTGGTACAATTCATCAACCATCAGCACGACAACGGACGCAAAGTCAAGCTTTACTACACGATACGGGAGCTTTCCGTCCACTGCGAGGAGATCTATGCATTCCACAGCCTGAACCACGAAGTGATCAGGGAAGGAGGCGGAAAGGGCAACGCCTGGATGTGCGAGCATATGATTGAGGACTACGCTCCCAACTGGTACACATCCCTGCATGAATTCAAGGAATGGGACAGCGATCCGGCTGTGCAGCTTATAGGTAACTCCAGATACCTCAACTATTTCCTTGAGGGAGTCCGCTGGATGGAGGAAAACTACGGGATTGACGGCCTGTACATGGACGATGTGTCCTGCGACAGGGTCACAATCAAACGCCTCCGCAAGATTTTGGACGGATACCACGACGGCTCGCTGATAGACCTCCATTCCAACGACGCCGCGTCAATAGGCCCTATGAACCAATACGCCGAGTTCTTCCCCTACATGGACCGCCTGTGGTTCGGGGAGAGCTTCCGCTACAACCAGATGTCTCCCGACCAGTGGCTTGTCACTTTCTCTGGTATTCCTTTCGGAGTGATGGGTGAGATGCTCCAGGATGGTGGCAACCGATTCCTGGGGATGGTCTATGGCACAACGGCAAGGCATTCCTGGACCGACACGGGAGACGAGAAATCTCCTGTCCCGATGTGGAAGTTCTGGGAGAAGACCGGCATCAAAGACGCCAAGATGCTGGGCTACTGGGATCCTGACTGTCCCATCAAGACATCCGATCCCGAGGTCAAGGCGACGGCCTATGTCAAGGATGGAACCACCATAGTGTCAATAGGCAACTTCTCCGAGAAGGACAAGACAATACGGCTTACCATCGATTGGAAGGCTCTCGGAATGGATCCCGCCAAGGCCAAGATCACCGCTCCGGCGATCCCCTGCTTCCAGGAAGAGAGATCCTTCGCTCCGCTCAGGATGACAGGAATTGATAACTTGAGCGTCAAGGCCAAGGAGGGATGGATGCTTGTCATAGAGAAAGAGAGTTAAGATCAAATCAACCACATAATGAAAAGACCGATATTACTGTTAGTTTTGTTATCCTCTGTCTTGACGCTCAAGGCGCAGCAGGTGGATCCATACCACACCGCCACAGGTGGCTTCGGTTACCCCGTCGCCTCGTCCCCTGATGCCACTCTCTGGTGGGCGGAGGGAACGTACAAGATCATGCAGGATATGCCTGCCCCGAAGGGTAAGGTGCGGCCTGTCAACGTGGCCGCGGCCAAGAACGAGTGGGAATCATTCCAGATCGTGGTGCTTCCAGAACGCGAGCTTTCCCAAGTGAAAGTGACCCTGAGCGACCTGAAGTCCGGGAAGGGGACTATCCCCGCCTCCGCCTTC
>ONSC01000202.1 GCA_900320365.1 uncultured Bacteroidales bacterium
ACCTGTTTGTGTCGGGAACCGTAAAGAGCAACGGCAACGGCACAGAGACGCTTTGGACGGGCAACCTTCAGACATCTTCTACCGTGTCGGTACCATACGGCGACTATTCCGAGTACATCATCGATGGCATCCCGAGAAGGTTCACGCCTGCTGACATCCTGGACGAATGTCTTGACCGTGAGCCGGAGCGGCCAAGGGAGTACGAGGAGCATGAGCCGATCGTGGACGAGAGCGTGGATCCATGTCCGGCCACCGGAGAGTTCAGCGTCCAAGACGCCCAGGAGTACCTTTCGGGCGTGTCAAACCTTATGGGGACCCCGAGGAACTGTCCCGCGGCGTTCGCGGAGGAGTTCACAAGGAGCCGGATCGCGAAAGCGTTGCTGGACACCATCTGGATGAAAGGTCATTTCCGTCTGAGCGACCTGTTGTTGAGCGCCAAATGGCGTTGGAACGCGAAGCCCCTCGGGAATATGTCAGCTTTCTACTCTTCCGTGGAGGCTGCCGCTGACTATCTGGACAGCCTCGGTATAAGTCTTGACTCATATTCCTTCGCCGAGAGCGAGAAGGTCAGCCAGATCGCCTTTAAGGTGGCGGCGACCGATAGGCCTGAGGATCCCGACGAGGAGATCGGGCCGGACGAGGATGAGATTGACCTCCCTGGTAGCGCCCCATTCGGCAGCCCGCACCCCGTCATCGGCAGGAGAAGAGCAGTACCTGACAAGCTGGTTCCCGATCCTGACAGCTGGATAATATTCGTGCCATTCGACAGCTGCGAGTTCCGGCTCGGGAATTCCCTCCTTTGCGAGGCTTACGGCCATAATGGTGACGCCTCTCCGGAAATCGGGGACGGAGATTATTTCATTGACTGTTTCGAGATAATCCGCGAGTTCGTGGAGGACAAGGTCGTGTTGTCTGGCAAGACCGTGAGCGACGGAGGGCTGCTTCCGGCGCTCAAATCCATGTGCGGGGAAGATGTCGGAGCCAAGATTGACATCAGCGGGATCATGAACGCATACGATGAGGGTAATGGCATCCGTGTGTTGTTCTCTGAAGTCCCCGGAACACTAATCCAAATCAAGGACATCGATTATGATTACGCTGACGCTGAGTTCCTTTTGCAGGACATAGCGTATTATCCTATAGGACACCCGGTTCCAGGGAACGGTGAGATCAAGGTCAAATCCGGCAAGGGCGGGGGTATTTCCGACATCCTCCAATCCCTCCTTAGCAGCCAGGCGTCGGAAGGAGAAGACTGATTCATATTCAAGCGATGGTAAGATACATCAGGAAAATGGCCACCGGCCAGGGCAACAGAAAGCCGAAGATTTTCGTACTTGACACCAATGTCATCCTGCACGATTACAAAGCGATTCGCAAATTCAAGGACAACGACATAGTCATCCCTATCGCTGTCATCGAGGAGCTCGACAAGTTCAAGAAAGGCACGGACCAGCTAGCCTATAATGCCCGCGGCTTCATGCGGGACTTGGACAGGATCACGGACGGACGCTTGTTCGGGAAGGACGGGATCACGATCGCCAAGGGTCTCGGGAAGATAAAGATAGAGCCCAATCATCCCTTCCCGGATGAGATGAAAGACTTGTTCAAGGACGACATCCAGGACCATAGGATCTTGTCTACGGCTATCTGGATCAGGGATAATAATCCCGGACGTTTCGTCGCCCTTGTCACTAAAGACATCAACCTCCGGATGAAATCCAAGGCCGCAGGCATGGAGGTCCAGGACTACATGACAGACAGGTTGGAGGATGAGAAAGTCGAGAATTCCATCAAGGAAGTCATAATCTTGGACGATTTCGATCCCGATGTCTTCCAGGAGCTCGCTTACGGCCCGGAAAACGCTGTCTCATGGAAAGAGTTCGGGAAAACCCGCCCCAGGCCAAACCAGCTCTATAAGATAAAGAATGGCAAAGACTTCACCTGCGCCCGCTACGATGCGGACAAGGATCAGGTTGTCCTTGTCAAGACAAAATATGTCTACGGTATCAAGCCGCTCAACGATGAGCAACTCTTCGCTGTCGAGGCTTGCATGAACCCCGCTGTCCAGCTTGTGTCGATGACTGGAGGAGCCGGAACCGGAAAGACCTTGATAGCTCTCGCTTCAGCTCTGGAGCAGGCCAAGGACTATGATCAGATCATTTTGACAAGGCCCACCGTTGTCCTGGGCAACCAGGAGATAGGATTCCTCCCCGGAGACCAGAAAACAAAGATGAGTCCCTTCATCCAGCCGCTGATGGACAACCTCAACGTGATCAAGAGCCGTTTCAAATCCACCAGCAAGGAAGCCCAGAAACTGGATGCCATGCTTAAGGAGGAGAAGTTGCTGATCTCTCCTTTGGCATATATCAGGGGCCGTAGCCTCGGAAGGGTGTTCTTCATATGCGATGAGGCCCAGAACCTCACGCCCAACGAGGTGAAGACAATCATCACTCGGGCTGGAGAGGGAACCAAGATGGTATTCACAGGTGACATTTTCCAGATTGACCAGCCTTATCTTGACCAATGGTCGAACGGTTTGACCCATCTGAATGAGAAGATGGGAGGTCAGAAACTGTTCGAGCATATATTCCTGAGAATCGGAGAGAGAAGCGAACTTTCAGATCTCGCCTCAAAATTGTTATAACCAATCATTTTTATTAAATTCGCGAGCCTTTTGTAAAAGACTATAAACAAAAATCATTTTAAATATGTTCGACAAGAAGAAAAGAGTCTATCGCTTCGGTGGGAAAACCGCTGAGGGAGACGGGCACATGAGAGAATTGCTTGGCGGTAAAGGCGCCAACTTGGCTGAGATGAGCAAGCTCGGCATGCCGGTTCCCGCCGGCTTCACGATCACAACTGAATGCTGCGCCGAGTATTATTCACTGGGTGGTGGTTACACTGACGATCTCAAGAAAGAGGTCGCTGAGGCTATGCGCGCCACCGAGACGATAATGGGAAAGAAATTCGGAGATCCTTCCGATCCGCTGCTCGTCAGCTGCCGTTCAGGAGCGAGAAGCTCCATGCCTGGCATGATGGACACTATCTTGAACATCGGTCTTTGCTCCGCCACACTTCCCGGCATGATCCAGAAGACCGGCAACCCGAGGTTCGTGTATGACGCTTACAGGCGCCTCATCATGATGTACTCCGACGTCGTCATGGAGAAGGCCGAGGGCATCGAGCCCGCCGACGG
>ONSC01000201.1 GCA_900320365.1 uncultured Bacteroidales bacterium
GAAAAAGACCGCGCAAACGAAGATATAGATTACGATTACCCTAAGCAGCGCCCAGAAGTTCCGCTGCAAGGCGGCACCCCTGTAAAAAGCCCAATAGGTAACCACAAAAGAGAAGAAAACGATCAGGCAATCAAGGGCAAGCACGCACCAGTAAGGTAGCGTACGCCTTGAGAAATACCATTCGACCAAGTCCTTTCCGCTTCGCATGTCAGTTGATTGTAGCTTGTAAATATACGACTAATAAAACAATTTAACAAACTACTGTACGATTGCGCTCTTGATTGATTCGACAATATACCGGACATCCTCGTCACTCACGAGAGGGCCGCTCGGGAGACACATTCCCACCTTGAACAGGGCCTCAGAGACACCGTTGACATAAGCTGGGGCATCCTTGTAGACAGGCTGCTTGTGCATCGGCTTCCAGAGCGGACGAGCCTCGATGCCAGCCTTGTCCAGGAATACCCGGAGGGCCTCGACATTGTCGTTAGGCTCGCACTCTGTCCTCGGATTATCGACAGCATGAACGACGCCGGCGGCACCACCTACCGCTCCCTTAACGACAGTCTTATATGCGTTCTCCTGGCCTTGTATACGGATTGATGGATTGATAGTGATCGTGTTGAGCCAGAAATTGGAGTCGTAACGTGACGATGGATTGTCGTGAACTTCAATCCCAGGGACATCCTTAAGAAGTTCCTTATATAAGTCCTTAATATGCTTGTGATGGGCGATGTGCTCATCAAGGACAAGCATCTGGCCACGGCCGATTCCGGCGCAGACATTCGAGAGACGGTAGTTGTAGCCGATCGCCTCATGCTGGTAGTAAGGATATGCCTCCCGGGCCTGTGTGGCGTACCACATTATCTTATTCTTGGCCTCCTGGTCGGCGCAAATCAACGCACCACCTCCGGAGGTCGTGATCATCTTGTTGCCGTTAAAACTCAGGACTCCGAACTTTCCGAAGGTACCAAGTACCTGGCCATCGAAACGAGAGCCGAAGCCCTCAGCGGCATCCTCAACAACAGGAATCCCGTATCTACCAGCGATTTCCATAATCCGGTCGATCTGGTACGGCATGCCGTAGAGCGCCACGGGGATGATCGCTTTCGGGGCCTTGCCGGTCTTCGCGATACGGTCCTTTATCGCCTCATCCAGGAGGTCCGGATCCATATTCCAGGAATCCTTCTCGCTGTCCACAAACACCGGGGTTGCTCCGAGATACGTGATGGGATGCGATGAGGCACAGAAGGTGAAACTTTGGACGATCACCTCGTCACCAGGGCCAACGCCACAATCAATTAGTCCAAGATGGACAGCCGCCGTCCCCGACGCCAGCGCCACCACTTCCCTGTCAAGCCCTATGTCATGGCCGACCGGAGCGTCATGGCTGACCGGAGCGTCATGGCCGACCTGATCGGCCATCCCGTTCACGAAGCCCTTCAAGTCCCCCTCGAACCCATTCACATTCGGCCCCAGCGGCGCCACCCAATTCGTGTCAAAAGCCTCCTTTATGAAATCCTGCTCCTTGCCGCTCATGTGAGCCAGGCAGAGATAGATACGTTTTCTGTTTTCAGACATTCCAGATCAACCTGTCAAAAAGATGCCCCGCCCAATTTGGGCAGGGCATCCACCATTTTCAATAAGTAACTCCTAACTCTAGAGGGCGAACTTCACACCGACAAGAGCGACGAAGTTGTCATCCCACTTGAAGGGGCGTTTGATGTGGAGGATATCACCACCATAATAGTCGTTATCGTCCAGAGTGTTGAACTTGTTGTTCAGACCGTTGTCCTGAAGCTCAAGAGCGATCTTGACACCATCGCTGATACGGAAATCGAATCCGAGACCGGCACGGACACCAGGGCAGAAAGCAGCCTTCTCATTACCTACTTTGAAGCGATAGTTTCCAGCAACACCAAGGAAAACATAGGGGCTGAAGAAACGCTCCGGATTGTAGTTGAAGATGTCGCAAATGTCGACAACACCGTCAACACCGAGCTGGGCATAGCTGAACTTGCCTTTATCGTTACCTTTCGGATAAGTACCAGAAACACCGCTCAAGCTGCCACGGAGATTGAGCCAAGGAGCCACATCATAGCCCATAGTTACAGAAACATTGGGGGTGACGTGTTCGAACCTTCCGAGATTTCCCCAACTGTTAGAAGTCACATAATTCATACCACCCATCACCCCAAGATTCCAACCAGGGGTGAAGTCCTGCGCACTGGCGGAGAAAGCCAAAACAGCAGCAGCGAAGATAGTTACAATAACCTTTTTCATTATGTTCGAGTTTTAATAATTACCTATTTAACAACTCACAAATTTAGGAACAAATATTAATATCAACAAAATTAATTAATAATATCGAATTGCTTTCGGATACTTTTTGTTTCATAAAGTGCTAAACATACACTATTATTCCACCTTGGGCTTCCTAATAAACAAGAATCCTTTCACCTGGATCCAAAGGGCGTGGAGCATGGAGATGGGAGAGAAGAGGCGATACTTCCAGGATGCCCGGAATGTGTTGCCGGCAAGGTTTAGCTTGCCCCGGACTCCTTCTACCGTCTCATGCAGATCCAGCCCCTCCCAAACAGAATCCATCATCCGACGCTCCGCTGTAGTCAAATCAGCCCCAGACCGCTCCCCTACTATAAACTCTCCCACATGAGCATAAGCATCGTAAAAACGCCGGAACCCATATTCGTTAATGCGCTTTTCGAATATACCCCAATCGATATCGACCTCATGACGCCGCCTAAACATCACCCAATCGAGGATATGCCTGATAGTCAATCCCTCATGCAGAAAATGGGAATAGGAGTGCTCGATCAGGAACAACGCCGAGACCATCACAGGCGGGCGGCATAACCACGTCCCATCTATTCTGTCAGAGCCCTCGTCCTCCCTAAGAAGATTCTGCAAATAACCCTCAAACCGAGTCATGAGTTTATTTCCCCTGAATGGCGTCAGGAAACGATGGTTCTCGACATGAACATCCTTAAAAAAGAAGGAACTATTCTTATAGAACGTCCGTCCGACCTTGATTCCCTTCCCCTCAATAACTTGATTACCTCGCTCGCTTGCATCCGTCTCCTTGCCATCCGCCGAAGTCAAGAAGCAATCCATATCCACGCTCCGCCGATGGCTCGGAACGGGATAGCACTCGGCGATTACTTGCCCTTTCAGCACATACGTCCGGATGCCGTTGGCCGCGAATAACTCCGCCATTTCCGCAGAT
>ONSC01000200.1 GCA_900320365.1 uncultured Bacteroidales bacterium
GGCTGAGGATGCGGCGGAAGAACCAGCCGCTGATAAAAAGATCTGGGTGGCTATTCTTATGGTGATTGGAGGTTTGGGAGGCCTGATTTTCGGTGGTGATATATTCGTTGATTCGGCATGCGAGATAGCCCGCTCCGCCGGTTTGTCTGAGAAGTTCGTGGCCATAACCATTCTGGCCTGCGGGACATCATTTCCTGAGTTAGTGACGTGTGTGGTGGCGGCCGCTAAGAAGAAAGGTGCATTGGCTCTCGGAAATATCATTGGATCAAATGTTTCCAACATATTGCTTATATTAGGCACATCCGCGTTGGTGTGTCCTCTGTCGTTCGCTAACATCAAGGCTATCGACTTGGGGGCCGTGGCTCTCGGATCCATCGCTCTTCTGACAAGCGCATGGACCGGCAGAAATAACCGTATAGGCAGGGGAGACGGAGTGTCATTCCTCTTGATGTTCGCCGCATATATGGCCTATCTTTTCATGACAGTTTAAATCGCGATAATATGAAATTCAAAGCTACAGATTACAAGCTGATGAATGTCGGCACCGGCAGGATCTTCGAAGATGCCGGTTGGACTCTCGCTGATCCCCAAGCACCTTCTCCATCATTGGTGCGGGCGGTTTACGTGAATGAGAAATTCACTCCGAGAGATGACCTGAATGGGCTTTACAGGTATGCGGAATGGCTTCCCATCAAAAGGACCCTCAGGAAATCCCACGCTCCTGTGAGCTACAAGAGCAAAGGTCTGGCTGACTTGCTCGGCATGGATAACCTCTATATCACCCTGTCCGGGTATGTCCCTAAGAGGGGTGCGAAGATGGAGACCGGTTCCTTCAAGGAGACTGAGGCGTTCTCCGTCTGCGCGAGGCTTCCTAAGAACGACAAGCATATCCTTGTGGTTCATTCAGCTGGTAATACCGCGAGGGCTTTCGCCAGAGTATGCTCGGACAATGACATCCCGATCGTGATCTGTATTCCTAACGATAACATCTCTGACCTGTGGTTCACAAGGCGTCTCAAGCCTTGTGTGAAGGTTGTGGCTACTCCGCACGGTACAGATTATTACGATGCTATCGCCCTTGGTGAAAAGCTTTGCAAGGATCCTCGTTATATGGCTGAGGGCGGTGCCAAGAACGTGGCTCGCAGGGACGGCATGGGTACGACAATCCTCAGTGCTGTCGAGGCTATCGGGCGCATTCCTGACGCTTATTTCCAGGCGGTTGGAAGCGGCACTGGTGCCATCGCAGCTTGGGAGAACGCTTGCAGATTGGAAAAAGACGGCCGTTTCGGTGCCAACAAGATGAGAGTCTACTGTGTCCAGAATGCGCCTTACACTTTGATGTATGACTCGTGGAAGGCTGACTCCAGGGATTTGGTACCCATTAGCCCAGAGGATTCCAGAAAGAACGCTGAGGTGATTTTAGCGAAGGTCCTTTCCAACAGGAAACCGCCGTACAGCCTTGCGGGAGGCATGTTTGATGTTCTCAAGGCATCAGGTGGAGATTTCTTCAAGGTCACTAATGATGACATCGTCTACTGGCTCTTGCAGTTCTTCAATACAGAGGGATATGACATATTCCCGGCAGCGGCTTCGGCTGTCGCGGCGTTGAAGAAGGCGCTGGATGAGGGGGCTGTGAAGAAGGATGAGACAGTGATGCTGAATATCACGGGGGCGGGGATGCTCAATGCCACCAGGAAGGGGTTTGAGCTCAAGAAACCAGACCTCATCCTCAGCACCGACCTTTCCGCCGAAGAAGTCATCGCCTCCGTCGACAGCCTCTTCTAGCCATTTACCTTTAGGTATCACCAAGGTCCGTTGACGCTTCCCTTCGGGAACGTCAACGGACCTTAGGCACAACCTTCGGTCAAGTGTCGAGGAGTCACCCCCTGGAGGACCTGTCCACCCCCGGACAGGGGCAGGGGGAGGGGCCCGACGACAGCGAGTCTGAGCGAAGCGAGGACGACGATGGCGTTGGGAGGGGCCGGAGTGAGCGAAGCGAACGGAGTTCCGACAGGGGATGACTCCTCGACACGATGTAGCCGAAGGGGAGCGCTACCGGACGAATGTAAGGTGGGGAGATTCTAGAGGTAATATTTGGGCCAACAGGACTTGAGGTAGGCTTTGAGCCTGTCCTCGTGGGGGTTGGGAGCCGGTTCGTAAAAGACAGTGCCTTCCAGCCCCTTCGGCATGAATTCCAGATCCACGAAATGCCCCGGATAATCATGCGCATATTTGTAGCCATCTGAATATCCAAGATCTTCCATCAGTTTTGTCGGAGCGTTCCTGAGGTAAAGGGGAACCGCTTTCATGCGATCTTCTTTTACCTTAGCAAGTGCCTTTTCCACAGCTAGATACGATGCGTTACTTTTAGGAGAGCTCGCGAGGTAGACTGTGACTTCCGCAAGCGGGATCCTCGCCTCTGGCATGCCTATCTGATGGACTACTTGGAAACAAGCGTTGGCGAGAAGAAGGGCGTTAGGATTAGCGAGCCCGACATCCTCCGAAGCTGACAAGCAGAGCCTCCTGGCGATGAACAGCGGATCCTCACCACCGTCAAGCATTCTTGCCAGATAGTAGACAGCGGCATTGGGATCTGAACCTCGTATGGACTTGATAAAAGCCGATATGATGTCATAATGCATCTCACCGTCCTTATCATATATGGCGATATTCTCCTGGATACAGTCCGTCACGGTCTTGTTATCTATCACGATAGGTCCAGCTTTACCAGCGAACGAATCGACAACTATCTCCAAGATATTCAATAACTTCCTTGCGTCACCGCCACTGTATCTGAAGAGTGCCTCGGTCTCATTGACCTCGATATCTTTTTCTTTCAGGAGCACATCTTCTCTCAACGCGCGGTCAAGAAGTGTCTGAAGATCATCAACCTCGAGAGATTTGAGCACAAACACCTGGCAGCGGGACAGAAGGGGAGTGATCACCTCAAAGGACGGGTTCTCTGTCGTGGCGCCGATCAGGACAATTGTTCCATTCTCTACTGCTCCAAGCAGGGCATCCTGCTGAGACTTATTGAAACGATGGATCTCGTCTATGAATAGGATAGGCGCAGCGCCCTGCGAGAACACCGACCTGCCTTTCGCCCTGTCGATGACTTCACGAACATCCTTGACACCTGCGCTGACAGCGGACAATGTGTAGAAGTCCCTCTTAAGTGTAGTGGCTATGATGCCGGCGAGGGTGGTCTTTCCGACACCTGGCGGGCCCCATAGTATGAATGAGCTCAAATTGCCGCTGGTGATCATGTTCCGGAGTATGCAACCATCGCCTACAACAAGATGCCTCTGACCGACGTATTCGGACAGTTCGCGAGGCCTCATACGCTCTGGAAGGGGAGGGAGCATGGTGCTTTGGACTGTATTTGTATCAGTATTCATAACTGATTTTAAATCAATTAATAAAACAAAATAATTAACAATGGTAACATTATTGTTAACGGCCTTTTTAGGTGTTTTGCGGCCTTGCCAGACACAAATTTAGCAAAAAGAGGAATAAGTTTAGTAAATTCGCGTGACCTTAAATGAAAACAGAGGAATGAGACTTAGTGAAAGAATCCGTTATGTCGGAGTGAACGACCATCAGACGGAGCTTTTCGAGCGGCAGTGGCCGCTTCCATATGGCGTGAGTTACAACTCGTATCTCGTGGTGGACGAGAAGGTGGCCCTCATTGACACGGCTGCCGCTCAGTTCGCCGATGAGTTCTTTGCCAATATCAAGTCGGAGATCGGCGACCGTCCAATAGATTACCTTGTTGTGAACCACATGGAACCTGACCATAGCGCCCTCCAGGCTGCTGTGCGTAAGGAATATCCTGCATGTGTGATAGTCACAAACGCCAAGGCCGCGCCGATGATCGAGGGTTATCAAGGAATAACCGATAATATCAAGATCATTAAGGAAGGGGAGTCTCTGTCCCTTGGAGAAGTCTCTCTCCAGTTTTTCATGGTTCCGATGGTGCATTGGCCCGAGACCATGGTGACTTGGTGCCCTGATGAGAATACCTTGTTCAGTGGAGACGCTTTTGGCTCATTCAAGGCTGTACCTGTTGGCGTAATTGATTCAAAATCAGATATTTTTGCTGATTATCAAGACGAGATGACACGGTATTACGCCAGTATAGTGGGTAAATATGGCAGCCCGGTTCAGGCTGCTTTGAAAAAGCTTAACGGGCTGGAAATCAAACGATTATGCTAAACTCACGGTCCTGTATGGGAGAATTCCATATCACAAGTCATCGCATTGTATGACAGGCTCAGCCGCTATGACGCCGACCATGGAGTCTGCCTGGCATATGGATCGATGTACGGAAACACTGAGAAAGCTGCGCTTGAGCTGGCTGAGGCTATCAAGTCAAAAGGAATTCCGTGCGCTTAATTACCTTGCTGCTGACGGTGAAATGCCTCTGGACTTTGAAGCGTACCATAATTCCAACATCGAATGTGAAATTGGTCTTACCTGTTGCGAAACGGGACGTGCCGAATTCAAGAGCGAAAAGAACGACAAAAAGCGCCTGCTCGACTTGATTAGCGCCAGTTGTGCGCTTCCGATGATTTTCCCGATGGCGGAACTTGAAGGAAAGCATTACGCGGACGGCTGTATCACGGTGCCTATTCCGTTTGAACGCGCCTTTGAAAAGGGTTGCGACAAGGTGGTCGCGATTTCGACGCACTACCCGGGCGAAGCGGTGACGGATTTCCGCAAGTATCGTGCGATTTTGAATCCCATGTACAAGCGCAAGTATCCAGACTTGTTCCGTGCGCTTATGGTGCGACTCAAACGCTACGACAAAATGTTCGTACAGATGGAAAAACTCGAAAAAGAGGGCCGTCTGTTCCTGATTCGTCCTGTCATCGATCTTTGCGACCAGTTTGACACCAATATGGATAAGATGAATGAATCTTACGAACATGGTGTCGAAATCGCCAAAAATCGTATGGCGGATTTAAAGGCTTTCTTGGAAATTTAAGTAAAATTTTCGTTACAAAATGAAAAGCGAAGCCTTGACTTACAAAAATGTAGGTTTTGACTTGTTGTCCTAGCAAAATTTGACGAAAAAAGGCAATCTATAAAACTTTTAAAATACTAACTTACAAAATTGTAAGTTTTT
>ONSC01000199.1 GCA_900320365.1 uncultured Bacteroidales bacterium
GGGAGGTGGTACCTGGAAAACCTTCCGCTTCGCTCCATCCCGTCTGGCGCAAGCGCCATCCACCCGTTCACGAGGCCACGGGCGGCCACGGGTTTTCCAGGCACCTCCTCCCAACCCCTCCTCGTCTGTCATCCAGATAACATCCCTGACATCCTGAGCCGATCCCTCTGCCCTCTTTAACCACCCCGTCCCTATCATCCTAAGCGCTCCCTTGTCATCCTGAGCGCCAGCGAAGGATCTCCTCTCCAATTGGTACACCAGAACCCCTTCTCCTGAACCAAATTCTTTATTTCCCTCATTTGGTTCATCAGAAGCCCTTTTCCTGTACAAACTCGACTGACTAGGCTAAATTACAGCGACTTCATTCTCGCACTTCTGATTGAACCATAAGGGATGCTCCGGTCCGCGGGAGGGGGTGAAAAGTGTGGTAACAAGAGGCTCCGCCCGAATCGCTTTCCACCCCCTCCCGTGCTCCTGACGTCCGGGGTTTTAGGACGACGGACGCGTTTTACCCCCTATTTCGCTCCCCACGTCCGTGTTTCAGGGACGTCAGTCGCACCTTGATGAAAGGAGTTAAACTGTTCCACGAGCGGCGACGGGCGAGACCCGGATAGAGCACCCTCTTAACATAATCTCAACACTTCTAATCATTATTCAACGCAGCTAAAGGAGGAGAAAGGACGGAGCGAATAGGCGGTGAATGATGCTGCAATTCCAGCAGTCATTTGAGTGAAGAGAGGCGGGAGGGTGTTGCCTCAGGGGCCCGTGGCCGCCCGTGGCCTCGTGAACGGGAGGGGCCCACAAGCGTAGCGCAGTGGGAGGGATGAAGCGAAGCGGAAGGCTTCCTGAGGCAACACCCTCCCGCCTCCCATTACTTATCATCTTGAGAGAAGAGTCAATTTCTTCCTTTCAACTGATGGATATAAGGAAAAGTTATGGTAACAAATGGAAATTAGCGGCCGAAATAGACCAGGAGTACGGAGATGTCAGCAGGGGAAACGCCAGAAATACGGGAGGCCTGGGCTATTGTGCGGGGCGCGTATCTCTTGAGCTTTTGACGGCACTCAATGGTAAGACCGGCTACCTTGTCAAAATCGAAATCTTCTGGAATTGCCAAGTCTTCCAACCGCTGGATCTTGGCGGCCATCTGCTTCTCTCGGTCAATATAACCGCGGTACTTTATAGATATTTCAACGGATTCTATGACTTCTCTGTCAAATGTTCCTCGTGGAACAATTTTTAAAAGTTCCTCAAGGGATACTTCGGGACGCACGGCAATTTCCTCCATCTTCTTGGAATCCGTCAGCACTGCAGATCCGACACTTTCAAGAAAATCATTTACCTGAGAAGCCTTCACTTTTGTATTGGCTGCAATCTCGGAGAGTCTCTCAACCTGTGAATACTTCTCCATAGTAAAAGCATAACGCTCTTCAGAAGCCAAACCTATGTTATGAGATAGCTCCGTTAGTCTCTGGTCCGCGTTATCCTGCCTTAGCAGAATTCTATACTCAGCCCTGGAAGTAAACATACGGTAAGGCTCATCAACTCCCTTGGTGATGAGATCGTCAATGAGAACACCAATGTAAGAACTGTCACGGCGAAGGATGAAAGGATCCTTTTCTACGAGTTTCAGATGGGCGTTGAGTCCAGCAATCAAGCCCTGTGCTGCAGCTTCCTCATAACCGGTAGTTCCGTTAATCTGACCGGCAAAATAAAGATTCTCGATATCCTTCAACTCCATTGTAGCCTTGAGCTGAGTGGGATCGAAATAATCGTATTCCACAGCATAGGCCGGTTTGAAAATCTTTGCGTTCTCAAGACCAGGGATTGCGTGAAGTGCGCGCAACTGTACGTCAAGAGGCAAAGAAGAAGAAAAACCCTGAAGATAGTATTCGGAAGTATTTCTGCCTTGAGGTTCCAGGAAAAGCTGGTGAGTATTCTTGTCAGGGAATACTCGAAGTTTGTCTTCGATGCTGGGACAATAACGAGGTCCCTTGCCGTGAATCAACCCGGTGAAAAGCGGAGAGTCTTTAAAGCCGGTTCGAAGGATTTCGTGAACTTCCTCAGTGGTATGAAGGATGAAGCAGTGCATCTGTTCACCGCTCTTCTGAATTGAGGAAGGTCGTGGCAAATAGGAAAACCTGCCCGGGTCAGCATCGCCGTACTGCAAGATCAAATTTGAAGTATCGACGGAATTGATGTCAATCCTTGGGGGAGTCCCGGTCTTCATCCTGTCGGTCCGGATTCCCAAAGATTTCAATTGCTCGGTTAGTCCGTGAGAAGCGAGCTCTCCTATGCGGCCTCCTTCAAAGCAAGTCCGGCCTATGAAGAGCTTGCCGGAGAGGAACGTTCCGGCGGTCAGGATAACTGCGCGAGATTTGAAAATTGCACCGGTAGTCGTACCCACCCCGGCGATTTTTGAATTTTCAAAGAGAAAAGAAGTGACAGAATCTATGTAAATATCTAATTTACAATGACTTTCGAGCAATTTGCGCCAGTTGAGGGAAAATTGGATTTTATCACACTGGGCGCGCGGGCTCCACATTGCCGGACCTTTTGACTTGTTGAGCATACGGAACTGGAGGGTAGAATCGTCCGTGACCATTCCCATATATCCTCCAAGAGCATCGATCTCCCGGACGATCTGTCCTTTGGCTATTCCGCCCACTGCCGGGTTGCAGGACATCTTGGCAAAGCCCAGCATATCCATACTTATGAGAAGGACGGAGGATCCGAGGTTGGCGGCAGCCATAGCTGCTTCGCATCCGGCGTGGCCGCCTCCCACTACTATGATATCATATTGGAAGGACATCTAGATAAAACCGAACATTGCTTCCCTGACGGAAAGGTAGTAATCTTCTTTAGCGCGCATCTGGGCAATCTCCTCCGGAGTGTGGTCGTCATAGCCTATGAGATGAAGGATGCCGTGGACAATGACCCGGTAGAGCTCGTCCTTGAAATCCACCTTGTACTCATTGGCATTTTCCCTGACGCTGTCAATGCTCACGAAAAGGTCGCCGGAAATCTTGTCGCCCTTGGAATAGTCAAAAGTAATGATGTCGGTAAAATAATCGTGACCCAGATATTTCATATTTACATCCAGGATGTAATTGTCCGAACAGAAGATAATTGAAACCGGACCCAGCTTTTTTAGTTCACTTTCAGCTACAAGTCTGAGCCACTGGTTGTTTGCGGCCTTATTTTTGAAAGTGAACTCTATGTCTTGTGTATAATATGAGACCATTGTTGATAAATCTGTGCAAATCTACTTAAAAAATTGGATTTGAAATTAATTCTTTCT
>ONSC01000240.1 GCA_900320365.1 uncultured Bacteroidales bacterium
CCGTAGTCGAAATAGAGCTTGGAGGAGATTTCCTCCATGGAAGCGTTCAGAAGAACGTCTCGCTTGTCGAGGATGATGACAGGGTCAATGATATTCTCAAGATCCCTGACTTGATGGGTTGAGATCACTATGGTGCAGTCCTCGGAGGTGTGGTTCATTATCGCGGAGCGGAACTGCGCTTTTGAGGGGATGTCGAGACCGTTTGTGGGTTCGTCCATAAGGAGATACTTTGCCCCGGTAGCAAGAGCGAAGGAAATGTAAGTCTTCTTCAACTGTCCGGCTGACATCTGGTTCATCTTCATGGTCGGGTCAGTCTCGAACTCCTTCATGATCTGAAGGAACTTCTCCTGGTCGTAGAGCGGCCAAAAACGACCTTTCTCCCTTGCGTGATCCATCGCTCTCATAGGGACGGGAGCGACTTCATCAGGAAGGTAATATTGCTTCTCAAGCAAGGACGGCTTTCTGTCAAAGGGATTCTCCCCGTCAGTCAATATGCTCCCTCCGCCGACCTTTTTCAGGCCGCAGAGAAGGGTGAGCAGCGTGGTTTTCCCGACACCATTCTCACCTAGAAGGCCGTAGATGCGGCCCTCTTCGAGGGTAGTAGAGATATTGTCCAGAACGGGCTCCTTCCCGTAACTGAAAACAAGGTTTTTGATCTCAATCATATATTTGCGATTTTAGTGTATTAGTTTAATAGTACACCGCAAAGATACGAATGAATTTCAATAACGCAAATTATTTTCAGTTTTTTTTCAGATTTTTTTCTCTCCACTCCCGTGGAGTCATTCCGGTGACCGATTTGAATTGATGGCGGAAGTCGGATTTGTCCTTGATTCCAAGCGACAGGCCTATTTTTGAAGCGGGAATTTCCGGGAACTTCAGCAGCATATCCATGGCCTCTTCAATCCTTAATTCTTTTCTCCATGTCAGGAATGCCTTGCCGAATCTTGTCGAACAATAGAAGCTCAGTTCCTCTCCTGTCAGATCCAAATCTTTGAGTATGTCGTCAATCGACCTGTAGTTGATTCTGTGTTTGCCATCGGCTACCCATTTGCTGAGGCGTCCCTCAACCATCCCGATGACTTTCCTGGCCTGTTTCGCCTCGGCGAGTCTTTTGATTCTCATCTCACGCCTCCGCCTGAATTTGAATCTGATGGCCCAGAGTTGAAGTTTTTCGTTGTTCAAGTACATATAAATATCTGTTACAAAAAAAAGATATAGCAAATTAGGAAAATTACCTTACTTTTGCAAGTCGCATATTGAACGAACATGTTGAGAATAGATGATTTCGCCTCTTTCCGAAGAGTAGCCACACCCTTTTATTATTATGATATAGATTTGTTCCAGCGCACCGCTGACAAGGTGGCGGAACTTTCTGAGCGCACAGGGATCCATGTCCATTATTCGCTCAAGGCGAACTCAGACCGCAGGCTAAATGAGATGATCAGTTCCCGTGGAATCGGGGCGGATTGCGTGAGCGGGGATGAGATAGATTTCGCTGTTAGCTGCGGGTATGATCCCAAGAAGATATTCTTCGCCGGGGTGGCGAAATCCGACAAGGAGATTTGCCAGGCCTTCCAGGTCGGGATAGGCGCTTTCGTCGTGGAGTCCCTTGAGGAGATTGAGATTGTCAGCGACATCGCCAGGAGGCTGGGTCGCAAGGCTCCCATGAGTCTCAGGATCAATCCGAACATAGACCCCCACACCCACCATTATATCACCACCGGCCTTTACGAGGATAAGTTCGGCATCTCCGACAGGAGCTTTGACGAGGCTGTGGCCATGGTGAAGGACAATCCTTATATTGATTTCTATGGGCTCCAATTCCATATCGGTTCCCAGATTTTGGAGGTGGAAGATGTCGTCAAACTCGAATGCGAGAAGGTGAGCAAGATCGTCGACCGCTTTGAGGAGACTGGCCTTGTTGTCAAGAATATTGACCTTGGAGGAGGTCTCGGCGTGGATTATGACGATCCTGACGGCCATCCGGTGCCGGATTTCGACACTTGGTTCAGGACTATCCATGACAATCTTAAGCGTCGTCCGGATCAGACTATCCACATCGAGCCTGGCCGGTCCATCGTGGCTCAGTCA
>ONSC01000094.1 GCA_900320365.1 uncultured Bacteroidales bacterium
CGGAGGTCGATGCCTCGGCAGAAGGCGCTTCTCCGGCGCAGAGGCAATTGACACCTGAGGAAAAGGCCCAGGCCGCTGAGGCCGCCCAGGCTCTCAAGGGACTCGGTGGCATATTCTCCGGCGCTTTGGCTATGGCGAAGAAGGAGATGGAAGCCGAGAAAGCGAACAAACTTGCGGACGAGGTGGCTATCTTTGACAACTGGGCCGAGAATCTCGGTGCTTATCCCAAATGGGATATAGGAGGCGAGGACTTTGTTCTTGAGGAGCTGACTCCAAGGAACGGTCATCCAGCGTTCTGCCTCCATCTTACAGGAAGGCCTTTCCTTGTGGAGATGTACGCAGCCAAACTGCGCTCCGATGGTTTCGTGGCCATGGGCACCAAGCCCGATGACCTCAACGCTGACACCTATTACAAGATGATAGACGGGGTGTGTCACGCTTTCAACAGGACGGACGCCTCGAATGGTGGAAGGATATCAGTGTCATTCTATGTGGATGACTATGTCCCTAAACCACAACAGCAGCAAGCCTCCGCTCCGGCTGATGAACTCAAGAATCTCGCGAAAGGAATATTCAAGAAGCTATTCTGATCAGGATCAGATAGGTCTATTGTCTGTTGGCTTGATTCAGAAAACACGGTCTATTTCCTTCATTATCCGGTCGGTTTCTTCCAGGGCGTAGATGATACGCCCATAGTGGAGGATATCTTGGTACTCAAGCTTTCTGCCACGCCGGTCTTTTAGCCATTTTTGTGCTGGTTGGTAACCTCCAATGAAGAAATTCCACGCCAGCTCCGACACTCCGCCGAAAAACTGGGTATCATTGATGAATACTCTCCCGTCATGATACCTGGTGGTCTCAACGATGTTCTCTCCCGGCACGGGGAATGAGATCCGCCGCTCCCAGTTCTGCGCCCATTCCATAAGGTGCAGTTGCCGTAGTTCGGCCCCAAGTGATACAAGGCGATGGTATTGATCTTTGTCAGTTGGGTACGGGATCCTCGGGAAATCGATCTTCAAGAACTCCTTGTAAGTTTCCCGGTACTTGGGGCAATGAAGGACGGCATAGATGTAATCGAAGACTTCTTGAGGCACAACATCCTCTCCAAGAGCGTCTTCAATGGATTTCACTACCTTTTTGTCTAAGTTCGGGACAAGCCCTTCATCTTCAAAAAAACTTCGACCGGCTTCGCCGGTGGTGTATAATGGGAATATGTTGATGTCATCTTTTGAGGATAGAAGCGTCTTATCTGCGAGTCCCTTGACCGCCACCACTGTAAAACGATAATCTCGATTGATACGGATCGTGCAGATTGCTGAATTCATTCGGTGTAACATGGGAGCGAGAGCACGGTATCGTGGCCTGGCCACGATACCGTTTGTCCTCCCAGTGTAAGTGATGAATTTCGTATCGAATGGGCGATACTGAACAGGTTCAATTCGGAAAGATCCGTTATCCTTCGCTTCCGAAACGTCTGCATGAGCTCGCTCAACACTCCAATCCCTAGTATCATTCCCGGCATGATACTTTTTCCTGAAGTCTTCATGTGGAAGAGTAAGTAGATCTTCGACCATAACCTCAACTTCCTCTCTGGTATCCCAAACATTAACTTTATCGTTGGATGTCTTGATGCCACTAACATTGCTAATGAATAATTCATCCAACTTGAACCCTTTCTCGTATTCGTCTTGAGCCGAAAAGTCCTTTGGAACAAAGAAGTAATATGGCTCAGAGCACGCTACCGGTGTCCAGTCTATGAATGGGAATGATGCGTATTTTAGCCACTCATACTTATAGTCACGGGAGCCATAAAGGTCTTTGTGGAACACTTCGGCACTGGATCCCTTTTTCTTCTTTCCAGTCTTGACGAAGATGTTTATGCTAACCCCCTGCATAATGTCGAAAACGTTCTTGTCCTCAGTCCCGTCCGGGGCTATCTCCTTTTTCCTGCTGTTACCGTGGAGGTCGAGAATGTAAATCTTATCAAATTCATCAAGCAAACACTTTCTCATCTGTCTGTGGATAATTCCATCAAGAAAGGAATTGTTTGATATAAAAGCAAGTATCCCTTCTCCCTTCTTGTTGATATAGTGATGGCCAAGCCGGATGAACTTGATATAGTCGTCCGAGAGTGGTTGGATATTCCTTTCTGCAAGGTTTTTCTTGTAATCAGCCACAAGATCCGTGATCCATTTCCCATTGTTCTGACTTGACACGGAGTATGGCGGATTTCCTGTACAGATCATGACAGGGGTCTCAGTCTTAACCCGTGATGCTTCATCGGCCTCGTCTGCAAGCCATTTGGCAAACAGATCCGCTGACCGAGGGGTCGCTTCTTCAAGAGAATTGGTAAGGAAGACGTTGAGGCGATTCTTGGAAGTCCTGTCGTAGCCAGTTGCCTTCAAGGTCATAGAGAGCTTAAGGTGAGCGATCGTGTAAGACGCCATGAGGATCTCGAAACCGTGCAGCCTTGGAATTAGACTATTCTCCACGTATGACGGCCATACACCCTCCATGCCCTCGAACTTATCCCGGACCTGTTGGATGATCTCGGCAAGGAAGGTTCCTGTTCCTGTCGCAGGGTCGAGGATTTGCACCCGGTGAACCGGCACCATTTCATGCTTCTTGCCATCAGTTGTCCTTCCGTCTTTGGATTGCTGAATGGCACGATTGATCGTTATCGTGCTATCGTCAGCCAAACCCATAGGAAGGTTGAATTCTGTTTGAAGTATTTCGTCTATGGAGGACACGATGAATTTCACTACGGGAGCTGGTGTGTACCACACGCCACGGGCCTTACGAAGTTTCGGGTCATACTCTGCAAGGAAGTCTTCGTAGAAATGGACGATCGGGTCGCTATGGCGCTTGTTACCACCGTAATTCCGCATGATACGTTCAGCATCGGTCGCAGAGAACATTGAGGCTAGGTCTTCCACGATCCAGGCGATGCTCTCGTCCAAATCGTAGACAGCGATAGATTGGAATATTTTTCGAAGGAATGGATTGGATTTTGGTATCAGTTCCGCTGCCTCCTGACGGGAGAAGTCCTCCGGTGTTTGATCATTCAAACGAGCAGTAAACAGGCCATATACGATGGTCTGAGCGTAAATGTCAGCAAACTCCTCCGGTTTGAGGTCATGGATGAGGACGTTCCTGAAGGCACGTAGCTGAGCAGCCATGTCACTGTCACCGTCCTCGCCGTCAATGGCAATACTTTTCTTCACTGCGTCTGCTAGCAGGTGTGCCTTCGCAGCCATCTGCTTGGCCAACGCCGATGATGATGTAATCCGCTGTCTCCCTTCAGCCGCAAGGTGGAGAACCATTTCGGAGAACTTTGCCTCGTTCTCCGGGATCCCAACGATATGGTCACCTCTAGTCTCGGCGATTCGCACCGCATCCTGGTATTCGCCGCCAACGTACAGGTGGAAATCCAGATAATCCGTAAAGATGATGCGGTTGAGAGATGACTTGTAGCGGTTGAACTGATCCTTGTGCTGCCTTCGCCCGTCCAAGTCTCCGTCATTCACGTCCTTTGCCTCCAAAAACGCCACAGGAACGTTCTTTTGAGTAATAACGAAGTCCGGTGCCCCGCAGTCAATTCGACGAGGCTCATTGGTTACCACAAAGTTTTTTAGGATGGATTGGAGGTATGAGGCCAGTGCGCCACGGAAACTGTGTTCGGTGGTGTTGCCGACGTGATAGAGCTGATCAATCGTCTGGATGTATTCCTTGAAGTCCATATCTGGATTAGCTTTTTACAAATATAACTCTTTTTCCGCTCTGAGCTGATAGGTCGACATACGGAATTGTGACAGGTCTATGCTCTGCGACCGTTATGTGAAGAGATGAAAGCACTCTGATTATCAGGGGATTAAACTATCTCCCCCGCTTCAAAACTGCTGGGGGAGATAGCTTAACTAATTGATTATCAAGATGGTTTCGTCTCTGGCACTTCCTGCCGCAAGACCGTTTCATTGACTGCTTGATTGTTTATGCCAATCAAGAATGCCCTCCAGCTATTTCCGGATAAAGCGAGGAAGGCCGAGCGGGCGGACGCCACTAAGCGAACTTAGGAGAACGGACGTGGCGAGCGAAGACCAGGCCGGCCATAAGCGAGCGTGTGTCTGAGGGCCTTTTGGCCCGAGTTAGCGAGCGGCCGTGCATGGCCGATGCGAGTAGTCCGGGCGACGTCTAGCGAGTGGCGTGCCGCCCGCCCGGCATAGACAACGGTTAGTGTGCAGCTAGGCAGGTAAGCAAAAAGTAACGAGGGCGCCTTTTCGGGCGCCCTCGTTATTCTTAGATTCTTCGCTGCGCTCAGGATAACAACCTGAATGCGCTCAGGATGACAGTGTATTACTTCCCGGCGAGGCGGGCGTAGGTGCCATAGCGGACCTTGGCGAATTCCTCGGTGAGGGTCAGGAGTTCCTGAGCCCTGTCGGGGAACAGTTTGTACAGGGATGCGAACCTTACCTCACCCTTCAGGAAGTCCTGGAACTTGGTCCAGTCAGGCTCCTTGGAGTCGAGCGAGAACGGGTTCTTGCCCTGGGCCTCGAGATCCGGGTTGTACCTGTAGAGGTGCCAGTAACCGCAATCCACGGCGAGCTTCTCTTCCTTCTGGCTCAGTCCCATACCGGCCTTAAGACCGTGGTTGATACAAGGGGCGTAAGCGATGATGAGGGAAGGACCGTCGTAAGCCTCAGCCTCCTTGATGGCGTTGAGGTACTGTGCGGGAGAGGCTCCCATTGCGACCTGGGCCACATAGACATAACCATAGCTGATGGCCATCATGCCGAGATCCTTCTTGCGGATCTTCTTACCTGAAGCGGCGAACTTTGCGATTGCACCAGCCGGAGTGGACTTTGAGCTCTGACCACCGGTGTTCGAATAAACCTCGGTGTCAAGGACGAGCACATTGACATTCTTGCCGGAGGCGAGGACGTGGTCCAGACCGCCATAACCGATGTCGTATGCCCAACCGTCACCACCGAATATCCACTGGCTACGGGCGGCGATGAAGCGCTTGTACTCGAGGAGCCTTGAGCAGCAGTCGCACTTGCAACCCTCAGCGAGAGGAACGATCTTGTCGGCCACCTCGCGGGTGACAGCGGCGTTCTCCTTGTTGTCAAGCCACTGCTGGGCGAGAGCCTTGATGTCCTCACTGCAGCACTCGCATGTTGTGATCTGGGTCATGATGTTGGCCACAGTCTCGCGGGCGCGGTCGGATCCGATCTTCATTCCAAGACCGAACTCGGCGTTATCCTCGAACAGGGAATTCTGCCATGCCGGGCCGTGTCCCTGTGCATTGACGCAGTAAGGGGAGGCGGGGAAGGAAGCTCCATAGATGGAGGAGCAACCTGTGGCGTTGGCTATCATCATCCTGTCTCCAAAGAGCTGGGTGATATTCTTGATGTAAGGAGTCTCACCGCAACCGGCGCATGCGCCGCTGAACTCGAAGAGGGGCTGGGCGAACTGAGAGTTCTTCACGTTGGCAGCCTTGTTCACGACATCCTCCTTGTAACCGACCTTGGAGTGGAGCCAGTTGAAGTTCTCCTGCTCCTGATGCTGGTCGAGGGCGGAAACCATGACGAGGGCTTTCTCCTTGGCGGGGCACACATCCACGCAGTTGCCGCAACCGGTACAGTCATCGACAGAGGTGGCGAGAGCGAAGGTGTATTCCTTCAGAACAGCCTTACCAGCGGTCTTCTTAAGTCCTGCGGGAGCCTTCTCGGCCTCCTCAGCAGTGAGAAGGAACGGACGGATGGCGGCGTGAGGGCAAACAAAGGCGCAGGTGTTGCACTGGATACACTTGTCAGGATCCCAACTGGGCACCATGACGGCGACACCACGCTTCTCGAAAGCGGCGGTACCGGCTGGCATCGTGCCGTCCATGTAAGGCAGGAACGCACTGACAGGCAGCGAGTCACCGTTCTGGGAATTGACCACGTCGGCAATCTCCTTGACGAAAGCGGGGGCGAGACGGTCCTTGTTGGGTGTCTCGAATTTAGCGCTGATCTCAGCCCACTCGGCGGGGATTGTGACCTCGGTGTACTCACCACCACGGTCGACGGCGGCATAGTTCATATTCACGACATTCTCACCCTTCTTGCCGTAGCTCTTCACGATGGCGTCTTTCATGTACTTGACAGCGTCCTCGTAAGGGATGATGCCGGTGATCTTGAAGAATGCGGACTGGAGAATGGTGTTGGTCCTGTTGCCAAGTCCGATCTCAGAGGCGATCTTGGTGGCGTTGATGATGTAGAGCTTGATATGCTTCTTGCCGATGATGGCCTTGACATTCTCGGGTATTCTCTTGACGGTCTCAGCCTCATCCCAGAGGGAGTTGAGCAGGAGGGTGCCGCCGTCCTTGATGCCCTTGAGGACATCGTATTTCTCAAGATATGAAGGAACGTGGCAGGCCACGAAGTCAGGAGTGCTCACAAGGTAAGGGGCCTTTATGGGAAGGTCTCCGAAACGAAGGTGCGAGCAAGTGTAACCGCCGGACTTCTTGGAGTCATAGTCAAAATAAGCCTGGCAGTACTTGGGAGTGTGGCTACCGATGATCTTGATGGTGTTCTTGTTGGCACCAACGGTACCGTCAGAGCCGAGTCCGTAGAACTTGCACTCGGTGGTTCCGGGCTTGACTATTGAGATTTCCTCCTTGAGTACGAGTGACTTGAAGGTCACGTCATCGACAATGCCGATCGTGAAGTCATTCTTGGGCTCCTTGAGCTCGAGGTTGTCGAAGACAGCCACGATCTGGGCGGGAGTGGTGTCCTTTGAAGACAGTCCATAACGTCCACCAATCACAAGCGGAGCGTTCTCCTTGCCCTGGAACAGGGCCTTGACATCCAGGAAGAGAGGCTCTCCGAGAGCTCCGGGCTCCTTGGTCCTGTCGAGTACAGCGATCCTCTTGACGGTCTTGGGGAGTACTTTCATGAAATACTTCTCGGCGAAAGGCCTGTAGAGGTGGACGGTCACCAGACCGTACTTCCTTCCCTGGCCGGCGAGGTAGTCGATGGTCTCCTTGATGGTCTCAGTGACAGATCCCATCGCGACGATGATGTTCTCGGCGTCGGGGGCTCCGTAATATGTGAACGGGCGATACTCGCGGCCAGTCAGCTCGCTGATCTCACCCATGTAGCGCGCGACGATATCAGGAACGGCCGCATAGACGTTATTCCTGGACTCGACAGCCTGGAAATACACGTCACCATTCTGGGCGGTACCTCTCGTGACGGGAGCGTCAGGATTCAGGGCCCTGTCGCGGAAAGCCTTCAGAGACTTCTCGCTGACCATGCCCTTGAGGGCCTCCTCATCAAGAGCCTCGATCTTCTGGATCTCGTGGCTTGTGCGGAAACCGTCGAAGAAATGAAGGAAAGGAACGCTCGACTTGATGGCGGCCAGATGGGCGACAGCGGCGATGTCCTGAGCCTCCTGGACAGAACCGGAAGCAAGAAGGGCGAAGCCAGTCTGGCGGCAGGCCATAACGTCCTGATGGTCTCCGAATATGGAGAGGGCGTGTGAGGCGAGCGCGCGGGCGGACACGTGGAAGACACCGGGAAGAAGCTCACCGGCGATCTTGTACATGTTCGGGATCATAAGGAGAAGACCCTGTGAAGCGGTGTAGGTGGTGGTGAGGACACCGGCCTGGAGTGAGCCGTGAACAGCTCCCGAGGCACCGGCCTCGCTTTCCATCTCAGTGACGCTCACGGTCTCGCCCCAGAGGTTCTTTTTCCCGTGGGCTGCCCATTCGTCGATGTTCTCCGCCATGGGAGAAGAAGGGGTGATAGGGTAAATGCAGGCGTTCTCGCTGAAAAGGTAAGCGACGTTCGCCACAGCGGTGTTACCATCACAAGTGATGAATTTCTTTTCTTTTGCCATATCGTTTGAAATGTGAATATTAGTTAGAGTGTTGATATTCCTTCGATGGTGATGTCCTCAGCGCCACCAGAGATCCTTTTGACAAGACCCTGGAGCACTGTGCCGGGACCGATCTCCATGAAGTAGCCGGCTCCGTCAGCGATCATGTTCTCCACGGTCGCCGTCCATCTCACCGGAGAAGTGAGCTGCTTGAGCAGGTTCTCCTTGATGAGAGTCGGGTCAGTTGTGGGCTTCGCGGTGACATTCTGGTATATAGGGCAAACAGGAGCGACTATCTCCGTCTCCTGGATAGCCTTACCGAGCTCTATTCTTGCGGGTTCCATGAGAGGGGAGTGGAAGGCGCCTCCCACCTGAAGCGGGAGAGCCCTCTTGGCTCCGGCGGCCTTGGCGGCCTCGCAAGCCTTATCAATCGCTTCTTTCTCTCCGGAAATGACTATCTGTCCGTGGCAGTTGAAATTGGCGGGAATCACTATCCCATCAATGCCTGAGCATATCTCCTCGACTTTCTCATCTGGAAGACCGATGATGGCTGCCATGCCTCCAGGAACCTTCTCGCAGCATTTCTGCATCTCTGTTGCCCTGATTGAGACAAGACGAAGGGCGTCCTCAAAAGCCATCGCTCCGGCAGCGGCCAGGGCTGAGAACTCTCCGAGGGAGTGGCCAGCGACCATGTCAGGAGCGAACCCTTCATAGCACTTCGCCAACACAACCGAATGTAGGAATATTGCAGGCTGGGTGACCTTCGTGGCTTTGAGGTCCTCTGCCGTGCCGTTGAACATTATATCAGTAATCTTGAATCCAAGGACCT
>ONSC01000150.1 GCA_900320365.1 uncultured Bacteroidales bacterium
GAGGACGGAGAGTTGTTGGCGGAGAACGAGAGATTCCAGATGGAGGACACCATCACTTTCGCCGACATCGACATCGAGAAAATCGGGGTACACCGCCAGAAAAAGAACTCATTCAGAGGCATGGCTCCTGACGGGACTTCAGCCTGTGAATATTCAAACCTCTATTGCCGCTTCGAGCTTGGCGATCCCGCGCCGACTGATTTCTCAGAGTGTCTGTATCGCGAGGTTGAGCCGCATCCTTTCCTGCCGGAAGGTGATCCCGCCGAGGAGGCTGAAGCCTGCAAGGAGATCCTGGCTATCCAGTCGACTGGTCTAGCGGCGAGAATGGAGCATATTGGCTGCAAAAAGGCGGTTATCGGCATCTCAGGTGGCCTGGACAGCACTCTGGCGCTGATTGTCACAGCGATGGCTTTTGACAAACTCGGTTACGACAGGTCAGGAATTATAGGCATCACCATGCCTGGACTCGGTACGACCGTCAGGACAAAATCAAACGCTGTGGACCTCATGGAGGCTCTTGGAGTGACATCCAGGGAAATTTCAGTTGTTCCCGCCGTGGAGCAGCACTTCAAGGATATCGGTCACGACCCTGCCGTCATGGACTCCACATATGAGAACGCCCAGGCGCGTGAGAGGACCCAAATCCTCATGGACACGGCCAATCAGGAGAACGGCCTTGTGGTCGGGACGGGTGATCTCTCAGAGCTGGCCCTCGGCTGGTGCACATATAACGGAGACCACATGTCGATGTATGGAGTCAACGCCTCCGTACCCAAGACCTTGATAAAGCATCTGGTCCGCTGGGCAGCCGCTAACGTGTTCACCTCACCTGCCGCATCAGGTGGCAGATCCGCCGCAGAGATATTGCTGGACATCGTGGAAACTCCTATCAGTCCGGAACTTATGCCTGCCGACAACAAAGGCGAGATCAAGCAAAAGACCGAGGACCTCATCGGACCTTACGAGTTGCATGACTTCTTCATCTACAACTTCATGCTCCACGGCTACTCCCCTTCCAAGATCTACTTCCTCGCATGCAGGGCGTTCTCTGGTAGATACGATGCGGAGACCATCCTCAAGTGGCTCAAGAAGTTCTACTGGAGATTCTTCAGCCAGCAGTTCAAGCGCTCATGCATGCCCGACGGCCCGAAAATCAGCCCGGTCAGCTTCTCGCCCCGCGGCGACTTCCGCATGCCCTCAGACGCCAAAGTCCAGCTTTGGATCTCCGAGCTCGAAAAGCTATAGCGCACCGGCTTGCTTACAGCAACCTTCCCGGCACCTAATCTCAGCTACTCCCAGGACACGAAAAAAGCCCTTTTCCTGACCTGGGAGTAAATATTATACTCTGAGGGTAAGAAAACGGCTATTTTTCGCCCCCGGAGTAACGAGATTGCAGGTTTATCGCAACAGGTCCTCTAAAACTGACCGCTCGATGGAGAGTTTTCGGCATATTCTCTTAGGTTCGATGTGGTAATCTTTGGCCAACCTTACAGCCAAAGAACATCTATCACTCAAACCTAACTCAAGATATGACTTGACACCGTATTTATTCTTGCAGATCGAATAGATAATCGTACCTAACTCGTTGTCATTAATAAAGATCCTGTCACTAATCTTTTCGGCGATCCGGACATAGGCGTCCATGTTCCGGACAATCCTGTCGCAGTAATTCCATGAAGAGCCTATTATTTTTTCAACTTCATCTGTCGCTACGTACGATTCTGGAAGAATGATTCCGAGATTCTCATTGAACAGATAATCACCAGGAAGTACAGTCTTAGACTTCAGTATTTTACGCGATTTGCTTGCAGAGAATTCTTTCAATGGCTTTTTCTGTATAAGCTTAATTATATCGCTGAAAATCAAATAATTTGAGCTCCAAATATAACCGGAAGGAGTTATCCTGCTATTAGCTTTATAAGGATTACGAGGGATGTAGACCGCCACATCTTTCAGATGATACGGATCGTTCACATCAATGGGGAGAAGTTTAAAACCCAGATCGTCTGGTAACGGAGGGTATCCGTCTGCCACAAGCTCAGAATTAACCCTCTTCTTAAAAGAAACGAAAAAGTCCACAGCAGCGGCGCCTGTGCAACGAACCAGGAAATGGGCATGGTTGACCATCAGATCGAAAACCAGGATTACCACTTCGTAAACAAACTGAGCCAGTGCCACAGTGTTCATCCCGGCAGCGAATTGAAATTCATTATTGAACATCTGGCCCTTCTCAAATGACTCAACGACAAGGTGATAGTAACCCATAGGCCAAGTCCTGTACTCAGCCCACTTTTTAAATCTCTCAACACGATTCATAGTCTAAGCTTTTTCTTTCCCGCAATGTAATTAAAAAAGCCTGACCAGATATTCAAAAACAGAAACACTTTTTCTTATGATAGCCATAAATGTTTTTTCATAGCCGGTTTACTGCTACCTTTTCGGTACCGGCTTGCTTACAGCCACTTGCCCGGCACCTACACTGGATCTCAGCTACTCCCAGGACACGGAAAAAGCCCTTTTCCTGCCCTGGAAGTAAATAATTTACTCTGAAGGTAAGGAAATACCGTATTCTTTGACTTTATAGTAAATAGACAGGAGGGTTTGCAAGGAAAAAACGATAGCCAGGGTAAAAAAAAAGACATTCGGTCGTTACATTTCGGGTCTTCGATCGTCTTTATAGCGGAGTTTGGAATAATTATTAACTTCGTAGACATGAGAAAAACAGTCATCGCCTTTTTGGTCTTCCTCGCGTCAGTCGTCGCCGGAACACGGACCCTAGCCGCAACCCCTTCCATTGATTACGGCAAAAGGGTCAATTTGCTGATGAAAGAGTATTCCGGACATACTGATTTTCAGCTGATTAACCTCGGTAGGGTCGGTCTGGCGCTAGCAAAAGCGGCGATCAGGCAGCAGGGAGACAAGGACGCCCAAGAGATACTCTCGCTCATGCGGGAGGTAAAGCATGTCAGCATCGCCAGCTACGAGGATTGCTCAGATGGCGTGAAAAGGGATTTCGCGAACAGGCTTTCGAAGGTGCTCAGTAAAGAGTTCCTCCTTATCCAGGCCAAAGATCATGATGATAAGGTTGAGATCTACGCCTTCCCGAGTGATGACGGCAAGGACATCAGCGGTCTTGTGATCAATGCCCCTGGAAGCGGAGCTGTGATTTGTGTCCGCGGACTGATAAGGACCGATGACGTCGCCAGCTTCGTTAACTCTAGAAGCAAATAAATCAATGAGTTCCGAGGAGTTCAATAGCGTTTGGTTTCCTCTCGCCGACAGGTTCTACAAGGTTGCATTCTACATCCTTGAATCGGAGGCTGAGGCACAGGATGCCGTGCAGGACATGTTCCTTAAGCTATGGAATAGAAGATCGACTCTCGGCAATGTGGACAATCCGCTCGCGTTCGGACTCACGATGGTAAAGAATATATGCCTGGATAGAATAAAAAGTGCAGCCAGGTCAAGAACCGTGTTTCCCGAACCGGAAATCCTGGCATCAATGATCTCGACTGAAGAGTCCACGGACAACGGGCTGATCGGCAGGGAGAAACTCCAAAGGATACGGGAATGCATGGCCCGCCTGCCTGACAGTCAGCGGAAAGTATTGGAAATGAGGGTTTTCGAGAATATTCCCTACCCGGAGATAGCGCGTCGCACCGGACTCTCGGAAATCAATGTCAGGGTGAAACTTAGCGTCGCGCGAAAGAAACTGAAAAAGATGACAAGCGATGAAGAAGATTGAAGATATAGAAAAACTCAGCCTGGAGGACCTCGAGCGGATATCTTTAGACAGTTCCGTGAAAGTTCCGGAAGGACTTGAGGACAGGGTCAGAGCCTCTGTCGAAGAGCATAGCAGCTCAAAGCATCGTATCCTTTGGCTCGCCGGAGCGGCGGCTTCGCTTGTCGTCATCGCCTCACTTGGTTTATCGCTAAGGCCGAAGCCATTGAAAGATACTTTCGATGATCCGGCCGTCGCCTACGCCGAGGTCGAGAGAGCATTGCTCAGTTTTACGGAAACAGTTAATAACCAAATGAATAGCATTAAACGATGAAAAAGATATTACTCACTTTAATAGCAGGCCTCACCGCCCTTTTGGCATCGGCCCAGGACTATAAGTCCATCTACCAGAAATACTCCGATGACGACCGCGTCACCGCGGTCTACATTTCCCCTGCGATGTTCAAGATGATCGGGAAAATCCCTGAGATCAGAATCGAGGAAAGCGATGTGGACTTGAGCCCGATGATCAAGTCGATGACAGGGTTCTACATGCTCCAGACCGAAGACACATCCTTGGCAGAGAAGATTTCCAAGGACGTGGTGAAGATTGTAGGTGGGAACAAGTTTGAAACCTTGATGGAGGTTAAGGATAAGGGGCAGAAAATCAACATCTTATCCCTTGGAGACGACGAGTTTATCAAGAGCCTGCTACTGACAGTCCTGGACTCGGAAGAGACGGTCTTCATCGGGATTGACGGCCTGATGAAGCGGGACGACGTTGAAAACGCAGTCTCCTCCGCCGGAAAGAATCTGTTCTAAGTGATAGGTTCCTCAGACGTATTCAGCATATTTCCAGCAACGCCTCCCTCTGTGACCTTTTCAGGCTCATCTGCTAATTAATTTTCTGGCGGGTTTGGCATGTTGCTCTTTATAATAAGCTGATTGCCAACCATTTCCGCTGAACCATATTCCAGACCCACAATTATTTCGAGGGTCTGGAATATCGTAAACTACAACCGTTTGACTATCAACATGTTACCCAAAATCCCATTCCATACCCCCAGGTTGTAGGCGGATGATTAGCCTATTTTCCATATATTAGTGGAAAATTTAGACTATGAAACGGAACACATTTGTAGATCCCTTCAATGGGGCTCGTGGTATCTACCACTTCTCGTCTTCTCATCAGGAGACTCGGCGTATTTTCCGGTCCGACAAAGATTTCATATTCGGTGTCAACACTTTGGCCCTACTACTCCCTGGATCTAGGGTAAAGATCATCGCTTACTGCCTGATGGACAATCACATCCACCTCCTCCTGTGCGGAACCTACAAAGACTGTCTGGAGTATTATGACAAAGTGACACTCCGAATCGCCCAGATGCTCGGAAAGACTTACGGTATTAGTGGTGTTTTCCGTAGGGACGATCTCGACGTGGTCGCTGTCACCTCAGAGTCCCAACTCAAAAGTGAGATATGCTACATCCACCGCAACCCGTATAAGGCCAGAATGGCCTCGCCGGAGACCTATCGATGGAGTTCGGCGGATGTCTACTTCTCAAATAGGATCCAACATGGTAGCAAGGTATCAGGTCTCGGAGCCGCTGAGATAAAGCGCTTATTCAGAACACATTCCAAAGTCCCGGGAACATATGAGTTCGAAGATGGCAGAATACTGAATTCATCTTTTGTGTTCTACAAAAGTACCGTCGAAAAGTTCTCCGGAAGCGTCGAGTACTTTGATCTTTTGAGAAGATACTCTCTAGAGGCTGAAGTCGAGGAGGCGCATGGAATACACGAGTCAGTCGTCTTCAGTGACTCTGAGTTAACTGAAAGAATAAAAGATGCTGGATAGGAAAGAACTGCTGCGAATGGCGAGATTAATCTCCTATAGATATGGGGCCGGGCGAGCTCAGTTGGCACGCATCCTGGGTGTGGGAAAAGATGTTCTGGAGCGGATCCTATAGTGATAGGCTATACTATAGCTGCTTATTGAGACGGCGGACTATACGGTCGACGTCAGAGGACAGGACAGTCCCTTTTAACGTGACCACTGACTGGCCATAAAGGATTATTATCAGGTCCGAGACATGCTTACCATCCTCTGAGATAATGCCATAGGTCTCATCAAAAGTTAGGGAGCCCTCACCGTCTCGTTTCACGAGATTCTCTTTGACTATATTCCTCAAGATGGAGGCTTCTATCTCGTCCTTGAGGTTCGGGCTGCTGTAGCCATAGTCAAGCATGCAGACAACTCCAACATGTTTAAACGCCTTGGCTACTTTCCGGGTCCAGGCGCTTCCAGCCTTGCCAACGGTCTTTCCCATTGTCATCGCAACACGTCCCAGCTTAATCAGCGAGACATTTCCTTTTCCGTCGTAGCGCTCCATCAAGGAGACAATATTCTCGAAGCCCTCCTCATAAGTCCCATCAAATGAGCTAATTGACGAAGGCTCAAGCCCCTCCAGAGCTCCATGCCCCGGAATCTGCCCCATGGCCGGAACCGCCGCAAAGGTGAGGAGCAGCAGGGCGAATATGGTCTTTATCACTTGTCTAAGCATACTATCTGCAAATATACCTTTTTTCTGTTACTCCGCATGGTCGGTCGGCAACTTAACGGGCTGTTGCCGTAAAAAAACAACTAAAGGCAAGATGTTATCAGGAACATTAAGGATTTAGGAATATAATTCAGCGCATTTTCTCGGCCATCCCCGGGGTCTGGAATCGGCTTTTGGCCAACGTATTGACAATCTGTTTGTTATCTTTCGCGAAATTCCAGACCCCCGAAAAGAAAGTGGGTTTGGAATATTGCTCAATGGAAACAGCTTGTTATCAGCTAGTTGCAAAAGGCCCCATGCCAAACCCGCCCCAAAAGAACCAGGCGGATACAAGGGAGAAGGCCATAGTGAAACACTGGGAAAGTGCACGGTTGGCCAGGAGGCCAAAGACCTGGCTAAATGCTACAGGGTGCGGAAGGTGGGGAGGTGCTTGGGGGCGATGTGGCGATCGGGCCAGCGGTCAAGCATGGTGATAGAGTGGATGTCCGTGCCGGCGTAGTCGTA
>ONSC01000100.1 GCA_900320365.1 uncultured Bacteroidales bacterium
ACAATGAAAACAACATTTAAAAGCATCCTCCTCGCCCTGTTAGGCGTATTCGCATTCACTTGCTGCGAGGACGTTCCGGCACCGTATGAGATACCAGGAAAAGAGACAAAGGAACCTGACAAGGAGATTCTTCTGATCCTTGTGCCTTCTGATATCAAAGACGCCGTATTGAAGGCTATCTATAAAGATGGAGGCTTGAACCAGGAGGCTCAAGGCATCGCCTTCTCGCTCCCGGTCAACCGGACCACCTCCATCAAGATGACGGAATAACACTAAAAGCTCATCGGCTTGAATAAACTGCTCGAGGGAATACTGTCCCATGCTGATCCTTCTCAGGTGGAGGGATTATCCCGTTTTTTCAAGACCGGGCCAGGGGAATATGGAGAAGGGGATAAGTTTCTGGGGATCAAGGTCCCGGTGACGAGGATGGTTGTGAAAGAGAGTTGGGGGGAAGTCGGCTTCCCCGAGCTCGAGGAGTGCCTTCTGAGCGAGTATCATGAGGTCAGGCTGGCTGGCCTTCTCGCCCTGGTAGAGATATTCTCGCACTCCAAGCGGGATGCGGTGAAGCGGAACAAATGCGTTGATTTCTACCTCTCCCATACCGACAAGATAAATAATTGGGATCTCGTGGACCTTTCCTGTTATCCTTTGCTCGGAGTTTGGCTTCTGGACAAAGACCGTTCGTTGCTTTATGACCTCGCGAGGAATGGGAAAACGATTTGGGAGAAGAGGATAGGGATTGTCAGCACTATGACATTCATAAGGCATGGTCAGATGGATGACACGTTCGCGATAGCTGACATCCTCCTCAACCATCCCCACGATTTGATTCACAAGGCTGTAGGCTGGCTTCTCCGTGAGGCCGGCAAAAAGGATAAGAATGCCCTTGTGGAATATTTGGAGCCACGTTTCCGCTCCATGCCAAGGACAATGCTCCGCTACTCCATAGAGAAGTTCCCTGAAGAAGAGAGGAAGAGGTACTTGGTCAGATGATCATTGTGCCCTGCCTGCCGGGGTGTGCAGCTCATCGGATACTCCGGCAATCTGACCGGTGAATCCAGCGGCGGATTGGGGTCTGTAGGCGTCATTCGACACGCTGGATGTTGGAGGAATCCTTGAAAGATCCGGAAGAATGAATCCGGGTATGGTGTCAAGCAATGAAGGATTCGCGGTAAATCCTGCCAAAGGATTGGTGGGATCCAAGAAACCGGGGTTCTCGTCCGTCTTTATATTATCACACATCATGGATATGAAATTGGCTTTCCCCTCGATGTCATTGTTGAAGATGTGATCGCTCCAGATCACTTTCTCAAAAGCCCATTTCACTTTATAGAACACATTGCGCGTGAATACATTACGCTGCGGTTCCGCCGGGTCACCCTCATAATATGAGGCGAATTCCGGGTAGTGTGCCCTGAATGCCGGACCATCCACGAGTGCGACCGAATCGCGGTGGGCGATAAGTCGGTCAGCGCCCCATGTCTTCAGTCGTCCATCTGTCTTGACGGCAGCGCATGGGAGGTCCATGAATATGTTGTCGTGATAACGTATATCACTCCCGCCACCTATCTGCACAGGAGGGGAGGTGATATTCTGGAATATATTGCCGTAAACTTCCACGGCACCAGAACCGTCGTCATGGTAGAGAGCCCTCACGTTAAAGGGTACCTCTATGTCGTGGAAATAGTTGCCCCTGATTACGCTGCCCCTTTGCGCAGGGTTTCGCCCGTGGTAAAGAGCACCGTTGTCTTCGATGTCCAGACAGACGTGGTGGACGTTGCAATATTCGACGGTCTGATCGTTGCCGAGCATCAGGATGGCCATTGTGGCGGAATTGTAGAACTCGCAACCAGAGATCCTGTTGCCTAATCCGCTCATCACGACTCCAACCCGATACTGCATCTTGTGGATGCGGCAGTTCTCCACATAATTATCGCCACGGACTATGTTCACACGGTCTCCTCCGGCAAGTTCCACGGCTCCCGCACCGAGATCGTAAAGTTCGCAACACGCCAGTCCGCATGAGCGGCTCTTGCCATCAATCGAGGCCGCCACGTGCCCCATTCCATGGATGACGCAATCTTCCAACCTGGTGTCGGAGCAACCTGATATGGATACGGCATCTCCTCTAGAGCAGGTCATTTCCAGCTCGGAGATGACCACATTCGAGCAATTTACAAGGCGAACTAAGGGTTGTGTCAATACGCTGATTTCCAGCCGCTTAGTGTCGTTAGGAAGTCTTAGCCATGTCTTTTTGCCATCCGCGTCCAGTGAATACTCTCCTGGTAAGGTGACTTCTTCTGGAATATTCAAAACCTTCCATCTCTGGAACCGTTCACCCGGATTGTGGCCGAAGCCATAATTAGTGAGGCTTCCCGCTTCAATGGTCTTGTCTCTGCCAATTCTCTTTATCGGGGTCAATTCGCTGGTCCATCCGAATCGGAAACATCCCCAGAGCCATCCCAGCTCAGGATGTTTCCACTCCAGCGGCCTGTCTTCCCGGAAAGCGATGACACCAAAGCCGTCTCCTTCCGGAGGACGGATGTAACCTCTTCCGGGAGTCACGACTGAATCAAGCGGAAGCGGAGCCTCGTCGGGCCATTCGCTAAGACGCATCGGCACTCCGTCAGCGAACAGCTCGGACCATGACGGACCGGTCAGATGGGGATCTCCTTTCGGGCATATCTCCCCAATCGGATATCGCTTGAGATTTGCCCTTAACACACCTTTATCCAGGCCTTTAGCTTGCCTAAGGCGCCATAAGGGGATGCGCATGCCTCCACTCAGGCAGGCTCCTTCTCCTTTGATCACCACGCCTGATTTCCCTTCGACCACTAATTGTCTCCGCAGGCGATAAATACCTTTACGCAGAACAATGGTATCGCCTTGGACAGCGTTAGTGACCGCTCTCCTCAAGGCTTTCTCGCTTTTGACATGGATAGCGCGGGCATGAGTTTCTTGGCTTGCCAGCAGGGTAGCCGCCAGTATGCAGGTGATAAGTATAAGAGCCTTGAGTTTAATTCCCATTCCCGAAGAGATTATTGGCTAGAGTTTCCCGTATGTCATTCCAACCCAGTCGTCAGTACGGAATGGCCAAGCGGGAAGGCCTTCGCTGTTGAAGAGGTTGCAGACAGGGTTTGCGCCCCATCCATAGCGGACAGCCATAGGACGGCTTACCTCAGGGCATGATACGATGACCTCATCGCCTGAGATTGTCGCGTTCGCCCAATGCCATACTCGGTCGCCGCCAGCTATCTGGAAGCCAATCAGAGAGCCTGATTCGGCCTTTTTGACAAGTTCGGAATCCATCCCGTCTTTCCCGTATCTGTCTGAGGCGAAGTTCCCTGAGGGGATTACCTTCAGGCCACCGGCCACATCAGTGAATTTCACCCGGATCGCATCGCCACAGATGGTATAACCGGCGTAACGAGGTCCATTGACAACGAGTTTTCTCCCATAATCATTAGCCAACGCCAGATTGGCGAGGCGTTCTCCAACCTCTTTCTTACGGACCGGATGGACATCCTCAGCTTCACCTAAGTCGATTATGCAAGCCATGCCAACATTGTCCAGTGCCTTCGTGGACATGGTCTGAGCCTCCCGAAGCTCTGCCCAATCATCATCACCGGCCACTCTCGTGATGGGCTTGTAGCTGGCTAACTGAGTGATATAGAACGGGAAATCATATCCCCATAGAGCCCTCCAGTCAAGAATGAGAGCATTCATGAAGTCACGGTAACGATACGCCTTGCCGGCATTGGATTCACCTTGGTACCATATCGCTCCTTTGATCGCGAAAGGTGCGAGAGGCTTTATCATGGCATTATATAGAACTGTGACCATGTTTGGCTCCCTTGTGGCGGATTTAGGCATATCCTTGAAGGAAACGGACAGAGTAACCTTCCAGTCGCCTGTCAGGCTTATTTTACCTCCGTCAGGTCCTTTAATGAAAAGAAGGGAACTGTCACCATATATTCCTCCATCTCCATGGTCATCAGTGTTTCTGATGCAGAGCACGGTTTTCCCGGCTTTGACCAGGCGGGCGGGGATTGAATATTCCCTGGCCTTGTTCCATATTCTTCCGTAACCAACAATCTCGCCGTTCCAATATGTCTCGTCGAAGTCATCGACAGGACCGAGGCTCAAAGTAATATCATGTCCTTCCCAGCTGGATGGTATGTCAATTTCCTTACGGAACCAATAGATGCCGTTGGTGGCGGGCCAAAGCTCTTGAACCTTGCAGGGGAGCGAGATGGTCTTCCAGCTGCTGTCGTTGAAGAGTGGCTGAGCCCAGACAGCGACACCTCCGTTAAGACCAATGTCTTGATTTTTAGCGTTTTGGAAGAAAGCGTCAATCTCCTCCTCGTAGGTCTTCTCACGCTCGGCCTCATTGTCGGAAAGCTTTTTCACTAGAGCGAGCTGGTTAAGGGTTTCGGGGAAGGACTTGATCGCCCCCTCGCTCATCCATGCCTCGATGATAGTTCCGCCCCAACTGCTGTGTATGACGCCTATTGGCACTTTAAGCTCATCAAAGAGCTTGCGTCCGAAATACCATCCCGCCGCTGAGAAATTGCGTACTGTCTCAGGAGAAGATTCTTTCCACTCGTCGAAATCCGCGCTGAAATAATCATGCTCGACCATGCCTGTCGCCCTCGAGACTTGAAGCAGCCTGACATCTGCGTATTCAGTCGCGTTATTAATGTCGTCCTGATTGACTCGTTTTGCTCTCCAGCTTTCAACTGGCATCTGCATATTGGACTGTCCTGACGCCAGCCAGACCTCACCTACAACGACATTCTGGAGAACCAGGGGCTCGCCGTCTGAGATGGTGAGAGTGTATTTTTTGAAGCTGCCTTTCGGGGTGGGAACACTGACTTGCCAACGGCCTTCGGCATCGGCTATGGCGCTGTAAGTCTTATTGTTCCATGATGGAGTAACTTTCACCTCCGTTCCCGGCGCCGCTTTGCCCCAGACAGGAGCCTGGCAGTTTTGCTGGAATACCATATTGTCTGTGAATAGAGGGGTGAGCTGAACCTTGGCGCCAGCGCTCAAAACGGCCAAAGCGGCTATAGCAGTCAGGAATATGCGTTTCATAAATCTAGTTGAGATGGTTTCAGAATCAAATATAGGGAAATCTTGCATTATTACGGTGATATTCCTATATTTCGGAAAGAACACTTAATTACAAATCCTATGGCAAAATCAGTCAAGACAAAGCAGCGGTCCCCGCAGATAGATGTCCAGTGGGAGAACAAAGTTCCCGTGGCAACTTATTTCAATCGAGATGGCTACAGCATTGTGGCGAAGGTTGAGAATGGGAAATATGTCGTCACCCGTTGTGGCTGGGATGAGGATCCCGCAAAGGAGGAGAGTATCGTAGTCTCCCAAAAAGACACGATCAAACTGATGGATAACCTCAAAGTGAAGAACCCTGACACTCTCATTAGGGTCTTTGGTAAAAAGTTCGCCGTGAAGGAGCCTCACATGGCATACTTCAAGATCAAGACATCCCTCGAGAGAAGAGGCATCCCGTACGAGATCAAATAGAGGAAAACTCCCTTTGGAAGGGGAGGAGATTGCCTTCAGGATTGTGGGCGAGGCCGGTACGGTAGCCGTCGATGATGGCGAAATCTATTAGCTTGAAATAATTACTGAACTCTTCCTCATTGATGACTTGGTGGAAGAGTTTCGCTATGTGTGCGGGAGGATTGGAGAACGCGCCGCAACCCAACGCCGATAGAACTAAAGAGTCGTGGGCGTTCGCTTTCGCGATCCTGAAAATAGTGCGCATCTTGTCCAAGGTCAGTGCAGTCTCCTCGGGGAACATAAGGCCGTCTCTGTCGATGCGGGGACCGCTAATTGCCGCTACGGAAATCACAGGAATATTGTAGGTTACGTCATCGAACTTATAGCCGTCCGCCTCGGGGCCGCGGAAGAAAGTGACTGTGCCGCTGTATACTCCTCCGAAGCGCCTGTCCATCGGATACTGGTCCTCGTTCGGCACGAGGCCGAGGTTTGGATATTGCCGGATCCTGTCCCTTGAGAACTGGTAGAGTGAGAGGATAAGGTTGCTGCGTCGGCACAGATTCTCCTCCTGAGCCCCTGAGCCGTGCTCCACTAGACCGCCAGGCACATAGAGGTCGGCCAGATTCAGCATCGCTGGATTGTAGCCCTCATCGATGAGCCGCTTTGCCGCGAGCACACAGTCACTGTTCTCCACACGCACCTCGGTTTGGACTGGTTCGATGGGGCCGGTAATCAACCGCTCTGGCTGGGAGTACATCTTTGATGCTGACATAACCTCTTGGACAGTAGGAAGTTCCACCTTCTTTCCGGAGTCGGGGAGATACCAACCTTGACGAATGGCAGCCAGAGTGGAGTTGAATATTCTGATTCGTTGGGAATGTGATAGTGGCATAGGAGTGTTATTATGTTTCAAAGATACGTAAAACTGTTAAAAAAGTTATATTTGTGTGAAAGTGAGAATAACTACGATGAAAAAGCTTATTATCATATTATTGGCGCTGATCAGCCTGCAGTTGTCGGCGCAGGATCTGCCTCATTTCAAGAAAGTTGTCAAGTCTCTCAGCTCGGCCAAGTTCCAAGGCCGCGGTTATGCCCGGGACGGGGCCAATAAGGCCGGTAAGTATCTTGTCAAGGAGTTTAAGAAAGCCGGAGTGGATGAGGTGACTGTTCAGCCATTCTCCATAAATATCAACACTTTCTGCGGCGCTATGGAAATGTCGGCTGACGGAAAGCCGCTTCGTGCTGGCGTGGACTTCTCGATGCGCGAGTATTCACCGGGCGTGAAAGGGGAATTCCCTGTGTATCACGTTGATACGTTGAACTTCGATCCGGATGCGATGCTTGCTGACCTAGCCAAGCCGGAGAATAAGGGCTGCATGGTCTGCTGCGATTTCTGGTTCACATATAAACATGGCAAGGTGTTCTCCCGCTTGCAAAAGGCGGGGGAGTGCGCCAATGCCGGGCTGCTATACACATGGGCTGCTCCTATCAAGTTTTTCAAGGCATACGGCGAGAAGGTGGTCGATAAGCCCATCGTCTGGGTGACGCCAGCGGCGATAGATGGTGTTAAAAGCGTGAAGCTGAACGTGGACAATGAGTTCCTGAATGATTACGGGCTCTTCAACGTGATAGCCAAGGTGGAGGGCAAGAGACATGACGGATGCTATGTGTTCACGGCGCACTATGACCATCTTGGCAATCTTGGCCGTAAAGTATATTATCCGGGCGCTAACGACAATGCGTCAGGCACCGCTACAATCGTCACTCTGGCCGAATACTATGCCAAGAATAAGCCAGAGTATGATATGTGGTTTGTGGCTTTCTCCGGCGAGGATGCCAATTTGAGAGGCTCAACCTATTTCGCTGAGCACCCATCGGTTCCGCTGAATCAAATAAAGTATCTCTTTAATATTGATATGATTGGTGACGACAACCCTGCGATTTACTGTGAGGTGAGCGATGCGGGGATGGAGGAATTCCCGAAGTTCGAAGCTGTAAACGCCGAGGGACACCTGTTCACCAAGATTGACCGTGGAGCCCTGGCCGCTAATAGTGACCATTATCCTTTCGCTGTCCGTGGCGTTCCTTGCATATTCCTTGAGAATCAGGAGGGAAGCGCTTTTCCGCATTACCATACACCGGCTGATAACATCAAGACTGTCAAATTTGACAGTTACGAACCCGTGTTCAAGTTAGTCACCGGCTTTATAGCTAAATAGTTCCGGGAATATGAGAAAGATCTTTATTTTGACGGTTCTGTCGTCGCTGATTCTCATCGCATGCAAGAAGAGTGAAGTCCACGTGGTGCTGCAAACCACTAAAGGCGATATTGAGCTTAAACTGTACGATGCCACACCTCAGCACCGTGACAACTTCGTCAAGTTGGTGAAGGAGTGCGCTTACGACTCACTTTTGTTCCACCGCGTGATCCGTGATTTCATGATCCAGGGTGGAGATCCCGATTCTAAGGACGCTGCTCCTGGAGTCTTTCTGGGAGAAGGTGACAGGCCATACACGGTTCCTGCGGAGTTCAGTCTGGATGAAGGAATATTCCATCGCCGTGGTGTTTTGGCGGCTGCCCGTGAGGGTGATGACGTGAACCCTGAGCAGCGCAGTTCGGCGATGCAGTTTTACATCGTCTGGGGCAAGATATTCGATGAACAGGGACTGGACAATGTTCAGAAACGTCTTGATGAGCGTACAGGAGGTCGTGTGAAGCTAACGCCAGAGATGCGGGAGGTGTATAAGACCGTCGGCGGGACGCCTCATCTGGACGGGCAATATACCGTCTTCGGAGAAGTCGTTTCGGGCCTTGATGTGGTTGACGCCATACAGCAGGTTCCCACGGATAGGAATGACCGTCCTCTGGATGATGTGCGCATCATCCGGGCACGGATCCGTTAAACACCTTACTACCGTTGGTGAGATGATTCTCCGAAGACAGCCCATCTGACAAAGGGTATGCGGCGGAGAATCTCGTAGATGAGCGGTGAGAGCGTGAATACCGCCACTGCCAGTATAATGTACATTGCCCATGGCGGCAACACGGTGTACATCTTCATCATGTATCCCAACGATGCTATCACAAGGTAGTGAACTATGTAGATCCCGTAGCTTGAGCGGGTCATATAGCCAGCGAAGGCTCCTGTGCGGTCAAACTTGGCCTGGAACCAGCCAAGCATAGCCAGGCAGGCGAGCCAACCATATAGGCAGTTTAGAGGGCTGCCGAGGTATTCCGGAGAAGTGTTGTTCTGACCGAAGGTGGTCCCGATGAGTATCGCTCCTGAGACAACTGCGCAGGCTGTAAGTGGAATCCAGGCGCTCTTGAGCTTATCCTGTACCTCTTCGTGTGAGAACACGTAGTAACCCAGAAAGAAAGGAATCAGGTAGAATAAAGGTTTGTACAGGTTTAGAAGGCCGTCCAGACTCTCCGGGCGGGGATTACGAATAAGCGTTTTCTCCCCGGCCCAGAAAAGGATGCCCAATAATATTATCGTGACGATACCGGCTTTCCCGCACCAGTTCCAGAACTTGTCTTCGCGGTCAAGCGCTCGGACCAGAAGAATAACAGCGCTGAGGAGCCATAGCAGCTGGATAAACCAGAGCGGGCCAATGCCGCTGAAAGCGCAAATAAAGTACTTGGCGATTACCGGGACTCCTTCGAATACTCCTTCTCTAGCTGCCACGGCGGTGTTGAAATATCCCACCATCCAATGGAATACCAGGAGGCCTATCGTACCTGGCACCAGCAATTTACGGGTGCGTGCCTTGAACCATTCCTTGGCTGAGTGTTTCTCAAGGGCGTAGCGCGCGCTTATCCCTGCCAGCAGGAATAGCAGTGGCATGAACCAGGGGTAGAGAATGTACATCACGACATCCTGATACTGCGGCCCGTCGCTGAAGCCACCGATTCCTCCGAAGACACCCTTGTTGTTATAAAAATAGATCACGTGGTATAGCAACACCAAAAGAACAGTCACCCAGCGGAGGTTATCAATCCAGTGCTTTCTCATTTTCTAGGGAATTTCTCATAAATATAGCAATATTACGTGAACATATTTTCTTACCTTAGCCTATAGTTCGGATCTTATATGGATGTAACTTTACTACTCGACATTTCCGACCGGGAGGAACTCTATCGGTGGTACTTAGATAACCACCAGAAGATCAGTGACTTCTGGATTCGGGTCAACCGTGCGGCTCAAGACTGCCCTGGGGTAATCCGCTACGTGGACGCGGTGGAGGTGGCTTTGTGTTTCGGGTGGATTGACAGCACGATGAAGCGTATCGACGACGGAAAGGCGATCCAGCATTTCACGCATCGCAGGAAGAGGAGCAACTGGTGCGAGCAGAACCTTGAACGGTGCCGTCGATTGGTCAGGTTGGGGGAGATGACACCAGCCGGACTGGCAGTGGCGCCTGACCTGGATCCCGCCAATTTCGTGTTCGAGGATTGGGTTATTAATGCTATCAAGGCTGACACTCAGGCATGGGAGCATTACCTCTCATTCCCGGAGAATTACCGACGCATCAAGGTGGATCGCATCCAG
>ONSC01000089.1 GCA_900320365.1 uncultured Bacteroidales bacterium
ATGAGCGCCCCGTTCACCGATGAGAGTTTCGACTTCAAGTCAGAGGCCGTTCTCCACTCCATCACCATCGTGACGGTGTTCATGATCCTGCTGCTCCTGGCCAGACTCCTGATGGGACGCGCCGTGGACAAGATGTTCAAGCCTATCACAGAGGTGGGAAGGAAGATGAATGAGGTCGACATCAATAATCTCGAGTACATAGTCTATGAGAGGGATGATGAGGTCTCGACGCTTGTCCGGGCATATAACCTCATGGTCCATGACCTGTACAATTCCACCAAACAGCTCACCCAGGCTGAGAGAGACAAGGCTTGGGCGACCATGGCTCGTCAGGTCGCGCATGAGATCAAGAATCCTCTGACACCCATCAAACTGCAGATCCAGAGGCTCATTCGAATGAAGAGCAACGGCAATCCCGCATGGGCTGACCGTTTCGATGAGATCTCCCAGGAAGTCCTCTCGCAGATTGACCTTCTGGCCGACACGGCCAATGAGTTCTCCACATTCGCGAAACTCTACACAGAGGAACCTGTCGAGATTGATCTTGACAAGATGCTCAAAGAGCAGATAGATCTCTTTGACAGCAGGGAGGACATCAACTTCTCTTACATGGGTCTTGAAGGCGCTAAGGCGGTCGGGCCAAAGCCCCAGCTCACCCGGGTCTTCGTCAACCTCATCAGCAACTCTGTCCAGGCCATTGAGAACGCCCGTGGAGAAGCTCTTGATAAAGGGGAGCAACCTCCTAAGGGACAGATATTAGTGTCTCTCAGACTCTCTAACAAGGAAGGCTTCTACGACATCGTGTTCGAGGACAATGGGCCAGGAGTCAGTGACGAGAACCGCTCCAGGCTATTCACCCCGAACTTCACGACAAAAAGTAACGGCACAGGACTGGGATTGTCCATATGCCGTAACATAGTCGAGAAGTGCAACGGAGAGATATTCTACTCGAAATCATTCACCCTGAAGGGAGCCTGTTTCACCGTGAGATACCCCCGAGGCTGATTAAAGCTCGGTGGCGAATTCCTCCATACTCTTCCTGATTGAGTGCCGCTCCGAAGGGCTGGTGTGAGCCGCTGGATGCCCTATGGCGAACAAGGCGGATATCTTGTATCCTTCAGTCTCGGGGAAAACCTCCCTCACCTTCGCGGGGTCAAAAGAGCCCACCCAAGTGCAGCCCAATTCGAGATCGGCGGCGGCTAGCATGATATGCGTACCAGCTATCGTGGCGTCAGTCTCAGCCCAGTTCCTGCCATCGCAAGCGCGGGTACAAGCCTCGTCAGCGCTCGCGCCGACCATAATTACAACTGGAGCGTCGAACATGGTGTGGATGGGGCGGACGCAAGCGAGTGCCTCCGGGCTTGTAAGCACCCAAACATGGACTGGCTGCTGGTTTTTGGCGCTGGGAGCAAGCCTGGCAGCCTCAAGTATCTTGGCCAGTTTGCTGGCCGAGACAGGACGCTGATTGAACTTCCTGCAAGAGAATCGATCCCCTGCCAACTTTAAAAAGGATCCGTTCTTCATATTGTTACTTTCTTTCTTGACAATATAATCAGTATTATTGAAAAATAAAAGCTATCTTTATATCAGATAACCAATCAGAATATGAGAAGCGTCAGATCAACTATCATGGCCATTTTGGCCATAGCCATGCTTTCCCTTTGCTCTTGCGATAAGAAACCGGTGAATATGCGCCTGCTTTACTGGAACATCCAGAACGGTATGTGGGACGGGCAAAACGACAACTATGACAGGTTTGTCGAGTTTGTCAAAGCCCAGGATCCGGATATATGCGTCTGGTGCGAGGCGCAGTCTATATGGCTCACCGATTCCGACCAGGCCATGCCGAAAGAGGATCGCTACCTGGTGGATGGCTGGGGGGAGCTTGCGGCCCGTTATGGACATCAATATTGGGACATCGGAGGGTACAGAGACAATTACCCTCAAGTCATAACCTCTAAATATCCCATTACTTATATTGATAAAATCACCGGAGAAGAGCCTGATAAGATCGTGGCGCACGGTGCCGGCTGGGCCACGGTCGAGGTAAACGGGAAAACGGTCAACATCGTCACCCTCCACACTTGGCCACAAGCATACGCCCCTGGAGTAGAGGACAGGGAGGCCTCCAAGGCCGATCACGGAGGAGATAAGTACCGGGCGATGGAAATGAAATATATTTGCGAGCATACTATCGGCACAGTCCCGGAGGCTAAAGACCAGCTCTGGATGATGATGGGAGATTTCAACTCCCGGTCAAGGGTGGATAACGACAAGTATAACTACCCCGATGACGACCCCAGGCTTCTAGTGCACGATTATATCCGTGAGAACACTCCCTACATCGATGTTATCAAGGAGAAATACCCGGATGAGTTCAAGCCCAGCGTGGGCAGCAAGAGTTCCCGTATCGACTTCGTGTATTGCACAAAACCACTTTTCGACAGGGTCACCTTCGCCGACATCATTTGGGACGAGTACACCACACCTATCCGTGATCCACAGAACCTGTCCAACTTCTGGCGGCCATCGGATCACCTGCCCATCATGATTGACTTTAATATGAAATAATTGATTATGAAAAAGTTACTATTCCTACTGGTGACCCTTTGCATCATTTCGTCAATTGATGCTGACGCCGCAAAGAAAAAGGCCAAACATGTTGTCATGATCGGAATAGACGGCTGGGCTTCCGAGGCTGTCAGGATGGCACCGGCGGCAGACCTCCCGAACATCCACTACCTTATGGAGAACGGCAGCTGGACTCTCGCCAAACGTTCAGTCATGCCTTCAGCCTCAGCGATCAACTGGACATCAATGTTCAACGGTCTTCCGACTGAGATGCACGGATTCGACAAATGGAACTCCACCAGAGGCACCATTCCCTCTACTTCTGATAATGGGAACGGCATTCCTCCGACAATATTCACAATCCTGCGCCAGCAAAGGCCTTCCGCCGAGATCGGATGCGTCTATGACTGGGACTGCATAGGCATCCTCGCTGACTCTCTCGCATTGGATTATAACTATTTCATCAAGACCTACAGGGGCAAGGAGACCCTTATCCCCACGGAGGAATACACAAAACTGGCGGTGAACTACATAAAGGAGAAGAAGCCTGATTTCTTCACCTTCTACTATGGTGTCCAGGACAACGTGGGACACCAGTACGGATGGTACAGCCCCGAATACATGGAATGCCAGAAGGAAATCGACAAGGGCATAGGAATAATCATCCAGGCCCTTAAGGACGCTGGAATATTCGACGACACGATCATCATCATTTCCTCAGACCATGGCGGCAAAGACAAGGGACATGGAGGATTCACGATGCAAGAGCTCGAGACCCCTTTCATTGTCTTCGGAAAGAAGGTGAAGAAAGGATTTGAGTTCCCCGAGCCGATGATGCAGTATGACACTGCCGCTACTATAGCCTACCTCCTCGGCCTCCAGATCCCCGACGACTGGAGGGGGAAGCCCATGAAGCAGATATTCAAGTAGTTCCGAGGGATTAAGGGCAGGTGGTCAGCGAGTTTCCGCACAGCCAGTCGGAATCCAGCCAGCCGGAAAGCTTGCCCCATTTGACCTTGACCCAGGAGCCGTCAGAATTCACGTCGAGAGGATTAACGATAGCTTCTTGCTGTTCTATCGTGCCGACAACATTGGAACCCTCGGAAGGAGACTCATACAATGCCACCTTCTCGCCTCCATAGTTTCGAAGCCCAGCACCTATCACTGAATAGTGTATCCATGCCTGCGTGTCATCTTCGGTGAGAACGATCTCATCATCCATGCCAATCACCGTCTCACCGAGAATTCTCCACCATCCGTCAAGCGGGTCACAGACAGTCATCATGTAGCACTCATCCGGATCCAATTTCATGATGACCTCCCCTTTAGGGGCCCTGCGGATATTCGTGGGAGTGGTGTCTACCAAGAAACAACCGACGATGGGCATAGGGGGAATATCATACTCGAAGCCGCCGTCTCCGTCATAGCGAAGCGAGACAAGCTCTGGGAACTCCTTCAAAAAAACATCGATGTCTTTCCCTTCCCTGGGAAGAGAGAAGGAAAGGACAGTGTAAGGAGCGAATATGTCAATATCCAACTCTGGCTCCAGATAACCGTTCTCAGGGTTGTAATTATAGAGCATCATCAGCGGCTCTTTGTCCTCATAGACATTGAACAGCTTGACAGCCACCAGTTTCCGTCCGTCTTTCCGGCTCCAACAGCACATTTCCATATTGACTGTGCCATCGCTGACGAAATCAAGGCTGCAGTAGCCGTTCTGGCGGTCGAGGATGAACTCATCGACATCTTCGTTATCCCTTTCGGGGCTGTCCAACTGGGCCTTCAACTCGTCTGTCAGTGAATTCCCGGGGAATGCATTGGCAACCGCATAGGCTAACTCAGAGATCCCGATCTTCCCCTTGACCTGAGGGACTTCGATAGCGGCCTTCGGCCATTCCTCTTTGATTTGTGGTATAGACAATTCCTGGGAACTGGCGGCTAATGCGCAGAACAAGAGGGCTATCGCCCCGATGATAAGTCTTTTCATTACCGGTTGTATTATGTTATATGACAAATATAAGAAAATGAATTGATTATCAGCCAATAACCTCATCGCAAAAACGGACGGCCGCACAGAAAAGATTCCCTTTGGCCACATCCGGCTTTATAGCCTCCGAAGCAGGGATACTGTCCGGTGTCACCTGAGACAATCCCGCGAAACCAGCCTCCCTCAAACACTCGGCATCCCGAATCCGTCCGGACAAAAGGAATACCGGTACTGAGTCGCTTCTTCTCAGCACACCCATCGGGACTTTTCCGGATAGGGTCTGCTTGTCAGAAGTCCCTTCTCCCGTTATAATATAGTCAGCATCAATTACTTCCTGATCAAAGCCTACAACATCCAGCACCGCGTCTATTCCGGAAAGCAACTCCGCTCCGAGGTAGGCGTGAAACGCCCCGCCAAGGCCTCCGGCGGCCCCAGTTCGAGGCATTTCTGCCACATCAACTCCTGTAAGGGAACGGATCAGTTCAGCCCGGATTTTCATCCTCCTTTCAAGCTCCTCAACCATCTGGGAATCAGCGCCTTTTTGGGGAGCAAACACTCTGGCTGCCCCATTTGGACCTAGAAAAGGATTGTCCACATCACAGAATACACGGATATTCACACCTCTGGCGAGTTCCAGTATACCCGGAACAGTCATCATCCCTTCTCCCCCATCGCAGGTCGCTGATCCTCCAAGCCCTATAATCAGATCGTCACATCCGGAACGGATAGCAGCCTTAATCAGCTCACCTACGCCCTTGGACGTGGCCACGAGAGGATTTCTATCAGCAGGAGGAACCAATTGCAACCCACAGGCAGAGGCGACATCCATCACCGCGGTATCGCCTATTCTGCCGTAATATGCCTCAACAACTCCTCCCATAGGCCCAGTGACAGGGATTTTGACCATCTCACCGCCAAGCCTTTCAGTAAGGATGGCGGCCATACCTTCGCCACCATCTGAGAGAGGGATTTCAGACACCACCGCCTCAGGATAAGCCGAGGCGATCCCGGAGGCAATGGCGGAAGCCACCTCCCCCGCGCTCAAGCATTCCTTGTACGAATCAGGTGCTACGACTATCTTCATGACAGAATGAGGTTAGACAAATATACCAATTTATCCCCTATTCCGGCAAGGTCGAATTTCTGGTCAGGGACCTTGCCTATGGGAAGTGGCATAGAAGCCACTGGACGGCCGATTTGGCAGGCAAGGTCTGGAGACTATTTTTCGACCTTGCCGGAAAATGATGGCCAATAGCTGGTTCTTCGGTACGGCATTCCGGGGAAAAGCCCTATATTAGCGGAAACAACTTAGATTATGAAAAAGATTCTTGAAGTAGTCCGTTACGGAAATGGCGACATCATTTTCAAAACCGATGTCGATCCCTTAAAAAATCCTGATGAAGTTTACAATGTGCTGATCCAGACCACATTGTCCATGGCAACCAAGCTATGGGGCGGCAATGAGCAGGCTGTCTTGGCCATGATCAGGGTACTCGCTATCGCCGACCTTTCTCTCAGTGTCAACCGAAAGGAAATGATTAACTGGCTGGACAGGGAGTCAAGTAATTTGTACAAAGCCTTCCAGGATGCGAATGCGGCTTTCCAAAAAGATGGTGGCAAAGTCATGATCTTTGGCCCCGGGGTTATGCCTCCCAAAACCATGAGCTGAATATGAAGCGGGCAGTCCTTCGACAAATGCCTGACGGCAACGTCAGGTATGTCCAGCCATATCATGTGAGCATGGAAGGCCAGGAAAAGGTGATTCTCTACCGTGATGCTGAAGACTATGACGCTATGGTCAAGATCATCTGCGTATGTGCCAGGAGGAAAAACGTGATAGTCATCATCTATGCGGTAGTGTCTAATCACTGCCATGCCGCCATCCTGGCGGTTTGCCAAGAGGATGCAAATGCTTTCGGCGAAGAGATCAAAAGAATGTATTCCATGTGGTTTAGCCGTAAATATGGGAGAACAGGAGTGATGAAGACCGTCGATGTGAAAGCTATGCTACTCGACAGTGACTGGTACACCAGAAATGCCCTCGCTTATGTGCCCAGGAATGCGCTGGACAATGGATGCAACGTCGAAGAATATCCTTGGTCGGGTTATCGGGCAATGTTTTCCGGCGAGTCTCCAGCTGGTCGTCCCGTCGCCTCACTGAGCAAAGAGGAGTGCCGGCTTGTCATGCACACTGGTGATAAGTTGACAGATGTCCCATGGCTTGTGGATGATGAGGATCGGCTTGTTCCAAAGAGTTTCTGTGACTATGATTATCTTGAACAGGTCTTTGAACATGAGCAGGCGTTTTTTCTCAAGACGATTGGAGGAGAGAACTCAGCGGATATGAGGCACAAGTTGATCGACACTCCACGGAACAGGCTAACTGATAACGAGTTCCTTAAGATAGCCGAAGAAACAAGCCAAAGATGGTTCTCTTCTTCCGTGGACCAGATCACAACTGAGAGGAAAACCCGCGTCATTCCCTATCTCTCCAGGACAGTCAGGACCACGGTGCCCCAACTCTCCAGGGTTTTCGGCCTTCCCCGCGAGGTGGTTTCCCGCATACTCCGACGCCCAAACCCGTCCTCCCACGGCAAGGTCTGATTTCGGGCCAAGGACCTTGCCCACCGAATAGGCCTCCCAGCCACTTCTGAGCTGTTTTCTCCAGGCAAGGTCAAGCAACTATAATTCGACCTTGCCCGGAAGAGCATCGCCATCACCGAAATCGGAGCGGAGCGACAGCAGGGGGTTTGGGGGGAACGCCCCCCAATGAATGAAAGGCCCGGAAGGGACACGAAAAGAGCATCGCTTCCGCGATGCTCTTTTCGTAGTCCCTAGTGGAATCGAACCACTATTTAAGGTTTAGGAAACCTCCGTTCTATCCGTTGAACTAAGGGACCAGCTTAACCTCTAGAAGAACTACTCAACGTTCTTCTCAATGATCTGACGACCTCTGTAGTAGCCGCACTCAGGGCAAACGTGATGATACATCACAGTAGCGCCGCAGTTAGGGCATGTTGACAGGGTCGGAACCTTCGCGAAGTCATGAGTCCTTCTCTTGTCCCTTCTCGCTTTGGAGACCTTGTGTTTCGGATGTGCCATAATTAATATTCTTTAAATTTTATCATTTCTTTCCAAGAAGGTCCTTGAGCCCCGCGAACGGAGTTGAAGAATCCTTCTGAACCAGTTCCTCGTCATCTTCAGAACTCAGAAACCTCACTGTGTCGGGATCGCAGCCGCCTTCCTCATGAACCCTCTGCACAGGCAACGACAGGCAGATGTAGTCATAAACCGTCTGGCTGAGGTCCAGGTCGGCATCCGTGACAGGCAGGACAACTATCTCCCTTTCCCCCTCGGCCTCGCCAGCTGAGCCCGGATCCCCGAACTTGACGCTGAGAGCGAAACCGGTCGATACCGGTAGCCTCAAATCCCCAAGACACCTGTCGCAGGTCACTGTGACGTCTCCATCTATCTCACAGTCAACGCCTATGAATCGGCCAGACTTCTCGACATCGACCTCGACCTCCAGACCCGCATCCAGGATCTCTGAATTCTCAAAACGCTCAAAGAACTCTTTCCCAACGCTCCAACGGAACTTCGTCCGTCCTTGCGTCAACCCGTTCAGAGGAACTATAAAATCATCTTTCATCGCTTCGCCAAACAGATTAAGGGATGCAAAGGTATAAAAAATTTTCCTTAATAAAAATCTTTTCGGAAATAGTTTGACTATTCTTCGTCACCACCATTCCCCGCTCTCTTACGATCCATGGGATCGAGCAGGATCTTACGGATCCTCATATGGTGCGGAGTGACCTCCACAAGCTCGTCCTCCCTGATGTACTCCAACATCTCTTCAAGAGACATCTTTATCGCCGGAGGCAGGAGTATCTTCTCATCAGAACCCGCCGCGCGGACGTTCGTCAGCTTCTTCGTCTTGCAGATGTTGATGTTGAGGTCACGCTCACGGGTATGCTCACCCACGACCTCACCGCAATATATCTCCTCACCAGGCTCCACGAAGAACTTGCCTCTATCAAGAAGCTTGTTCATCGAGTAAGCGATAGCGTCGCCTGTCTCGAGAGAGACCAGGGAGCCATTGGTCCTGTTGTCAATCTCACCCTTGAAGGGTTGGTACTCCTTGTACCTGTGCGCCATAATAGCCTCTCCCTGGGTGGCGGTCAACAAATTGCTCCTCAAACCCATCAGGCCCCTGGTGGGAATATCGAACTGCAGCAGAGTCCTGTCTCCCCTAGGCTCCATGTGGATAAGGGCACCCTTACGCCTGGTAGCCAGCTCAATGGCCGTTCCGACAAAGTTCTCAGGCACCTCAATAGACAGGTCCTCAATAGGTTCGCAGCGCTGACCATTAATTGTCTTATCAAGAACCTTAGGCTGACCCACCTGAAGCTCAAAGCCCTCACGACGCATCTCCTCAATCAAAACAGAGAGATGAAGGACGCCGCGGCCGTAAACTATGAATGAGTCAGCGTTAAGACCAGGCTTGACTTTCAGAGCCAGGTTCTTCTCCAACTCCTTGTCCAAGCGCTCCTTTATATGCCTGGAAGTCACATACTTCCCGTCTTTGCCAAAGAACGGTGAGTTATTGATTG
>ONSC01000109.1 GCA_900320365.1 uncultured Bacteroidales bacterium
AGGCTGGGGCTGAAAGGCTACAACCTCTATGGCCTGAGCGAAATCATGGGGCCCTGCGTCAGCTTCGAATGTGAATGCCAGCACGGCTCACATATCAATGAAGACCATTTCTTCCCGGAAATCATCAATCCGCAGACGATGGAACCCCTTGGACGGGGACAGCAGGGAGAACTCGTTTTCACCACCCTCACAAAACAGGGCATGCCCTTGCTGCGCTACCGCACAAGGGACCTCTGCAGCCTGCTAGAAGGAGACGACTGTCCATGCGGCCGCACGCTGGTAAGAATGAGCCCCGTCATGGGCAGAAGCGACGACATGCTCATCATCCGTGGTATCAACGTGTTCCCGTCCCAGGTCGAGAGTGTCATCCTGGACATACCGGAATGCGCACCACGCTATCTCCTGGTCGTGGACAGGGTGGACAATCTGGATACGCTCACTGTCCAGGTGGAGATGCGACCCGAGTATTTCTCCGGAGCAGACACCATCGATGCCATTACCGGACTCGCGAAGAAGGTGGCTCACAGGCTCCGCAGTGTCCTGAGCATAAACGCTCTGGTGCAGATCCGCCAGCCGGGCTCCCTGGAACGCAGCGTAGGCAAGGGCAAATATGTAATAGACAACCGAGTACTAAAATAATATGGCTTACAGTAACTATTTCAATCCTGAAGAAACCCTTGACCGTGAAGGTATCGAAAGGCTGCAGACAGAGCGTCTGCGCGGCACGGTGGCTCATTGCATGGGCTCCGAATTCTACAGGAAACGCTTCAGTGACATAGGTTTGTCTCCCGAAGACATCAAGACGCTGGACGACCTGCAGAAGATACCCTTCACCACCAAGCAGGACCTCAGAGACACCTATCCTTTCGGTATAGCTTCAATTCCGCTGTCAAAATGCACCCGACTGCATTCTTCTAGCGGGACGACCGGAAACCCTACAGTAATCCTGCACTCGCGGAAAGATCTGGAGCAGTGGGCCAATGCCGTGGCCAGGTGCCTCTGGATGGTGGGATGCAGGCCTGAGGACGTGTTCCAGAATACCTCAGGCTACGGGATGTTCACCGGAGGACTCGGCTTCCAATACGGAGCCGAGCTTCTAGGAATGCTTACAGTTCCTGCCGCTGCCGGAAACACCCTCCGCCAGATCAAATTCTTCACCGACTTCGGGACCACCGTAGTACACGCCATCCCGTCTTATGCCTCACGCCTCTATGAGGTGATGTGCGAAAGAGGCGTGGATCCTCGCCGGGATACAAAACTGCGCACACTCGTCATCGGAGCCGAGCCTCACAGCGAAGAGACACGCAGACGCATCGAGACTATGCTCGGGGTGAAGGCCTACAATTCCTTCGGCATGTCAGAGATGTGCGGCCCGGGCGTAGCCTTTGAATGCCCCGAACAGAACGGAATGCACATCTGGGAGGACTACTACATAGTAGAGATCATCGATCCTGTAACCTTAAAGCCTGTTCCGGAAGGAGAGGTGGGAGAACTGGTACTCACCACTATCAACCGGGAAGCCATGCCCCTGCTCCGCTACAGGACCAGGGATCTGACACGCATACTGCCAGGCGAATGTCCCTGCGGACGGCACCACAAGCGCATCGACCGCATTAAAGGCCGCAGCGACGACATGATTATCCTCAAGGGAGTCAATATCTTCCCGATCCAGGTGGAACAGGTGCTCGTTCAGTTCAAGGAACTGGCTTCCGATTACCTCATCATCCTGGACACTGTGGACGGAAGCGATTACATGACAGTTGAAGTAGAACTTACAGACCGTTATATTGATGATTACGCCGCCCTGCAGACACTTGAAAGGAACATCACCAGGATGCTCAGGGACGAAATACTGGTAACCCCGAAGGTGAAACTTCTCCCTAAAGGCAGCATCCCTCAGAGTGAGGGTAAAGCCGTGAGGGTCAAAGACAACAGGAAACAATATCAATAACCTATAATATCATGACCATACATCAACTTTCCATTTTCATAGAGAACAAGGCCGGGACCCTCGTTGTCATACTCCGGCAACTGAAAGAGGCTGGAATCCAGCTGATAGCTTCCACCATCTCCGATACGGTTGACTACGGGATCTGCCGAATCATATGCAGCGAGCCCGTCAAGGCATACGAGACCCTGAGGAATGCCGGAGTGGCCGTTTCCCTCTGCGAGGTCATAGCCGTCGCTCTCGATGACGAGCCGGGTCGCGCTGCCGACGCCATCGGCATACTCTCGGAAGAAGGCATAAGCATCGCCTATCTGTACTCTTTCCTGCTGGGAGGAAAAGGCGTACTAGTGTTCCGCACTGACAACAATGAACGCGCCCTGGAGGCGCTCCAGCGCAGAAACATGGACATAATTCGCGAGAAAGACCTCTCGAAACTGGCTATTTGATAATCCGCTTTATGGGATGACCGACCCATGAAGCAATGCGGAGAACTCCTCGGAGCGTGATTCAAGCAACCCGTGCGTGGCGTTTTTCATAACGAGCAACTCCTTCTTCGGGGCATTCACCTTTGAGAAATATTCACATGCCAATTCGAAGTTGGTCTGATAGTCCATGTCGCCATCGATGTTATAGTAAGGCATCGAATAGTCATATCTGCCCAGAAGAGACATCTCCCTAAATCCTCCTGATTTCAGAAAAGACATGTATGGAATGAATGCATCTTCCCCATGTCTCATGTAATCCAGTAATTCTTTGATGGAATAGTTGGGATTGCACAGCACGGTCATGAACATATTGTAATCCTGGCCGTCTTTCATCATGCCAAATCCGTATCGGTCCATGATCCTGTTTCTGAGCAGGAAGTCATCCTCCCCCTGTTCCCTACTCCGCGCCCACTTATCGACCATCTCGCGGCCTTCCGGATCATTATCCGACCATGACAGGGCTGCCTTGTACAGACGATGTTCATTTTCGTCAGGGTCGATGAACTGTCCCGTTCCGATGAACGCATCATAGTACTCCGGGTAAGCAAGCGCCAGGTTGGCCCCAAAATACGAGCCCCAGGAATGTCCAAGCAAGGTTATTCTATCGACATGCAGAAAGTCGCGAAGGTATTCCGTCATAACCTTGCCGTCGCTCATCATGATATCGGCAGTGATGGTTTCCGGATGAAACATATCAAAGCTCTTTCCACATCCACGCTGGTCCCACGTAACGACAGTGAAGACATCGCTCCACTTCCGGGTGAAAGCATAGTCAAAAAGACTCGTAGCGCTGCCCGGCCCGCCATGCAGATATAGCAGGACGGGATTATTCCTGTCCTTTCCATAAATATTGATCCACTGCCTTGAACCGTTGACATCGACATACATCGATGTATTGACTCCCCCTTCGGGTATGCGTTTGTTGACGCTCCAGCCGATCCATCGGATGATGAAGAGGACCGCAAGGAGTGACAGGGCCATGACTCCCGCCCATTTCATGGCGAGGATAATCCAATCTGTTCTCCGGTGCATCGTTTTCATGATCATCCTTTACATTCTATGGCTATCACGACAAAATTACTTGATTCTCGCTGATTATCCTAAGCTGGTGCCGCAAAAATCACATTCCACGAAGCGAGTTGCGACATACCCACGTTCACAAGGTAAGGCATTTTGTCAGTTCTTTTCGTAGAGCCTCACAATACCTGTGTATGAGTCAAATAGCGTTGCAATGAAGTATGCGGCAGCATCGCTTCCAAAGTCGGTCAGGTCAATCCTGCATGCTTCACGGCGGTTTCGGCACTTTTCCGGAGAGAAGAAATAGAGGAATACATCACCCGCTTCCGTCTCGGAAAGATACAGGCAGGCGTCACCTTCCTTCAGTTCGTAGTATCCCTCAGTCATCAATCTGACATCTATCCTCGCATGCATCGGGCGAGCCAACAGAAGAGCCACCGTCGCCGCAACTCCTTCGTTCGCCTCCATGCAGGGATCCACATCAGCCAGAACCGAACGGCTGTAACTAAGCCATAGCCAGGAAATTAAATCACTTTTGTGAGAGCCGGACACCATGGCAAGTTCGTACCGGCCGATAACTCTTGACGGGTCATACTTCGTGAAGACAACGGGAGGCTTCTGAATCATTCTAAGAGACATATTCATATGCTGGGATGTTGTTATTTCGCATTCTTCCCTTATTCATACTGAACGATTGGAAGATTCTTACGGCTTATTTCCACAGCCGGAATTCTCGTAGAATTATCAATTTAGGTGTAATAATCGTGTCATTTTTCAGTATATCTTTTAGAACCAACCGTTTATTGCCATGATTGTCAAAACCATGTCGAATGATCCGGGAGGCCGACTGCAAAACTGAGAGATACATATGATAAGTAACTTGTTCGATCATTTTACCGAGACACTGACGGTCCTCATCGCCAAGGAGTCCCTTAGTATTAAGCGCCTGTTCAATCATATAATGAAAGACATAGAAGGCCCCTGGAGGGAACTTCCAAGAGAGTTTTCCGTCGAGATGATCCAGGAGCATCTTTTACTGGCCGTTGTAAAAGGTTTGACGGAGGGACACGAATCGAAAGAAATCCGGATGAATCCTGAAGAGGCTGCTATTCGATTAATCCGTCATGGCATCCCAAAAGAGAACATCTCCGCCACATTCAAGTACTTGACAGTTAGCCTCCCAAATGCGGACTATCGTCTGTATCGAAAGACTAGTGGATATCCGGCTAACACCATCCGAATCACCCAGGCTGAGTGCAGCGTATACATCAGTTCCGGGCTCACCTCTGAAGACACCGTCAGGTTTGTGCTACTGTTGGATGAGCAACTGCCGAGAATCCACGAAGCAGCCGGAACGTTATTCGATGAAGTGCGAGAGGAATTCCGGCAAAAGCAAAAGGAAATGATAGCCCTGGAGATTACTAAGAAGGCTGTGGAAGCCCAGCTCTCCAGCGTTCTTCCCGGGATGGGGATCAATGGGAAATATAAGGTTGCCGACGGTAAGATCCAGCTGCATCTTACCCGCACCTGCACGGGTGAAGTCGAACTCCAACTCGAGGAGCTCCCGGTTTTCCTCTCCGATCCCGAGCGGGTTGAATCAACCCTCAAGGTTGAGCCTGTCTCTCCAAAACCTGATAAGAGTCCGGACTTTCCGCACTCTTCCCCACACAAGTATTATCATTCAAACATCGTTATAAACCACAAATAACCTATGATAGAAAAGAAATACGAGAGATCATCGGCATTCCCATCCGGGAAGATGTGCTGGAAGAGCTGCAACGGGAGATGTTCGGTTTAGATTTCACCCTACTGGAAACGGAGAGACTTCTCATCCGCCCCATTGCGAAAAAGGATGCTGCGGACATCTTTGAGATACGTGGGGACCAGGATACGGCTGACTGGGCCGGTGTACGCTGTCTGAAGAGTGTCGATGAGGTCAAATCCGTCATCGACCCTGAGCGCACATTGTCCATCGTCCTCGGGGGCGAGGTCATCGGCATGATTGAAACCTATTCGGGGGGCGATGAACTGCTTTATGACAGTTTATTTATGGGGTACTATATGAAGAAGCCCCACCGAGGCAAGGGATATATGACGGAAGCGCTTACCGCATTGTGGGGAAAATGGACCGATGAGGGAAAAGATATTCCCATGCTTTGGATTTTCCCGGGGAACATCCCATCAGAGAAAGTTGCAGCAAAAAGCGGCTGGACCTACCAGGGCTCACATGTGGTGGACATCAACTGCCACAATCAGCTCGTGAATTTTTATTATTAGAACACGTTTTCAGTTGTAAGTCGCAGAGATTCTTTTCGTATATTTGCCATGAAAGGCAAATATGTTTTTACGTATTTAGATATAGATATGGATAATTCCCATCGTGAAACACTTACCGCATGCTTCATATCCTTGAAGGAGATTCGGGAAAAACTTGACAAAGTGATGACAGAAGAAGAAGAGGCCTTCGGCCGACTTCAAAAGGACGATCAAGAAGGGGAAGCCGGGGAAACACTTGGCTTCGAAATTGACGCCTTCGACAATATAGACTATCTGCTGGGCGAAGTGATTTCATTCATAGAGGAAAACTTGGGCTCCAGTCTCTTAAAGAAGACCTATCTTTAAAGACACGACACAAAAAACCGATACAATGGACAGAAGAAAAATCTTGGGCGTAGTTGCCGTAGGAGCGCTGCTGACAATGACCTTGCTTCCCCTTTCCGCCCAGCATACCGGCGAAGAGCCCATTCTGCGCAACGGACTGATCCGGGGATATCTCCTGAAGGATCTCAATATCACCATCCAGCCCCCGGACGGTACCACACCGGTCCTCGACAACGGAAAGGTCCGGGCCGTTTTCGGCAGTGGAGACACTTTCTGCCTGGATGAACTGATCCTCAGCGGCCAGTCCCTGGCCGACAAGGGTTCCTCTCCTGCTCCGTGGACAATCAGTTGCCTGGGGCCCAACGGCGAGAAAATCAGCTGGACCCCTGGCCATGGCTGGTATGAGGGCGCCAGGGCCGTACGGGAAGGAACGGTTTCCAAACTGATCTTCACCTGGCAGCTACTGTACGATTATTCCGGGAAGACCTATCCGGTCAGGATGATCGTCAGCCTGCCGGATGATGCGGACCGGCTCTACTGGGCACTCGAGGCCGGACAGCCGGAAGGCTGGATCGTGACCAATACGGAGTTCCCGCGGCTCTCGCTCCGCCTCCCGGAAAAGGCCAAGGTGATCACGACCGGCGGCTGGGGCGTCGAGAATCCGCTGACCTCCGCCCAAATACGTTCGGGGTACCCTACCACGTCGGGATCCATGCAGTTTGTTATGGTCTACAACCCCGACGGCGCCCTGTTTGTCGGAAACGAGGACCCGAAAGGAATCCGCAAGGACTATTATGTGGACGGCAACAAGACCCTCAATTTTTCGATCTCGGTACCGGCGTCCGAGGGCTGGACGAAGGACGGAGTCTTCCGCCTGCCCTTCCCGACGAACATGGGCTTCGACCCGAGGGGCTGGGAACATGCTGTCAATTCCTGGTATAAACCCTTTACCTATACGGCGCCCTGGGGTGGAGAGGAGCGCAAGATCGCCAATCGCCTCGATACCCTGTCCCCGTGGCTGCAGGAGACCGACGGATGGATCTTCGTCAAGGGGGACGAAGAGGAATTCCCTTATACCGACGCCGCCGCGGACTTCTTCGGCCCGCACCTGAGCATCCACTGGTACTGGTGGCATCGCCATCCCTATGACACTCATTATCCGGATTTCATTCCCGCGAAACCGGGTTTTGCGGAGAAGGTGGCCAAGGTCCATGCCAAGGGCCTCCATGTCACTCCGTATGTCAACGGGCGGCTCTGGGATCCTTCTTCGGAGAGTTTCGCGAAGGACGGTGGAGCCGACGCCTGCGCCCGGGGGGAGGACGGAAACCTCTACATCGAAGTCTATTACAGGACCTCGAGGGTAATGAACGCTATCGCCTGCCCCAGCACGCAGGTCTGGCATGACAAGCTTTACGACCTGGTGGACAATCTCCAGGGGATGTACGGCGTGGACGGCGTCTATATCGACCAGATCGGGTGCGGCCGCCAGCTCCCCTGCTGGAACCCCAACCACAACCATCCCCGCGGGGGCGGCGAATGGTGGGTCGAAAGCTACAAACGGATCCTGGACGACATCCACGCCGGAGCCCTACGCCCCGGCGGCATCCTGAGCACGGAAGAAAACGGCGAATGCTACAGCGACCTCTTCGACCTGATGCTGATGGTCAATACCCAATATACGAAAGGCGTCTCGCGCATCCTACCGATTTTCCCGATG
>ONSC01000141.1 GCA_900320365.1 uncultured Bacteroidales bacterium
ATGACGCATGTCAGACTATCGTGTGGCCCTCAGTTGACGGAAAGGCTAAGTTCACCTTACGCCTCACTGAGAATGATGTCAAGATTGAATCCAAGGCCGTCAAGGACTGGTGCTTTGAACTAAGCGTCGTTCCTGGGAAAGACCTTCCTTTCGAGACGATAACTTCTTCATTGATAAAGGCTTCCGCACAGGGTAGAGAATATGGAATTGCCCTTTCCGAGGGTTCGGCTGAGGATTTTGGAAAAGAAAACCCGGGAAAAGTCTTCCGGCTTGTCCCGAGTCAAAAAGGCGTGATTAAATTCTCGTTTACCCTTAACGCAGCTCCTTCACAGGGAAAGTGAAATAAGTGTCCGGGAATGGCTCGTCCTTCAATGTGAAGTGCCACCATTCAGAACTCAGCGGCTTGAAGCCGTGGCGGAGCATAAGTGAGCGGAGAATCATCCTGTTGTGAATCTGCTGATGGGTGATTCCCCCGAAGTCCGGATGGCTTTCAACTCCGAACCAGTCGAATGTCCCACCCATGTCCAGCTCTTTTTCGGTGTTCATGTCAAACAAGGTGAGATCCACAGTGGATCCCCTTGTGTGGCCGGATTTCTCCATTATATATTCCTGCTCGAATAGGACTGATTTATCCAAGTCCGGATAGAAGTATTTCTTCATCCTGATGTCTGGAATATCAGCTGCCCAGCGGACGAAATGGTCCACCGCCTTCTGCGGGCGGTACGCGTCATATATCTTCAGCCTGTACCCCATGCTTATGGCGTCATCGCTGACCGCCTTGAGGCTGTCAGCCGCCCTCTTCGTGAGGAGTGCTGTCGGCTGGAGATATCCGTCGATGCGGTCCCCGACAAAGTTATATGTCCCGTAGTACCTGATCTCGAGGATGGCGTCAGGAATCACGTCCGTGATGTTCACGAATTGGCTAGAGTCTTCCTCGGGAGTGGTCGCGGCTGTCTGTCTTGTGGAAGAGCATGAAGCCATTATCGCGGCTATCGCGATCAAAAGCCCTTTTGTTATTATCCGGTTGAGTCTCATATCCTTAATGTTTATTATTTGCCCGGTTTAATAGCTTGCGGTCACTTTATCGCCTATGGTGAACACATGGTTCCCGGAGGTTACCTCGTAGCAGGCCGTCCGCAGGCAGTTCCTCGTGACAAAGCCTTTGAAGACGACGCCATCACATTCCTCCGCTATCTTGATGTCATCACCTACAGGGAGGTACACTGTGGCATTAGTGTTGGCGGGGACTGTGCAGCGATATGACGTCATCCTTCCTTTCTCGGCTGTCCAGGCGCTTTCGATCTTCCCGTAATTTGAAGTGTAACTGCCTTCAAGGGAGGTGTAGTCCCCACCAACTGTTGGCTGTAACACGAAATTCTTGTAACCTGCCGCTCCATTGCCATGGTCTGTCGTTATGCCAAGCTGGAACTCATACATCCATTGTCCGACAGCTCCCAGGGCGTAGTGGTTGAATGAGTTCATACCATTGACTTCCGGTTGAAGGAAGGCGCTGTCATATGAGCTCCATCTTTCCCAAATCGATGTGGCGCCCTCTGTCACTGGATAAAGCCAGGATGCGAAGTCAGTGCAGGAAATCATCCTGAAGGCCTCCTCGGAGTAGCCTCCACGGCTGAGGGCGGGGAGTATATTCGTAGTTCCGGAGAAACCGGTGGTGATGGTCCATGGCTTCTGGCTCTTGTCTTCGGGGTGGGCGACAATGTCGGCGAGCCGTGCTTCTGCCCTAGCCTTGTTCTCATCACTGAAACAGTTGAAATTCAGAGGAGTAGCATAAGAAGCCTGAGAGTCGACAATCTTTCCGTCCAGGGAACGTGTCTTTCCTGTGACCGGATCAACATATGCGCTGTTCCAGTCGGCCTTGGCTTTCTCATGACGTTCCCTGAGGGTAGCCGCATAGTCATTTCTGCCAATAGCCTCAGCCATGTTGGCCGTAGCTTCCATCATATAAATGTAGATGGCGTTGTTCACGAGATCGTTTGGAGTCCTCTCATCTATCGACAGCCAGTCAGCTAACCCTCCTGTCTGGAAAGATAGGTAGGGGTATTTGTCGTTCATGGGGTAGAAAGCCATGCCATTCAGCCAGTCCATCATGGTCTCGATATTATCCTCGACAATCTGTTTGTCACCGTACTGAGTGTAAACCTGCCATGGGACTTGGCAAACGGCCGCGCTCCAGGTAGTTCCACAAAGGAACTCGGTCACGTCTTTCTTGTTGAAATCCGGTGATAGGGATCCGATTCCTCCCGCTACATCAGTGTCGCTGCCGACTCCCTGGTCTGCCCTGAGCGATACCATCCACTGGCGGTAGAAATTCTGGGTGTTGGCGTTATATGTTCCGGTTCGGGTATATGCCTGAGCATCCCCAGTCCATCCCATGCGCTCATTCCTTTGGGGGCAGTCTGTGGGAATCGTGTAGAAGTTACCTAACTGGCCGCGCTGGATGTTCTTGAACAACTGGTTGACCAGCTCGCCCGTCCTTTTGTCCGAAGTGGTGGCGTTGTATTTCCCAGTGGGCATAGGACATGAAGACAGCACAAGTCCCTTGACGTTCTCCAATGGTAGGGGACCCTCGTGTGATGGAAGAGTGACTTGGATATATTGGTAGCCCCTGTAGGTTGTTGAGGGCTGGATAGTCACTTCTTCCGATCCGTTGGCGATATATACATCGAGGTCGAGCGCCGCTCGGTTCGTCTGGAAGAGTATATGCCCTGCCACTCCGCGACCTTTTTTGCCGTATAGGTTGACGAGCTTTTTATCATCTCCCTTGAGCCCCGGATATACCTGCTCCCCATAAGCCAATGTAACCCGGTCTCCTTTCTTGAGCCATCCGGCCGGTATCGTGACTGATGGAACTCCAGCCATGTTTACGCCCATATTGTAAATATAAGTGTGGGAGTCAGAGCTATGGACCGGCATAATCTCCTTTGCAATAAGGACTTCCCGTATGCGTACGAGCTCATCATAGCGAGCCACGATGTCAAAGTCGATCCAGTCACGTTTGGCGATCTGCTCAGCCGGGAGCCAGGCGCTGTCGTCGAATCCCGGCTCGCTCCAGCCTTTCACTTCCTTTGAGGCATCGTAGTGCTCGCCTTGGAAAAAGCTTCCACCACGGACCGGGCCGTCCTTGAAGACTTTCCAATTTTCTTTATTTGAGACGAATATGTCCTTACTCCCGTCAGTGTATGTGACAACAAGGCGAGAAAGAAGGGCCTCATGGTCTCCAAAGAAGTTGAAATTGTCCGCACTGAATGTCTGGTAGCTGGTGTACCAGCCCGATGCCAACTCGGCTCCGATGGCATTGCGTCCCGCCTTGACCATACTTGTGACATCATAGGCTTGATAACCAATGACTTCCCTGTATTGGCTGTCTCCGGGTGCGAACCAGTCTTCTCCCACTCTGCCGCCATTGAGAAATAGCCTGTAAACACCCATGGCCGAGGCGTATAGACGCGCTTTCCTTATCGGCTTGTCCCGCAGGGTGAACTCCGAGCGCAGCATAGTCTCTGAACCGTAGCTTGGATCGGACCAGAAGCGGATATTCCGGTCGGAGGAATTTGACACGATGATCCGTTCCCCGTCAATCTCCACGCCAGGTTTCCCCTTGAATATGGAATACCCGGGGCCGCGTTTTGAGTCTAGGACCACCGTATCCTCGCTTTGGCCTGAGTTCATGATACGGTAGCCTGAGTACTCGACCTTTTGACCAGGTTCAGCGGCGAAGCCGACAGAGTTGAGGTTCGGGAAAGACACACGGTTCCCGTCTGCTCCCATCTTGTTTATCGAGAAAGGTTCCTCCAGCCCATTTGAAACCTCTTTTCCATCTAATGTGAATATGAGTTTGCTGACTTCCACCCTGATTTTAAAGGTATGTTTGGCTTCCTTGCCACGTGCGGAGAAAACCTCGCCGAGGTTGCCCTTGGGAAAAACTGACTCATTGATGGTTATTACAGGCCTGTCGGCCTTGTCTTCCTTATAGTATCCTACACGGAAGACTCTTAACTCTTTTTTGCCGAAATCCACATCCACCTGGATGTAATTCTCCTTGGATTGAGTGCCATAGTCGTTCAGGAAAGCGTTCTCAAGGCGGATGTCATCGGCCCCTAGGATAAGCGAGGCCACATCCCCTTTCAGCAATGAGAAGTCCGTCTCGATCTCGAATAAGGGCTCAGCGAGGGCGTCAAGCCTGTATTTGGTTGTGCCTATCCATTCCGCGCCGTTCCAGGCACTTTCTCGTGGGTTCATGATGCCGGTCTCAAAACGGGAGTATGCTTGGTATTCTTTACCGTCCACATCCCAAACGGTCAGGTTAACACCGTATCCATGCTCCGCTTGGAGCGACACCCCTTGATAGGGAATATCCACTGATTGGTCGCTTTTCACCTTACCGGTGTCCCAAAGCACGCTACCGTCAGACTCTCTGACTACTGTGATCTTGTAAGCTGTCTGCCTCTGGCCTCTCTTGTCTGATTCCATCCGCCAGCTGAACATCGGATGACGGTCTTCAATACTGAGGGGGCGGTCACTATGCTGTATCCTAAGGTCATGAATTGACGTTCCCGCGAGGCTCGATACACATGAAACGATAATCCCCGCGAGAACAGATAAAAGATGTCTAATGATCATTACTTCTCTACTTTGTAACTTCCCGCACCATATTCCTTCACCTCAGTCTCACCCGGGAGAGTTACAGAAGCAGTGGCACCCTCGGGGACTGTGAATTCCCAGATCCACTTGTCACCCTCATATTTCCAGGAACTCTTAATCGTGCCGGCGGCGGACTTGAATTCCGCGTCGAGTGAGCCGAGTCTCTTGTCAGGGACTGGCTTCATGATGATATGCTTGAAACCAGGATTGGCGGGATCGGAGGCGATGCCAGCGGCGGTCTCCCAGATCCATTCGCAGACGGCTCCGTAGGCGTAGTGATTGAAACTGTTCATGCCGCTAGGGCCCATTCCAGACTCAAGAGTGTAGCTGTTCCAACGCTCCCAGATCGTGGTGGCGCCGTTGTCGACTGAATAGAGCCAGCTCGGGTTCTTGCGCTGGAAGAGGAGGGTGTAGGCGATGTCTGCCATGCCGTTCTCTGTCAAGGTAGCCATCAGGATGGAAGTGCCAAGGAAGCCGGTCTGCAGGCAGTCATCATGGTCCTTGAAGTTCTGGCGGAGTCTGGCGATCATGTCTTCCTTCGCCTTACCCTCAACGAGATTGTTCTTGAGAGCGAAGAGGGCGGGAGTCTGCATCGTGTTCAGTATCTCTGTCTTGAAGGTGCCGTCGGGTTTCAGGAAGTTCTTTTTCATGTATTCCCTCGCATCCTCGGCCATTTTCTTGTAGACGGAGGCATCCCTGCCGGTGGCTGCGGCCATATCCGCCATATAATCGGCGTCAATAGCCCAGTAGCAGGCGCTCAGATAGTTCCAATAAACGATAGCCTCGGGGCGGCGGACAGTCTTGCCGGATTTGTCGGTCATGTTGATTCCGCCTCCGCAGCTCTCAAGAGGCTCGTAGCTGAGCCAGTCTGCCCACTGGTAGTTGCCGTTCTCAGCGGCATGCGTGGCATGGTCGTACTTGGTGTCATTGACATATGTCATGAACTTGTTCATGGCATCCCAGTTCTCATCGACTATCGCCTTGTCACCGAACTGCTTCCACACGGTCCAAGGAACAATGATACCAGCATCGGCCCAGCCGAGGCGCATCATCTCATTGCCATATTGGGCCCTGGGGGAGACTCCGGGGAATCCTCCGGCCTCGCTCTGGGAGTCCCTCACATCACGGGTCCATTTACGGAAGAACCCGTCAGTGTTGGCGAAGAAAGTTCCAGTCTCAGTGAACACCTGTGTGTCGGCCATCCATCCGAGACGCTCATTACGCTGAGGACAGTCGGTGGGGACTGAGAGATAGTTGGATCTTTGGCCCCAAACAGTGTTGG
>ONSC01000035.1 GCA_900320365.1 uncultured Bacteroidales bacterium
TGCCGCATCCTCCGCCTCGACCGGATTCCCCCATGGGTCCAGCAGCCTCGTCTTCCCGAACGGCAGTCGCAGATACGGCCCGCGCCAGCCTGTCGGCACCGAGACGTTGGCGTTGGCCAGCTGCGGATCCGCTCCGGCGACTATGTTGGCGACTTGGGCGCGGAGTCTGGCAAGACTGCCCTTATCCTCTGGATGGACCCTGTTGGTCAAGATAATGAGGGCGGTTTTTGTCTTCATGTCAATGACTACTGAAGGCCCGGTGTAGCCAGTGTGCCAAATGCTGGTCTCGGGGTCGAAAATGTCCCCTCTGGTTCCGGGATTCCATCCGTCTTTGTCCCAACCTAACGCGCGGCCGACCATAGGGTCATTCTGTATCGGAACCTCGCACATCAAATCAACGGTTAGTGGACCGAGGATTCTTGTCCCGTCTCCAGGCTTCTCGCCTCCGTTCATGATAGTGGCGCAGATGACGCTGAGATCCATGGCGTTGGAGAACACTCCGGCATTGCCTGAGTTCCCGCCCATTATCCTGCGGGCGAGGGGATCGTGGACATCTCCCCTGAGCGGAAGTCCGTCAGCCTGAACCTCAGTCGGGGCGCACATCTTTTTAACCTCATTATCAGGAAGATAAGTGGTGTGCTTAAGGCCTAAGGGAGTGAATATATGGCTCTGGGCATAATCACAAATACGCTCACCGGTCACCCTCTCAAGGATTCTTTGCAAAGTCACGAAGTTGAGGCAACTGTAGAGGCACTTGGTTCCCGGCTTGAAATTCCTGTTGACCTTTGTGGCGATATAGGTCTCGAACTCGTTTGGAGTAAGCTCCCCATATTCAGCGACATAGTCATCCACAGTGACATAAGCGTCCAGACCCGAGGAGTGTGTCATCAGATCCCTGATAGTTATGTCAACTGTCTCTCCCGTCTCAGAATCCACCCATGGCTTGAAACCGGGGATGTACATGTCCACCCTGTCGGTGAGCCTGACGAAACCATTCTCAATCAATTGCATGAAGGAAAGTGTAGTCCCGACGCATTTGCTCACGGAAGCAAGATCGAACATTGTCTCCACGGTCATGGGCTCAACCTCAGGGACCAACGCCCTGTTCCCATAGGCCTTGAGATAAGCGATTTTGTCACCCCTGACGACGGACACTACCGCACCAGGGATTGTCTTCTCTGAGATGGCTTCCTCAATGACCCGGTCCACCTGTGACAGCCTCACCCCGTCCATGCCGCATTTCTCCGGTTTTGAGAATTTCAGCGGCTCTTGTGCGGAGGTGACAAAGGCCGCCAATAAGGCGGCCCATATTAATACGATTCGTTTCATTAAAAGACTAATGTGGCGGAGATAGGATAGTGGTCAGAGATGAATTTGCGCTCCATGTAAGGCTTGGTGATCGTCTCGTATTCCGGGCAAGAGCTGAATCCCTTGTACCATATGAAGTCTATGATAGAGTTCGGGCTGGCTTTCCCCCAACCATTGAAAGTCTGGTGGTGGTCGGTCTTGGCAGCCTCCTCACGGGCGTTTTTCATCATCTTTTTCATGTCGTCGAACTCGGGACGGTCATAAGTCATGTTGAAGTCACCTGTGACAACCATAGGTAGTCCTTTGGGATTGATGCTGTCGATCCTGTCGACAATGAGCTTCATCCCGTTCTTGCGGGCCTCCCAACCAACATGGTCGAGGTGGGTGTTCACGTAATAATACTTCTTTCCGCTCTCTTTGTCTTTCAACAGGGCCCATGTGGCGGTACGGCGGCAGGCGGCATCCCATCCCATGGAAGGGACATCCGGAGTCTCGGAGAGCCAGAAAGTGCCCCATTTAAGAAGCTTGGTCGTCTTCTTGTTGTAGAAGATAGACATGTGCTCGCCCTCGTGCTTGCCGTCCTCACGTCCCACACCGACGCTCTTGTAGCCTGGACAGTACTCCTCAAGGTACTTGACCTGGAAGTCATAAGCTTCCTGAAGTCCGAAAATGTCCGGTTTCTGGTCATTGATCATCATCGCTGACGCCGGATAGCGGAACTCCCAGGAATTGGTCCCATCCTTGGCCACACCGAGACGGATATTGTAGGAGATGACTTTGACATCCGCCACCTTGTTTTTCTTGAAGGTCAGCGCCACCCAGCTCTTTTCATCAGTGATAGTGTTTCAATACCACAAATTTAACAATTTGTGCTAATTTTGTGATATCTACCTATAAATATGAATCTTTATGGCTGAGGAATCATTCAAAGAATACGGAAAAGAAGAGGCGATAGCGTTGCTTTATGAGAGCGCTGGCATTGACAGGGTCTCGAATCCCTCATATGAGCCGGCTTCCGGGAGCGAGATAGTCTCTTCAAGTCGATTGTTCGTGGAAGGAATCGACTTTGACCTCACTTATTTCCCGCTGAAGCATTTGGGATATAAATGCGCGTCAGCCGCGGCAGGAGAGATTTACGCCGCCATGGCTCATCCCAGGTCTCTCGCTATAAGGCTCGGAGTCTCGGCTAAACTGGATTTCGGCCATATCAAAGATCTTTGGTCGGGAGTGACCGTGGCGATGAGGGAACACGGCTTCAAAACTGTTGATCTTGACTTGGTTCCATCACCTAATGGGCTTACAATCGCCGTATCCGCCAATGGTGAGAGACTTAAACTGACCAAGGGGCGCACGGTCAAGGCCAGGAGCAAAGATCTGGTCTGCGTTTCAGGCAGTCTCGGGGCCGCATACCTCGGACAGCAGATCCTTGAAAGGGAGAAACGAGGCTTCGAGAATACCGCGGATGATTCGTCCCAGCCGGATCTTGAGAAATACAGGATGCTTATAGGAAGCTATTTGAAACCGGAGATTCCGGCTGGCGCCGTGTCTCGTCTGGAAGAGGTCGGCATCTATCCCTCGCTTGGTTTCCTTGTCTCTCACGGGCTTTCTGACTCTTTGAAGAGGCTTGTCAGGGATTCCGGACTTGGAGTGAAAGTTTATGCTGACAAGATCCCGTTTGAAGGGAATAGCTTCGCTTTCGGGAAAGAGATGGACATAGACCCGGTTTCCGCCGCCATGAATGGAGGCGATGACTTCAGGTTGCTGTTCGTGATTCCTATCCTTTCGGCCGAGAAGTTCCGCCGGGAGTTCCAAACTTTCGATATTATCGGCCATATGGCCCAGCCGGAGGTGGGGGCGGTGCTTGTCACTCCTGATGGGGTGGAGCTTCCTGTAAAAGCTCAAGGCTGGAGTGGTGAGCGTGAATAGGAAGTCGCGAGAGAGAAGATGATCGGAGTTTTCAAAAGAATAGTATCTCGGATCGCCGCATTATTTGTGGCGTTATCCTTCTTGGCCATTGGTTGCTCCACTGGACTTGATACCCAGATGGGAGCTCTTCTGGACAGGATGGAAGAGGACATGGGGTATGTCAATACCGTCAGCTCCAGCGATGTGGCCAAAGTAGCGGACTGGTTTGTCAGAAGAGGAGACGACAGCCAGAAAGCCAGGGCTCTCTATTGCCTGGGAAGGTCACAGTTTAACGAGCGTAGTTATTCGGCAGCCATTGTATCCTATACCAAGGCACTTGAATATGCAGGTAAGGCGGGAGACACTCTACGGGAAGGACTTATCTGCCGTGATATGGCCAGAACCAGCGGAGTATCAAGCAATTCAGTTGACGAGATATTATATCTGGCCAGAGCATCCGAGGCTTTCAAGGCTGCGGGAGAGGAAGGGGAAAGCCTGAGAACCCTTCTGGAGATAGGGAAGGCTCATTCCGCGGCGGGTAAATTCGATGCGGCTGAGGATATATTCAAGAGCGTCCTCTATGACTCCCACGAGTCAAGGGATACCCTTTTGGAAGCCAGATGTCTTGAGTCGTACGCATCCCTCGCTGTCAGCAAGGATGTACCTGACCCGACATTGGCGATAGACATGCTGGGGAGGGCGGCGAATGAGCTTCATTATCCCTTAAACTCAGCTGACAAGGGTATTCTGGCATATTCCTATTCGTTGGCGGGCGACAAGAAAGAGGCCTTGAGATGGCTTTCAGAGGCTAAAGCTTCTGTCGAGAGTGACGAGGATGCCGCTGATGCTGATTTCCGGGAATATCAGATTGCTTCCCGTTCCGGTGATACCGCCAGGGCTTTGAGAGCTTTGGAGAGGGTCACGGAATATGGTGACAAAGCTCAATCAGAGGCTCTTGAGGGGGCAGTGTCAGCGAGTCAGAGGGATTATATTCAAGGGCAGGCTGACATCCAGGCGGAGAAGTTGCGCTCAGCCAGGCTGAAGATGTGGCTTATGGCTCTCGCGGCTTTGCTGATTGTCGGAGGCGTGGTGTTGGCTTATTTGTACTACCGTTCGTCGCAGAGGCGTGTTTTGGAAGCGGAAGTCGCTGAGAGAGAGAAGTATATGACGATAGCGGAGGATCTCCAGAAGCGGTTGGCGGTGAAGGAGGAAGAAGGACCTGGATTCGAGGCGCTTGAGAGGCTCTGCGAACAGTATTATATCTACGAGGGAACCGATAATCTCCAACCGAGGATTCTGAAGGAGGTCAAGTCGATAGTGAGTGGTCTGAGGAGTGACAAGAAGGTACGTAAAAGACTTGAGGACACTCTGGACAAACGCGAGAATGGGGTTATGACAAAGCTTCGCTCTGAATTCCCTTCCTGGAAGGAGGAGGATTTCCAACTCTATGCCTTCACTGCCGCCGGATTCTCCACAACGACTATCTCAGCCCTTATGGAGAAAGAGAAAAGTGTGATATACAACAGAGTCTGGCGTCTTAAGGGAAGGATTTCCAATTCCGCCTCAGAAGAAAAGGATTTCTTCCTTGCCTGTCTTGATAACTGATAATGCTATGAAAAGATTCTTTCTTACCTTAATCGCTTGTTTATTAGTTGGTTCTGTATATTCTTCGACGCCTCGGAAAATCAAGGTCGCCTGCATCGGTGACAGCATCACCTATGGTGCGGCGATAGAGGACAGAGTAAATTATTCCTACCCTTCCCAGCTTCAGGTGATGCTCGGAGATGATTATGAGGTCGGCAATTTCGGCAGGAACGGGGCGACGCTTATCAAGCGTTCTTTCAGGCCATATTTCGACCAGGATGTATTCCCGAAAGCGATGGACTTCGCCGGAGACATCTATGTCATCCATTTGGGAGTTAATGACACCGACCCTCGCTCCTGGCCCAATTATAGGGACGATTTCGTGGGGGATTATCTCGCTTTGATTGACTCCTGCAAACAAGCCAACCCCAAGGCCAGGATAATCATAGCCTTGCTATCTCCTCTCGCTGACCGCCACTATCGTTTCATGTCAGGCACAAAACAGTGGCACGAGGATATACAGGAAGCTATTAAAGTAGTGGCGGAAACGGCTGGCTGTGAGCTTATTGACTTCCACACGCCACTCTATCCCTACCCGTGGCACCTTCCAGATGCCGTCCATCCGGATGAGGTTGGTTACGGAATCCTGGCTAAAACAGTATATTCCAGGATAACAGGCGACTATGGTGGATTGGCGGTGTCCCCTTTGTATACCGATAATATGGTCATCCAGCGCCGGCGCCCGATAACTATCGAGGGTACCGCTAACGCTGGAGACAAAATTACTGTCAAGCTCGGGCGCAAGGCTTTGAAGACAGCGGCGGGTTTGGACGGTAAGTGGAGCGTGGAGTTCCCTTCAATGGAAGCCGCTACAGGACTGGGACTTACAATATCGACAAAAGATAAGGTACTTGAATATTCCAACATCGCGATTGGCGAGTTATGGCTTTGCTCGGGTCAATCGAATATGAGGTTCAGGCTCTCGGAGGCCGATGGAGGACCCGAGGCCGCCGCAGCCTCGGCTGATCCGGATCTTCGTTTCTTCAATCAGGAATTCTATTGGGCGACCAGCGATGTCTCATGGCCAGAGTCCGCTGTGGACTCGGTTAAGAACCTGATTTATTTCCGCCCGGCGAAATGGGAAACCGCATCGCCTAAGACATCATTAAGGATGTCCGCTGTAGGCTATTGGTTCGCGAAGGAGCTGAGGGATAGCCTTAAAGTCCCCGTGGGAATCATCCATAACGCTGTTGGAGGATCACCTGCGGAGGCCTGGATAGACAGGAATACTCTCGAATGGAAGTTCCCGGTGATCCTCCGGGATTGGATCAACAATGATTTCATCCAGGGATGGGCCCGAGAAAGGGCTGCCAAGAACATCTCTTACAAGAAAGGTGATAAGTTCGCGCGCCATCCATACGAGCCTTGCTATCTCTTTGAATCAGCGATACTTCCGATAGGTCATCCGACTCTGGCCGGAGTTCTGTGGTACCAAGGTGAGTCTAATGCCCACAATTTTGAGGCTCACGAGTATCTGTTCCCTCTTCTGGTAGACAGTTGGAGAGAATGGTTCAATAACCAGGAACTCCCGTTCTATTATGTCCAGCTGTCAAGTCTGAACCGTCCTTCCTGGCCCTGGTTCAGGGATAGCCAACGGAGGCTGCTGGAGAGCAGGCCGCATCTTGGGATGGCGGTGTCCAGCGACCTTGGGGACCCTTCAGACGTGCATTACAAGGATAAGAAGCCGGTAGGGGAAAGGCTCGCCAGGCTTGCCTTGCACAATGAATATGATTTTGATCTTGTGCCTTCCGGACCCCTGTTCAAGTCAGCCACGGCATCTGGTTCCAAAGTCTTCGTGACCTTTGAATATGGCACTGGCCTGAAAGCATCTGATGGCACTGAAGTAATTGGATTTGAGCTTGCTGGTAAGGATATGCTATACCATAAAGCAACCTGCCGCCTTGAGGGCGACAGGGCTGTGCTTTCCACTCCGGAAGTCAAGAATCCGGTCTATGTCCGTTACGCCTGGGAGCCTTACACCAGAGCCAACCTCGTCAATTCTGCTGGCCTTCCCGCTTCAACTTTTCTTTGTACTCTTTTGCTTTAATTTGAGATAACCGCTTGAATTCCTCTTCTTTGGCGGCCTGGTCCTTTGTCTTGATCACGATGAGCGAGCCGGTTTCTATTCCCTTAAAAACTTTGATGCTGCTCACATTACCTGTATTTATCACGCTGTCGGCCATCGCTTTTGAGACCCGGATGGTGTTGAGAATGTATCTTGGCTCCACTATTTCCGTGGAAATGCGGTGAATTCTCACGACTTGTTTCCGGGCTTTGATGTCATCTATTTTATAAGCCTTGATCTTGTGCCCGACTATTTGTGAACCATCGAAATTCTCCACCAGCTCGTCATTTATGTAGTACCTGTTGGTGGTGTCGGAGGGGGCCTTCGCCGGGGTGAAAGTGAGGCTTGCCGCTATTATAGCTGAAAGAAAAACTGTTACCATAATCATTGATTTTTAATTCGTTGAAGATAATTGGGTGAGGAGTGTGGCGCCAGTTTCTTCATCCAATGTCATAATATATGTTTGGGTAATGCCATTCTTTAAGTTGACGGTCAACACAGCTTTTGATCCTTGTGGCTTGGCCTCGATGGACAGAATGTTTTCTTCATTGAGCTTCATGATTTCTCCTATGGTCTCAGCGATGGTTACAGCACTGATCGGAGTTTCTTTGACCGGATTTTGGAATAGGATCACGCCAAGTATTACAGCGGCGGCAACGGCTACAGTCCCGAAGGCCCAACGGAAGATGTTTATTTTCAAGGGGATTGTTTTTGAGGTGGCTATTCTGTCGAACTCGACCGCACCCTCGTCTGAGAGAAGATAGTCTCCTGCGGTGGCGGTGACCATCGCGGCGAATGCTTTCTCATCCTCTTCGGCTTGGTGATCCGAATAGTAACAGGCCAGCGCTCTCTCCTCTTCGACGGAGGTCTCCGCGGAGAGGTATTTTTCGGCGAGAGCCTTTCTTATATTCTTGTCTTCCAGGTTCATAGCAATTCTTTTAATTGTTCGAGCATCTGTTTCCTCGCGGTGGAGATCAGCACCTTTACACTCTCTTTCGAGCGCCCGGTGGTCTCGGCTATCTCGTCCAGACTCATGCCGAAGTCATTTCTGAGTGTCATACACTCTTGCCTCGCGGGAGTCAAACGGCTGTATAGGATGTTTTTAATTTTTTGATTATCTGCTGTTTCCAAAGAGTCTGCCGCACTCAATTCGCCGAGTTTGTCATTGGTCCCAAGAGAGATGGCCTCGCTTCTGCTTTTCCTGTAACGCGAGACACAAAGGTTTTTCGTGATCTTTATGGCAAGCGCCTTGGCGTTATTGACCGGGTAGCCTCGCTCGGATAGTTCCCAAAGTCTCAGGAGGGCGTCCTGGACGATGTCCTCGGCCTCGGTCGGTTGTCCGTCGCCTAGATGGATTCTCCCGGCGATCGAGATTAAATCTCTCCGCACCTTCCCTGAGAATACTTCGAACTCTTCCTTTGTCATTATCGGCGTCTCTGCTAATAAGCCGCAAAATCCATCATAAAGTTAACATGTTTTTTAGAGTTATTTGATTATATTTGCATTACGAAAATTTTCGTAACGAAAAAATGCGAAGTATGGAAAACCCGTTCAAGTTCGGCACCATTGTAGAGGAAGAGTATTTCACTGACCGAGTGAAGGAAGTAGCCTATATCAAGCAGTTTGTGAATAGTGCTAACCATCTGGTGATTATCAGTCCGCGCCGTTTCGGCAAAAGCAGCGTAGTGGCAAAAGCGGTGAAGCAGACTGGCAGAAAGTACATTACGGTTAATTTGCAGCAAGTGACATCGGTTTCGGATTTGTCGGCAAAACTGTTGAGAGAGTTCTTTAAAGTTCATCCTCTGGAGCGTGTCCGTCATTTGATATCTCATTTCCGCATAATACCTACAGTATCTTCTAACCCCATTACTGGATCAGTGGATGTGTCTTTCCAACCAGGCGTTGATGGCGGTGTTCTCATCGAGGATGTTATGACTCTGATTGAACAAGCTTATTCTGAGCAGGATCGTATTATCGTCGTGTTGGACGAGTTTCAGGAAATATGTGATCTGGCTCCCAAACTGGATAAGAGACTTCGCGCGATTATGCAGGAGCAGAAGCATATCAACTACATTTTGCTGGGCAGTCAGGAAAGTATGATGACGGATATTTTTGAGAACAAAAAGTCGCCATTTTACCACTTCGGGGAGATGATGCGGCTTGGAAAACTGCCTCGTGAGGATTTCCACTGCTATCTCTCCGAGCGTCTCGCCGAGTGTTATCCTGACACATGCGACGAGTTGGCTTATAGTATTTTGGACTATACCGGATGTCACCCTTATTATTCGCAGCAACTGGCGGCAAATCTGTGGCAGGTCGGTGTCTTGCAGCCAGATACGGCCAGTCCGCTAAAAGTTGCTATCGACCATATCGTAACCACCCATGGCCTTGATTATGAGAGGCTGTGGATGAATTTCAAAAGGACGAACAAGTGGATACTACAACGATTGTCCTTGGGGAAGCCCTTGCAAACGGGAGAGTACCGTACTAGCACTGTTTACAGTGCGCTGAAGCGGATGCAGAAGGATGGTTACGTGATATACTCTGACCGTTATGAGATAGAGGACCCTTTCTTCCGCGAATGGATCGTTAGGGAAAACAAATAAATTGATTATATTTGAAGGTCAACGGTTTACAATATGAAAAAAGACATCAGATGGGTAGTCACTCGGATAGACGGGAAGATCGCTTCCGTCAGCGCTGATTTCAGACATCTTCCGAGAATAGCCGCTCAGGTGAGCCGCTTGCCTGACGGGGCTGTTAATGAGATAGTCGTCAGCAAGGTCGGAATGGACGAGATCGTGGATTTGTCAGCCACGACTAAGTGGGAGGACCTCAGGCTTTTCGGGACTCCTTTCCAGCTCAATGTCTGGCGTCGCCTGTATTCCTTGACTCATCACGATGACGGCACCCCGATTCTTCCTGAGGAAGGTATAAAGCTTCTTAGTTACAGCCAGTTGGCAGACCTTTGCGAGAATCCCAAGGGAGTCAGGGCCGTGGCCCACGCCGTGGCCTGCAATCCGGTCGCCTACATAATCCCTTGCCACCTTATCGTCCCTAAGGAAGCCATAGACAAGATACTCGCGATCAGGGAAGTCGCTCAGGGAACGATATTTAAAGGCACCGACCTCTACCTTTTGAATTCGATAGAGGTCGGTGAGTATGAATATGGTTCCGAGCTCAAGCGCCGCATCATCGAGCGGCAGCTCTACAGCCGCTAGTCGTTATTCAGCTGGACTATATCCACTTTAGAGCGCTGGGTGTCGCCGATGAGCCACTCTGAATAGTAGTCCGCCATTCTCCAGAAGAAATACTCGTTCATATCCCCGAAACCGTGCCTCTGGCCCGGCAGGAGCAGCATGTCAAATCGCTTGTTGGCCTTGATGAGGGCGTTCACGACACGGATCGTGTTGGCCGGGTGGACGTTGTTGTCAACGTCGCCATGGACGAGCATCAGGTGGCCCTTTAGGTTCTTCGCCAGCTCCTGGTTGGTGTCGATGTGATAGACGAAGGTGGTGTCGCCCTTGTCGATCTTCTCCAGGATGCCGTGGTGCTGCTCACTCCACCAGCGGTTGTAGATGCTGTTGTCGTGGTTGCCGGCGCAGGAGACCGCAGCCTTGAAGAAGTCTGGATATTTCAGGATAGCCGCTGTGCTCATAAAGCCGCCGCCGGAGTGGCCGTGTATTCCGACCCTGTCAAGATCCACGAAGGGGAAGCGGGCTCCAATCTGCTGGATGGCGTATTTCTGGTCCTCAAGTCCGTAGTCACGGAGGTTACCGTAGCCGAAGTTGTGGTACCATTTCGAGCGGTTGGGGTGGCCGCCTCGGTTGCCCACGGTGATGACGATGATGCCGAGCTGGGCGAGACGGTCGGTCCTCGTGAAGCCCTTGCTCCAGGAGATGTTGTTGGCCTCGACCTGCGGGCCCGGATAGACGTAATCACATATCGGATAGACCTTTGTGGAGTCGAAATCGTAAGGCTTGTACATCGCGCCGTAGAGATCGGTCACGCCGTCGGCCGCCTTGACTTTGAAGCGCTCCGGGAACTTGTAGCCGGCGTCGAACAGTAGGCTTAAGTCGGCTGTCTCAAGGTCGAGGATCTTTCTTCCGGCAGCTCCGTAAAGTGCGACTCCAGGGGTGTAATCCACTCTTGAATAGTTGGCCACGAAATATTTGGCGTCGTCACTGGCTGTCGAAAGCACATCCATGTCGTCCATGTCCAGTTTCTGAAGTGCTCCGCCGGTGAGCGGAACCCTGTAGGTGTGCATCTGATAAGGGTTCTCGTCTTTCTGCACTCCGCAAGCGCTGAGCAAGACATAGCCCTCTTTCTCATTGACTCCCAACACGTTCTCCACGTGGAAGGCCCCGTCTGTGATCTTCCTGATGAGGGTGCCATCGTTGCTGTAGAGATATAGGTTCGCCCAGCCGTTGCGCTCCGACCACCAGATGAGTTCCTTGCCGTTCTTCAGGAGGAAGGGGGTGCGGCTCTCGATGTAGGTGTTGGAACGCTCCGGGATTATGACCTTAGCGGAATCGGCATTGACGCCTACCCAGCAGAGGTCTATCCTCTTGATGTCACGGCTCTGTCGCAGAAGGTAAAAGCCGGTCTCGTCTCCAAGCCATTTGCTGGAATAGTAGTCGTTGTAGCTATCCTTGGCTAGGCGGCGTCCTCTCTCAATGTTGAAGTCCTGGTCCTTGAAAGCGTCGACCTTGATCTGTTTGCTAGTTGCCTCCAAGTCATCCCCGGCCTGACCGGGGATCCCATTGAGAGTGAACACATATAAATACCCTTTTGGCCCCGGCTCACCCGGCATCTGGTACTTGTAGGTCTCGAGCTTCGGACGCTTGGAACTAACTGAGTTTATGACCCATAGATCTTCCAGTTTGCGGGTGTCCCACTTGCTTACAGCGAAACGCTTTGAGTCGGGTGACCAGAGAAGTTCTCCCGGGTTTGAGCGACGGGTGGTGTCAGTCTCCGTGTCTCCGGAGTAGTTGCCATAACCGAAGCCGAACTGTTTGATTCCGTCAGTAGTGAGCTTGAACTCGACGATGGTGCTGTCCTTGGGGTCCTTGGCCGCTTTGCGAAGGTTGGTGGAGTCCATTATCCAAAGATTGGAGTTCTTTGCGTATACTCCCATAGTCCCGTCCGGGGAGACAGAGGCCCACATGGGATATTTCTGCTCCTCTTTCTCCTTCTGTTCGGTGACGTCCTTCAGGGTTCTGGACGCGAAGTCATATTCGAAATGGAACACTTTCTTCTCGGGCTTTCCGGCTGCGGCTCCTCTCGGCCCTCCGGGTTTCCCGTCTTTTTTCTCTTTGGCTTTGTCAGGTTTCTCGACCTTGTCTTGGGTGCTTCGGATGTCGAAAGTGAAGACCTTGTCGTCCTTGAGCTTCAAGCCAGTGATGGGAATATGTTGGGCATCGAACGGATCCTTCACTATCTCAGTTAGTTCCATCGCCAGTCTCTCAAGGTCGAAGACCTCTGTCTTGGTTCCTTTGACGGGATCCACGATGTAGTAATTCGTGCCTTTGGGTGACTGCCATTCGTACCAGAATCGGTCACCTTCCTTGAACCACCGTGGCTGTACTCTTGTCGAGAACACCATGTTGTTCACTCTTTTGGCGGAGAACCTCTCGGCCAAGGCGTAATTCGCCTTGGTCACTTTCTCTTGTCCCGCAGCGGCAAGTGCCAACAGCAGGGTAACTCCGATTAATAAAGTTCGTTTCATATCGAGTTATTTATGAATTTTGATTTTTCCTTTCTTCAGCCCGCCTGAGGTGGCAGTCACAACGATTTTGCCTTTACTGCCTGGTTTTGTCTTGATGATCACAGAAGCCAAGCCATTAAACGCTTTTATCGAGTCGGAATGGAACGGTGTGAGACAAGTCGGGTCGCCGGCATCGACAGCGAGAATCTCTCCAGGACCTTTCACGCTGAATATAATCTCATCTGAACCGGTGGGAACAATGACCCCCTTCTTGTCGGTCAAAGCAGCGTCCACATAATACAAGTCGCCTTCTCCGAAACCTTTCTCCTGACTCAGCTTTATCTTCTTAGTCTGTCCGGCGGTCTTTACGGTCTGGGTAGCCACTTTTTGTCCATCCTTCCAGCCAACGGCTTTGACCTTGCCTGGTTGATAGACGACTTCGTCCCAGCGGAGCCGGTATTGTTTGTCGGCTCTCTCCCTGACTCCTTGGGAGACTCCGTTCACGAACAGCTCGACTTTGTCGCAGTTGGAGTAGACATGGACGGGAGTCACCTCACCTTCACGTCCTTCCCAGTTCCAATGCGGAAGTACATGAAGCACAGTCCTTTCCGACCAACGGGCCTGATATAGCCAGTACCTGTCCTTAGGGAAACCGGCGAGGTCTATGATCCCGAAATATGAGCTTCTGGAGGGAGTCGATACGGCCCCTTTCTCGGCGATCTCTTTCTCTGCCCTCGCCTTAGCCTCAGGGTCGTGGAAATTGGTCAGTATGGTGATATCCCGGTTGTATGGAGTAGGCTCTCCGAGATAGTCGTAACCTGTCCAGACAAACTCACCTAGGCAGGACGGATTGGCATCCTCATATTCCCACTCTTGTTCTGGAATCTGCCCCCAGGGGACTGTGTGAAGGTCATAGGAGCTAACTTGGAAGTCTTTCTCGCAGTGTTCCTTACCTCTGGGATCGTCTTCTATGGGGAAGAAATAGACTCCTCTGGTGCTTATGGTCGAGGCGGTCTCGCTGCCAAGATACAGCTTGCCGGGGTTGGCCTCGTGGAAGGTGGCGTAGAGGTGGGGCTTGTAGTTGAACCCATAGACGTCCATGGTGTTGCGGAACTCCTGTTCCGAGGCCCAGGGATTGTCTGACCCGAAGGTGGTGAGCCTCGTGGGATCCTCATTGTGGCATATTTCCGTGAGGTGCGCGGGAATATGGTAAAGGTCGGGATAGCCCTGCTCTCCGGTCTCGTTTCCTATGCTCCAGAGAACCACTGAGGGGTGGTTGCGGTCACGGTGGATCATGGCCTTCAGGTCTTTATCCGCCCATTCGTTGAATAGCAGGGCGTAGCCGTTGGGCTTCTTGGGGACCGTCCAGGTGTCCGTGAGCTCGTCCATCACGACGAAGCCCATTTTGTCACAAAGGTCGAGCAGCTCAGGGGCGGGGGGATTGTGGGATGTCCTGATGGCGTTGCAACCCATCTCCTTGAGCATCTTAAGGCGGCGTTCCCAGGCGGTGTTGTTCCAGACAGCTCCGAGTGCGCCGGCGTCGTGGTGGAGGCAGACTCCCTTCATGAAAGTCTTCACTCCGTCGATGTACAACCCGTCCTCCTTGTATTCCAGATCCCTTAGGCCGAATACGGTCGTGTATTCTTCATATGCCGGAGCGGCTGCCAAGCTTAGGCTGCGTCCATTCTCGCTATCTCCCGCTTTGTCTGCCGGACGGCCGTCCGAGCCCGGCCGCGTCCATCCTCGCTTCGCTGCGGCTGAGTACGGCCTAGGCTCGGAGGCCGATCCGGCGATAACGGTAGTGATGGCGCGATAGAGGTTCGGGTGGTCGGGACTCCAGCGGGCGGCGCCAGGGAGGTCGAACTCCTGCGTGATGATGGTGGAGTCTGTGATGGCCTCTACTGGGGTCTCGGCGGACGCTATCGCCGTATTCCCGTCATATTCAAATATTTCCGTTCTTATGATTCCTTTCACCGGCTCCCCACTATTGCGAAGGCTGACCTTGAGGGTGGCCTTGTCTCCCTTCGTGGTCATGTAAGTGCCCCAATGGGCGACTCCTACGGCAGGGGCCACTGTGAGCCATATATTACGGTATATTCCTCCCCCGGGATACCAACGGCTGGATTCCTCGGGATTGTCGAGGGTTATTTTGATCTCATTGTCACCTTCTTTAATAAACGGCGTCAGATCCGCCCTGAAGGAGGCGTAGCCGTAGGGCCATTCGGTCACGAGAGTCCCGTTACAGAAGACCTTGGCCCACGACATGGCTCCATCGATGTCGAGGAAGTAGCGATCCCCGGTCGTGGCCGGGGATGACATGGTCGTGGCCGGGGATGACATGGTCGCCGCCGGGGATGACATGGTCGTGGCCGGGACAGTTAGGGTTTTTGTGTATTCAGCCTTTCCCCACCATTCCAATTTACCGGTCTCACCGGGGTAATTGATGTTGAAAGGGCCGTCGACGCCCCAGTCGTGAGGCAGGTCCACAACCTTTGAGTTACCGTCCTTTGTGAATGTCCAACCATCGCCGAAGAATACCCTCGCGGAGGGTTGGGCGGTTGAGGAGAGAGAAGACGCGGCGAGAATGGCAGCCGCGAGAATGACCTTTGATCCGAGTTTAAACATATTCAAAGATAATGAAAATCCGTCAATTGCAAATTCCTGAATGACGTTCAAATCGGAATAAAACTTTGGTGAATTGAAGATTATTCTGTAAATTTGCAGCCCCAAAATATTTGGGAAAAAACATAAATAAAAGATTTACAATCATTTATGCCAACAATTCAACAGTTAGTTCGCAAAGGACGCGAGAGTCTTGAAGTCAAGAGCAAGTCTCGCGCGCTGGACGCTTGCCCTCAGAAGAGGGGCGTATGTCTGCGTGTCTACACGACGACTCCTAAGAAACCTAACTCAGCGATGAGGAAGGTCGCCAGGGTACGCCTTACCAACTCTAAAGAGGTCAATGCTTACATTCCGGGCGAGGGTCACAACCTGCAGGAGCACAGCATCGTGCTGGTGCGCGGCGGTCGTGTGAAGGACCTCCCTGGTGTGCGTTACCACATCCTTCGTGGAGCTTTGGATACCGCTGGCGTGGAAGGAAGGACCCAGTCCCGCTCCCTCTACGGTGCCAAGAGGCCGAAGAAGTCCAAGAAGTAGTCCCATTTGTTTTTTGATCACCTTTAATTTTCACAAAAATGAGAAAATCGAAGCCTAAGAAGAGAATTCTACTTCCTGATCCTAAGTTTCATGATGTCGAGGTCACTCGCTTCGTGAACAATCTTATGTTACAGGGGAAGAAGAGTATCGCGTATTCTATTTTTTACGATGCCATCGACATGGTAGGCGAGAAGATGAAAGATTCTGACAAGGCTCCTCTAGATATTTGGAGGAAGGCTCTCGAAAACGTGACCCCTCAGATCGAGGTCAAGTCACGTCGTGTAGGAGGTGCCAACTTCCAGGTGCCTACAGAGTTGCGTCCGGAGAGGAAAGTCTCGCTTTCCATGAAGAACATGATCGGCTATGCCCGCAAACGTTCCGGCCACTCCATGGCAGAAAAACTTTGTGCGGAGATAGTCGCCGCCTACAACAATGAGGGTGGCGCTTTCAAGAGGAAAGAGGATATGCACAAGATGGCGGAGGCCAACAAGGCATTCGCCCACTTCCGTTTCTAATCTTTATCACGGATGGCATCCAGCAGGGATCTGACTTTCACCAGGAACATCGGCATCATGGCTCACATCGATGCCGGCAAGACGACCACGTCCGAGCGTATCCTGTACTACACCGGTAAGACACACAAGATCGGTGAGGTGCATGACGGCGCCGCGACGATGGACTGGATGGTCCAGGAGCAGGAGAGGGGTATCACCATCACATCAGCCGCCACCACCGCCTTTTGGCACTATGACGGCAAGGTGTACCAGATAAACCTCATTGACACTCCCGGCCATGTCGACTTCACGGTTGAGGTGGAGCGTTCGCTGCGTGTCCTTGATGGCACGATAGCGACTTTCTGCGCCGTGGGTAGGGTCCAGCCGCAGTCTGAGACTGTCTGGCGTCAGGCTGACAAGTATGGCGTTCCCAAGATCGCCTATGTCAATAAGATGGACCGTGTTGGTGCTGATTTCCTCGCTTGTGTCGAGGAGATACACACCAAACTCGGAGCCAACGCTGTCCCGGTCTGCCTCCCTATAGGTGCGGAGGACAAGTTCCAGGGAATAGTCGACTTGATCTCCCGTAAGGCCATTGTTTATGATTCATCTGACGAGCTTGTCAATTACAAGGTTGAGGATATCCCCGCCGACATGGTTGAGGATGTTGAGACCTGGAGGGAGAAGCTTGTCGAGGCCGCTGCCGAGTGCGATGAGGCTCTCATGGAGAAGTTCTTTGAGGACCCGGATTCAGTGACCGATGAGGAGATAATAGCCGCTATCCGCAAGGGTACCATCTCTATGCAGATAGTTCCCGCTTGCTGCGGTTCCTCTTTCAAGAATAAAGGGGTACAGTTCCTTCTCGACGCCGTCATGCGTTACCTGCCGTCTCCCCTCGATAAGGGAGTTGTCAGGGGAACCAGCCCCAGGACAGGGAAAGAGGAGGATCTTCTTCCTTCCGCCGACCAGCCGTTCTGCGCCCTCGTTTTCAAGATCGCCACTGATCCCTTCGTGGGTCGTCTGGCTTTCTTGAGGGTGTATTCCGGTAGGGTTGACGCCGGTTCGTATGTGTATAACGTGCGCACGGCCAGGAAAGAGAGGATCGCTCGCCTTTACCAGATGCATTCCAACCATCAGAATCCCATTGATTTCGTTGAGGCTGGAGACATCTGCGCGGCTGTCGGATTCAAGGATCTCCGTACAGGAGACACCGTCTGTGATGAGAACCATCCCGTCATCCTCGAGTCGATGGTATTCCCCGATCCCGTGATCGGAATCGCTGTCGAGCCGAAGACCCAGACCGACCTGGATAAGCTTGGCATCGCTCTCGGCAAGCTCGCCGAGGAGGATCCCACCTTCACGGTGAGGTCTGATGTCGAGACTGGCCAGACAATCATCAGTGGTATGGGTGAGCTTCATCTGGATATTATCGTCGACCGTCTCCGTCGTGAGTTTGGTGTCGAGATCAACCAGGGAGCTCCTCAGGTCAACTACAAAGAGGCCATCACCGGTACTGTCCAGCACCGCGAGGTGTTCAAGAAGCAGACTGGTGGCCGCGGTAAGTACGCTGACATAATTGTTGAGATCGGTCCCGCCGACGAGGGGGAGAACGGTCTTCAGTTCGTCAACGAGGTCAAGGGAGGTAATATTCCTAAGGAATTCATTCCCAGCATCGAGAAGGGCTTCAAGTCCGCCATGGCCAATGGTGTCCTGGCTGGCTATGAGGTCCAGTCGATGAAGGTCACTGTCCTGGATGGATCTTACCATCCTGTCGACTCTGACCAGCTCTCGTTCGAGATGGCAGCCCGTATGGCATTCCGCCATGCCTGCCCCAAGTGCAAGCCGGTCCTTCTGGAGCCCATCATGTCCCTGGAAGTTGTTACTCCTGAGGATTACATGGGTGATATCGTTGGTGACCTCAACCGTCGCCGCGGTCAGATCCAGGCTATGGACTCGACTTCGAACGGAGCCAGGATAGTGAAGGCGTTCGTGCCTCTCGCTGAGCAGTTTGGATATGTCACAGTCCTCAGGACTTTGTCTTCCGGCCGCGCGACCAGCACGATGTCCTTCGACCACTATTCAGAGGTTCCTGGTAACCTTGCCAAGGAGATTGTGGAGAAGAGCGGGTACAGCACCCGTCACTTCGACGATGAGGATTAACACAAAGTTTTTTAGAAATAGTTAAAAATCAATTATTGATATGAGTCAAAAGATCAGAATCAAACTCAAATCATTCGATCACATGCTGGTTGACAAGTCAGCCGCCAAGATCGTGGACACCGTGAAGGCTACGGGCGCGAAGGTCAATGGACCTATTCCGCTTCCCACCAACAAGAAGATCTTCACAGTCAACCGTTCCACTTTCGTCAACAAGAAGTCCCGCGAGCAGTTTGAGCTCGACGCCTATTGCAGGCTTCTTGACATCGACGACAGCAACGCAAAGACGGTTGACGCTCTGATGAAGCTTGAGCTTCCTTCAGGTGTTGAGGTAGAGATCAAAGTGTGAGTTTAATTGCACTTTCCAAATTTTTTCCCGACATTTGAGTCGGGAAACCAGGTCCCATAGCTCAGTTGGTTAGAGCATCTGACTCATAATCAGGGGGTCGTAGGATCATGCCCTACTGGGACCACAAAAAGGCCATCG
>ONSC01000085.1 GCA_900320365.1 uncultured Bacteroidales bacterium
AAATCTCGGCCGCCATCTCTGGGGGCCGGCTCTTGAGGAACGTGCCATGTGTCCCTATCGGTGCGCCACATGGCACGCTAATCCCTGTAAAAAGCGCCATGTGTCCAAGAATATGCGCCACATGGCGCAGCTGCAAGAGTGGGTGAATCTGCCGACAAAGACTAACTAAGCCTAATGTCCCGCTCTGTTCTAAACGGAAGCAATCATAAAAAACAGAAACTTCGGACAGAGACGGATAGCGCTTGAAAATCAGCGCTTTAAGAAAGGTCCCATAGCTAAAATCAGCCATGGGTCTTTACGGAAATCATTGATTATCAGCAAGAGACTGTCTCTATTATCGCCGCAGGACCACCTTGCCGGCAAGTCCGGAAGGAACGCTCTCCCAGCCTTCGTAGGTCGTGTGATGGTAGTTGATATCTACAACATTGATATCGTGGAACTTCCGCCATGGAACACCTCTCCGGTCCATGTCAGCGATCCGGTTAGCAGGCAGATTCGTCACCTCAATACGTATCTCGTTATCTCCTTGGTGGAATAGTTTGCCGCAATCGAGGATGAAAGGCACAGCCCAGGCACAACCGACAAAGGTTCCGTTCACGTACACCCGGGCGCTCTCCCGCACATCACCAAGGTCAATTGTCCATGCCTGCGCGGCCTCTTCCGCGGTCATATTCAGATGGGTAGTATAGACACCGGTGCCCATTGTGACTGAGGTGCGCTCATCCAGGCCTTCCCAAGTCCTGAGCGTCTTGAACGAATAGTGACGGCCAACTGCCGGAGCCTCTTCCATGAACTCCAGATCCCATCCATTGGATGTCAGGTCGATGGACTCTTCTCCTGGACGACCTCCGAGAGGAGCAGGCATTGAAGATGGTAACTCGTTGAAAGTACTGAGGATAATAGACTCTCCCGAACGGAGGCATAGGCGGACTTTCCCGTCTTTCAATGAGGCGCCGCCAATCTTTCCGGTCATCGGGTCATAGAGAACCACCGCCGCGGCGTCCACGCCAAGAGAGACATCAGACTCGATGTCCGATGGGGTCAAGTTGGCGATGAAATAGTGATATCCCTCAGCATTCTTGCGGCGGATGCAATGGAGACCGAGGGCGCTTTTCATCTCCTCCGGACGGGCGACCCGGGCGAGAGCCTTCTCATCCAGCCCATCAATTACCGTCGCTCCATCATTCCTCAGCTGATTTATCACCTCGCGAGTCGCCTCAGGCAACGTTGCCCCTTCCGGAATAATAATACCTTTATAGCGTGTCCCTCCAGATGTCACTATGGCACCTCCAAAACTGTGCATAAGCGAGACTTGGCGGTCACTTACATAGTCGCAGTCATACCCTAGGCGGTCCAAAGCATTCACAATGGAGATAAATTCAGGCGCTCTATCACCCATATTGCTTATCTCAAACATCATCAGCAGCCCTTCTTGGCGGCGCCGCCACATGTCATGGACCGGCAGGTATATCAAGAAGTCGTTATCCGGTTCACCCCACTGCAGGAACCTCTGGCAACGCTCCAAATAATCCGTGAAGAAGGGGGCGTCACGCCATAGGGTGTTGGTCGGCGAAAAGTCCACTGAAGCATAGAACTTCCAGCCCGGCCAAGGATCGTCCACCGGGGAATAGCAAGTTCCATGGAAGAATACCCGGTTGATTCCGGCGCAGAAAATCAAGTCGAGATCCGGCTTGAACTGTGACAAGGAAGTGCGGAAATGTTCTGTCAACCAGGTGAAGGTCTCACAACTGGTCAACGGTTTCCCACCGGTGTGGGCCGCCGAAGAAGCATATTTGAGCATTGACAGATCAGAGTAGTTCCGCCGGGTCTTCCCGGGGTCTGTCCTCAAGCCGCGGATGCCGAATTCCGACAGGCCAAATCCTTCTATTTCAGGAATATCCACTACTCCGTAAAGATCCAGAAGGTTGCCCGGTGAGCCGTGAGCCTGGTTCCGGACACGCACTCCCTTCCCGTGTGCCCAGTTCACCCATTGGCTGGTGAAATACTCGTAAATCAGATCGCTCAGGGTCTCCCGGTAGTCAGCGAGGACGCTGGCCGCCTCTTCTCCCCTTCCGGTCAGGAGTTCCGGCAACCGTTCCTCAAGGGCATATCCCCTCCTGAAGAGGAATTCCTCGTAAATTCGAGGCGTCCAGTCGGCCTCGTACACCTCGTAGCTATCGTTGAAGAATGTATCGGGATACGGAACGCCGCTACGCTCGAAGGCATCCTCAAAGCGTTGAATATAATGAGCCACAGCCACCGAGTCAAAATGGTCAATCACCAAGCCTTCTCCACCCGGAGCAGCTCGTTTGACTTCAGCCAGCGTCCGTGTGCAGTATTGGCTGATCACAAGCCAGCAACCTCTACGGGGATTCCATTCAAGTGTGCCGTCCTTAACTAATGCGGTAAGATTCAAGTATTTCCCATGCCAGTCTCCATTTGGCATAACCGGATATGCCAGCACACGCTGAAGGGTGGAATACTTCTCATCCTGCCCAGGGATACGGACGTCCAAACTGATATGCCTACGCTTAGTTGAGACATCGATGGTGTCAGCTTTCCAAGTCACTTTGCAGGAAGCTTCATCCAGAGGAGTCGTAGGTCCGCCGAAAGGCCAGCCGGTACCGAAATTCATGTCAATTTGGATACCTAGTTTTTTGCCTTCTTCCTCTACGAACCGGAGCGTCTCCATCCATTGAGGTGAGAGGAACTCGATATTGTTCGCCTCATTTCCCTGTACTCCATAAATAGGTGTAATTTCCAAGGCACCGATGCCCCTCGAGGCATATTCACGCATATTATCATGAAGGTTCTCACGATCAACCGCCGATCCCAGCCACCACCAGCGGCTGCCTGGCTTGGTTTCCCGCCCCCTCTCAGGCATGGACTGGGCATCAAGCCCTACGAAGGTTAGCATCAGCGCAAGGAAAAGAATACTCCGTTTAAATAGGGTACTTGTCATGTCGTGTTTGTATTGGGGTTCCTCCTATGGGGTGCAGTTAGCTAATTAGGCAGAATTGAACAATAGTTCTTCAGTTTTCCGGCCACCTTGAGGCTGTTCCCGACAGGCTCGGAGGGGAAGGAACCGACTCTTTCTTTCCACCATCTTCCCTCAAAGTCCCGCACTTCTTCTTGATACTTTTCATTCTCCGCGTCACCGAATTCCCCACCCTCAGAGATAGCCTTGTTCACGAAACTGAAGAACAGTTCCCAACGGCCCTTATAATACGATGATACCAGGCCGGAGATCGTCCTGTTCGCGTAATCCGTAAGGTAACTTCCGCGATCGCCCCATGAGGTCAGGATATTCCTCGCGTTTGTCTCAAAATAGTCAGCCTCAGCGGGATCAGCGCCCCAGCCTCTCGCGTCGGAGATCCATTTCCCGAGAAGGAAATAAGACTGGGTAGCGAGAAGCTCGTCCATGTCATCGAGGATCCTGAGCATCTTTTTCTCATCCGAGGCCATCTTCCCGAGCTCCTTTGCGGCATAGGCCCCACAATAATCAAAATACAGGCTGTCGAATGTGTTACTAAGCCACTGGCGTGTCAAATTGGTGACATCGAACTCGTAAGCGGCACCACTCCCTTTGCTGTCAAGAAGCAGGGAAACCACTTCTTTCAGCTTCCCGTTATCATAGTGGTAACGGGCTTTTGAGTCAAAGGGTTCCGTTCCACGGTACATCGAGGGACGCATATTCATCAGCGGGTTCTGTCCCGGAACCGGCGAGGAATAAATGTCCCTCAAGAGGATCTTCCAGGCTTTTCTCGAGTTCTCGTCAACGACTCCAGAGCGGCTGTCCGCGATGACTTCGGAATACTTGGCCATGTCCTTGTGGATCCCGAAATCCCAAGCCTTCTCAAAGACATACTGATACATGAAAGGATTGCAGTCAAAGCCTTCAAGAGTGGATCCTAGTCCTTTGAGGTTCTCCCCCGCATTCGATAAAGCGTTCTCTATCTTTTGATTGACTTCGGAGATATTCCCGGCGAGGTAGGTGTTGCCTCCGAAATCTCCCAGATAGCACCAGATGAAAGGAACCCCATAATAGCTTTCTGTCTGCCGCCACACCTCAGTATTCTCACAGAAATAGTCGAGTAGAAGCGACTTGTCGGTGGGATACGATGTGATGTAGGGCTTGATCCGGTCCTGGGTCCAGTGCTTGCTGTCGAAGTAGAACAGCCATGTCATCTGGAGCCAAACCGCTTCCGGATCAACCGCGGAAAGGGATTCATAGGTCTGGCGGCTTACCCTGGCAAGATAGTCCGGCTCCCAACTCTTAGGAGTCAACTCATTGAAAAGGTCGATTCCGTAGATATGATCGGTTCCGTAGATCTCAGCCTCTTTCTCCAGGAAAGCTTTCTGAATCTCCGGGAACAGCGGATCCATAGGGTCGAGGAAATACGGTGTGTATTCCCCTGTGAATCCAGCCCAGTCGCTCATCTTATCTATCTGAGCCTCAGGATGGATCCTTTTCAGTCCCGGAGGCACATGGCCGGCGAAAGCGGGTAGAACAGGCCTCATGTTCAGTTCCCTCTCCCTGGCGACGATCTTCTTCTGAAGCTCAGCCTGGCCTTCCAGCCATGATCCCGGCAAAGGCCCACCCCAACGGTCGATCTCTAGCATGCGGTGCCAAGGGAGATGGGCCGGGCCGGTGAAGTAGCTCCGGATCTCGCTATCTGTCAATCCCATCGAGGTCCAAACCTCATACCAGATTGATTCCTGGCCTGTGATGGCCAGCGGAAGGTTGATTCCGTTAAGAGCCATCCAGTCAATGAAATGCTCCCAATCGTCCCAGTGCCACCAAGGAATCGTGTAGCCGAAGGTGCAATAGTTGAGGAAGAAGCGGTCCTTGACCCTCGCCTTAATCTCGACCGGATCATCAATCTTTGCGAGTGGGCTTGGCAACGAGACTTTCTCTCCCTTAAACCATCCGATATTCACATTGTTGTAATACTTCAGATAATGGTTCAGCCCGACAGACATCGAGTTGGCGTTATTCCCGCTGATCACGGTCTTCCCTGCCACCGACTCTATCCTGAAGACATCACCCCGGGCATCGATCTTCCTGAATATGATTTCATCAGCTCTTTCCCCGATAACCCTCTCCGCAAGACCACGCGCGGAGACCACATCCGGATCTGATTGATCTTCAATTATTTCATTATCCTCAACGACCAACCCGTCGACTGATCGCGCCTGTATCGGCAAGGAACCTTTCAGCTGGAAACAATTGCCGGAGATGGTAATTCCGCTATGAACAGGACCGTCGTCCCGGTCATTCTCGGGAGATATGGCTATCACAGGCTCACCACATTCGATGAAACGGTTCCCCCGGATCGTGACATCCCTGACCATGCCCGATTCGAACCATGACCTTGCATCATCGGCAATCAGTATCCCGCTCATCCCTGTTTTGAAGAATAAATTATTCTCTATCAATACTTTCCGACGAGTCGTAACAAGAATCCCCCGAGTCGGAACCCGTGTGAAATAGTTATTACGGATGGTTACTTCGGGTGTATATGTCACATTCTCCACCGCGAGGTCGTCCCTTGAGCGGAGGTCTTCAGGAACAGGTGTCGTGAGCTTTAGCGATATCTCCCTATCGGAAAGCATCTCCGCCTTCCGCACCTTCGCGGTCCCGACAGGAAGCAAGGTGTGAGAGTCGATGAAGTCAACCTCATCGCCTTCCAGGAAAGATTGGAAACCGTAAGTCTGTGGATGCCCGTATCTCACCCTCAACTCATCCGGAGAGACGAACTCCTTGACCCGCAGGTGGGTACCGTGGACATTGACCGGATCATCCTGTGACCCGGAGAAACGGCAATTCTCAATGATAATCCGCCCTTTGCACCCGGACATTTGCACGAAATCGGCGAAACCGGCACAAGTCCTGCCACTCTCATCCTCCGGTTCGAAAATGACACCATTGAAAGAGATATTCTCTGACATCTGTCCCACTATCCCGAAGTTCCCCGTGAAAGCGATCCTCAAATCCTCGAACTTGACATCTTTACTATACTGGACTAAGCCGCAGACTTCATCCCTGATGGCGTCACGCATCTGAAACGTCTGTCCCTCAACCGCTTCCGGGGGATTTGAATACTCAAGGCGCAGAACCCCCGGGGAAAGCTCAACCGCCCTTTCCAAGCCCCTTAAAGGGTTCCAACCCCGCCATGTGACGTCTTTGACGGGGTCGTAAGTCTGTGGGGCGACACAAGCTGACCACGACCAGCCGTCACCGATAAAGGATAACTCCCCGTCTTCTATCTTATAACGTGTCTGAGGATGGACTTTCACCACCATGTGGTTTTCGTCGGTCTCTTGTACTGTGAACTCCGCGACTGTGGGATCCGCGGCCGTGTAGGTGTAGTTCCTCAGCGTGACATTCCTGCAACTGTCGATCACAAATCCCGTGATCTCCCCATGTGTGATCAGCCTCGCCCCTTCACCATCGATTGTAAGGTTATCTATACCTTTGATCCATAGCCCGATATGTTTGACCGGATCAGGATTCTCCTCCTCAGATGTGGTGTTTGAGACGTGGTAAAGATGGCTGGTTGTACCGCTTCTGAAGAGGTTGTAGTCCCCTGGCTGAAACTCGATCACCACCGGACGGGAGCCATAGGTTTTGGCCTTCTCGATGGCGGCCTGTATGGCAGGCGTCGCATCGCTGAAAACGCCGCCCATCAATGCCGCTATCGTCAGAAAACTCCTGGCAAGCTTTTTCATAATAATGCTAATTTAGCGATTTCCGCCGAATCGAACAACAGCTCGAAGATCCAAGAACTTTCTAACGAAAAACAGAGATTAACAGTTTCCGAAAAACGCCGCCTTTATCAGACCTTGACTTTCACAGTCTTGAGACCACTGTCAGCCGAGGTGCCTCCCACGTGGAGTACGTATTCACCAGAGCGAGGAACGACCCTGCCGGCCTCGGCATCCCACCAGTTGAAAGTATCGTCATCGATGGGAATCACGACCTTATGGGCCTTATGGGCCTTCAGAGAGACTCTTTTTACCCCACGAAGAGCCTTGACAGGACCTTGGGCGTCGTCGGGACGGCTGACATAGAGCTGGACGATCTCATCCCCATCCATTTGACCTTTATTCTTGACCTTGACCACGACTGCCTTGGAACCGTCAGCCATTTTCTTGAGCTTCGGACGGCCATATTTGAATGTGGTGTAGCTTAGACCATGACCGAACGCATACTGAGGAACTCCCCTGAAATAGCGGTATGTCCTTCCATCCATGTCATAATCATTGAAATCCTTGACTTGGGAATCATCGGCATAGAATGTCAGCGGGAGTCTTCCTGAAGGATTGAACTCGCCATAGAGCAGGTCGGCTACCGCGGTTCCACCCTCCTGGCCGGGATACCAGGCCTGAACCACAGCGGAGCAAATCCCATCCTCATCCTTGAGAGCGATGGCGCTTCCGGAGAAGTTCACGAATATCACCTTCTTGCCAGCGGCAGCAATCGCGGCGACAAGCTCCTTCTGAATGGCGGGCAACTCAATCGAGGTGCGATCTCCTCCGAAGAAGCCAGGAATATCCACATCATCCATCTGCTCTCCCTCGAGGCGCGGAGTGATGCCACCAGCGAATATTACAACACCATAATCCTTCAATTCATCGACAACTGCGGCCACATCGACAGCCACGGTATCAAGCTCAGCCGCATGAGGGCAGCCTTTGACGTATTTCAACTCGGGAACCCTGGCTTTAAGAGCGTCATAAAGGGTCACGGTGCGCTTGGGGACGCCCTCGTAGTTACCCCACATCATCACGGAATCCGCCGCATTGGGACCGACGAGAGCCACCTTGGCGTCATCAGCGAGCGGCAGTATGCCATCATTCTTCAGCAGGACAAGGCTCTTGCGGGCGATGTCAAGCGACTGTGCCTTATGCTCCTCCGAGCAAAGGACTGACTCGGGAATATTGTCCCAAGGTGACTCGAAGTCCATCTCGCCGAGGGCGAAACGTACGGCGAGAAGCCTCTTCACATGCTCGTCAATGTCAGTTTCCTTCAGCAATCCCTGTGAGACGGCGGCGGGAAGGAGATTGGTCATATTTCCGCACTCGACATCCATACCGGCCAGAGTAGCGGCCGCTATGGCTTCCTCACGGGTCTTAGCCCAGTTGTGGTACTGCTCGCCGACGAAATCGGACACAGCCCAGCAGTCGCTCACTATCAGGCCTTTGTATCCCCACTCGTTCCTGAGGATATCCTGGAGGAGCCTCTTGGAGGCGCCGCAAGGATAGCCCTCGAAACGGTTATAGGCGAACATGACCTCCTGAACTCCAGCCTTCATGACAAGGTCCTTGAAAGCGGCGAGATAGGTCTCCCAAAGATCCCTCTCGGAGACGTTGGCGTCGAATGTGTGCCTCAAGGACTCCGGACCTGAGTGGACAGCGAAATGCTTCGCGCAGGCCTGGGCCTTCAGATGGCCGTCAGAGAAATCCCCCTGCAGACCCCTCACGACAGCTGATCCCAAAAGGCCGGTCAGATACGGGTCCTCACCATAGGTCTCCATTCCCCTGCCCCAGCGTGGATCCCTGAATATGTTGATGTTAGGAGTCCAGAAAGTGAGGCCGGCATATTGGACGCTCTCACGGGTCTCGACAGTACGGGCAAGACGATACTTGACCCTAGCCTCGTCGCTCACTGAGGTGAAGACTTCCTCGATCAATTCGGGATCGAAGGATGCCGCCATGCCAATAGGCATAGGATACATGGTGGCGTAGCCATTGCGGGCGACACCGTGGAGAGCCTCGTTCCACCAGTTGTATGCGGGTATGCCAAGGCGAGGGATCGCCGGAGAGTTATAGTCCATCAAGGATGCCTTTTCTGTAAGGGTAAGCCTTCCCAAAAGGTCCTCTGCCCTTTGTTCAGGACTGAGGTTCTTGTTAAGATAAGGCGCATCTTGGGCCGCGACCGTCAATGCTGAAAACAACACCGCAGCAGAAGCGAAAAAGTTTAGAACAAATCTCATAATGTATTAATATTTAATTATTTCCATGCTAGGAGACATATTCACCCTTCTTCCTCCAATGGAAGAAGCCATAGGTTGATGCGATCACATAGGCGACATAAAGGGCTGTCATCCAATACTTACCGGCCAGGAAGCACATCACGACAAGAAGAGTGTCACCAATAATCCACAGGATCCAATGGTAAGGAATCGAGTCGGCGAGCCAGAGCATGCCTATCACGCACAAAGCGGTGGACATAGCGTCGAGCCATGGATTGCTGTCGTTAAGCAGGGTCAAAAGCCAGACCAACAGACCAGTACCGACAATGAATAACCCCGCGCTGATGAGAGCCATCTTTGGAGTGAGGCGATTCAGGTGGACATCAGCCTCAACAGCCTGACTGTCCTTTTTCCATTTATAAAGTCCCCAAAAAGCCATCCCGACATAGTAGATGTTCAGGCCCATGTTGGCCCAATTGCTCTCGAGGAAAAACTGTATGGCGCAGGCAGTGCTGGTGAAAAAGCCGAAATACCACATGGTGTTCTTCTGGAGCACCTCAAACACCATGTACGGAATCCCCATCACAAGGGCCACAATCTCAATAATCTGTACGATGTCCATATCGTACAAATTTACAAAAAAGATTGTAATTCATTTCTATTTGTCCTGGCGGCAGGAGAGGGAGGGCGCCTATCGCCAGGACACCATTGCGGAAAGCAGGCAATTGAAACCGGGCATGGGATAATTGTCGACAATCTCGTATCGCTCATTGAGGAGATTGTTCAGACAGAGTTTGAGGGTGAGATCTTTGCCGCGAAGCGAAAGATTCTTAGAGAGGGCCGCGTCAAGTGTAGTCCATGGAGAAAGCCTGTAAGCCGGGAGATTCGCTGAAGTGGTGAACCTCTCTCCGGTAGCGAATAAAGTGACATCAGCCCTCCAACCTGAAAAAACACCGAAAGCATTGACAGACCCGCTATTAACCGGAATGTACGGAATCTGCCCTCCCCATGTCAAGGCGTCACGGTCGGATCGGTCCTTTGCCTGCTGGAAGGTGTATTTGACAATAGCGCCGCACTCTCCCCCGCTAATCTTAATTGAGTAGTCAGCTGAAAGGTCAACACCCAAGATCTCCACGATTCCGAGATTATACATCGACCAGCGGAACTGATTCGAGGTCGGCACCGCAATAATCTTGTTTTTCAGACGGTTACGATAAACATCGACTTTCACGTCCATATCGCTGGAACCGGAATGGACCAAATCCCATTCCACCCCTAGACCCAATTGGAGAGCATCCTCGGGATCGAGGGTTTTTGTCCCAACTGTCGTGTAATATAGGTCATTGAAAGTCGGCATCCTGTACGATCGCTTCGCGAGACCATTAAAAGATAGATGCTCAGCAGCTTCCCAACGAACCACAAGCGAAGGCATCAGGGCATCCCTATAGGCTCCAGAACGGCTCCTGGCCGTGAGAAAAGTGTCCCAAATGCCCAGATACAGCAACGTGGCGGAGGCCTCCACAGACCCGGCTCCGGCCCTTGCCGACAGAGAGCTCCATGAAGAAAAGCGTCCAGGAAAGGCGAAATCTCTCAGGTCCGCATCCAGATAATCATATTGCACATCCTGAGCTATGTTCAGGGAAAAAGCGCCACTTATCCTAGCCATCGCGGAGGCTGAAAGATAAGCTGAATGGTCGCGATAGTTGTAACGGGCTGGGGATCCTTCCGGAAGAAACTCCGGGAAATCAGTGTATTCCAAATGGTTGAAAGACAATTTCGCTCTTCCCGCCACAGACCATATATCACCTAGGGAACGGTAATACCTTCCCTGAATGAAGGCATCCCTATCGGTCTGGCGGTCAAGGCTCAAAGGGTATTCCCCCGCCTTTTTGTAGACAGGTCCGGGAAGGCCTCGTCCGGAACCGTAAAAATATGCCCGTAAAGTCCATGATGCGTCCCCGGAGCGAGGACTGAAAAGCAAGGCCTCCGCGCGGATACTGGCCAGGTCGCAATTTGTCCTAGTCATCGTTGTGTCATAGCCCGCTACCGTACCATCTGGAAATTGCCTGTAATCCCGGACGTGGAAGCGATATTCCCCTTTCGAGGACACGGCGTCACCAGAAATCCTGAATGACGTTCCGGATTTGAAAAGATGCTCCCAACTCAGTCCCGGGGCGATAGTCATGAAAGATCCCGCCCCGAGGCTCGCCTTGAGATTATCCGTCCTGCTACCGGAAAACACAGGGCTGGCGCTCTCAAGATACAACGCGCTCGCGGATGAGTATTCCTTAGCGCTCTGTAAAGGGGAAGTTTTCTGGCCGGAAAACAGGCTGATCGAGGACAAACCCTCAAGACTGAGCCGGCCAAGATCCACTTGCATATTCTGGGCGTGACTGATCTGGACACCGTCCACGAAAACAGCCGTATGCTCACTTCCCAAACTCCTGACATTGACTGTTTTAAGGCCACCCACGCCTCCGTAGTCCCGGACCTGTACCCCAGTGAAACGCCTAATGGCCTCGGACACACCTGTGACAGTCCCGAGGCGCTCGGTTGTGATTCGTTGGGGGGTAAGAAGGCTGCCTGAGACAGAACTCACAACTGAGGCCCGCAGCGTGTCCGCCCTCTCCTGGGCAGCAGCTACAGTCCCCAGCAGCGACAATGCCACCAAGGCAAGCCCTTTCATATCCTAATAGAGAGCCATGTGCGCGGGAAGCATCCCGGCCACGGCGGACCACTTTTCCTTGAGATCCTTCGTGAAACACCACACCTTCCCGGGGCCGGTGTAGTCGGCGTCAGCGATGTAGATGTCGCCGTTGGAGGGATTGACAAGTATCCCATAGGGATTACCTACCTTGGAGGCGTCTGTACCCGAGAGAGCCTTTGATGCGACAGAACCGTCTTTGACCGCCACTTTGTAGAGTGTGATTGAATATCCTCCTGTGAGTTCCCCCGCGTTTCCAATCGCATAGATGTAGCCATCAGCGCTGGTGGTCATGCAACTGACATGTACATCTTTGATCTGGGTGCTCGAGATTCCGCTGATCTTGTATAAGCCCATAGGCTCTGACATGCTCTGAATCCAGTTACCGGCGGAATCCTGGCTCCAGGAACTCTCGCCATAACTCGAGACATATACCGCCTCCTGACCATCTGATGCCATAAAGTGCAGGTTGGAGGCAACTGAGACAGTAGCAGTTACCTTGAAAGAGGACAGATCGATCACGCTCACCGTGTTCTCATGGACATAATTATACCCGCCGCTATTGGCGACATATAGTTTCCCGCCAGAGACGGTGACACCTTCAGGCTGGCAGCCGACTTCGACCTCTCCGTCCACTTTATATGTATTCAAGTCAATCCTATAGACCTTCCCCTTTTTCTCTTCGCCCCCGTAAATGGCTCCCGCATAAGAGCTTACATAAGCATGGGAATTATCGAACGCGATGAACCTCGGGTCCGGCACGGCCACGGAGGCGATGAGGGTCTCGTCCTTAGCGTCGAGCACATGGACATACCCCGACCCGTTCATCACGAGCCAGAGTTTACCGTTATTGAGAGCCAGGTCATTCCCCGTGTCTCCCAATCCTTGGACCACAGCAGGATTCATCGATCCGAAAGCATCGGACACATAATTCCCATCAGAGAACCTGAGGAAATCAAGGGTGGAGTTATTCTTCTGGAAATTACCTTCGTTCAACACGAAAAGCTTCGAGAAGGCACCCTTCTTTTCACCTACTGCGACATTGACACCCGCAAGGTCCGCATCCCTGGAGGTGGTTTCATCTTTTTGGCATCCAGCCGCCAAGGCCAGAACAGCCACGCTGAAAACCAGCAGTGCATGTTTTTTCATTTCTGAAAACTATTTAAAAGAACTTGATGATTGTTTACGCGAATATACTAAAAAAAGAGAGGATGGCCAACGCCATCCTCTTATGTGATATTTCGTATAATAAACTACTCCGCGGGAACGTCAGGAGCCGCAGGGGCCTCAGGCGTCTGAGGTCCCTCTTCCTTACCCTTCTTGGCGAAGAATACAAGAGCGGCGACCGCGGCGGCCAGCAGCAGGATTCCAAGTATCGGCCTGTAATAGAGCCAGGCAAGCGCGATCACGATCAGAGTGATGGCGAAAGCGACCACACCGATAACCACGTTCATGGCGAGGTTGACGATGTTAGCCAGGAACGGGATGACCTTGAGGACTGTCACGAGGATATCGAATATACCCTTCAATCCACCCATAATGAGGAAGAATCCGAGAAGACGGAGCAACCATTTCCACATATTGTTGGAAGCGCGCTCCGATGAGAACATCTCATCCATAGCCTTCACGCCCATAGAGAGGGTCTCGAGAGACTTACCGTTCTTGTCAGTATGTTTGGTGAAGGTGTCGCCGGCAACCTTTGCAAGAATAGAGACCTCGCCGGGGAGCACCTTTGTGAAAGTGATCCTGACATCTCCGACCTGCGGGTTCATGGCGTTCTCTCCAATGTAGACAACGTTATTGGAGACGTGGACATATTTATATTCCTTCAAAGCCGCCTGTGCGAGAAGGACAGCCGTGTCCTTTTTGACAGTAGCCGCAACCTTGTTCAGGCTCTTTATAACATCCTCGCTCAAAGCCAGCTCGACAGGCTTCTCACCGCTGATGGAATTGATGAGCTCAGAAGGAAGGCGGTAAGCTCCGAAACTCACATTCTCCGCCTGCCATTTCTGATCCTCGACATCGCTCAGGACGAAGTTGGCTCCCCTGTATTTCTCATCCTTGAACTCTGATGAGTTGATCCTGGTGCTGCTCCAACCGTTCTTATAGTCATAAGTGGTGACCGTCTCCTGGCCGCCGCCTAATTTATCTTTAGTCTTGGAGGTGGAAGTCTCCTGGACCTGGTAATACTCAACCTGACGATTAAGCTTAATAGCGGTCTCCTGAACGCCGAAAAGATTGTCAATCAACACCTCAGAAGTATTAGCCATACCTGTGGCGTGGACCAACTGGCCATCAAACTGAGGATCCACCGAATTGATGTCGGGCATCTCAACGGCAACTTTCTCGGCCCTGTTGAGCATCTTCGCGGTCTTGACCGCGCGTCCCTCATTCCACCAAAGAAGCACTATACCGATAATAAGGAGAAGGAAGCCGGAACCAATCCCTTTGAATGAGCTTCCAAGCCTCTGCCCGTAGGATGTTTTGGTTGTTACTTGTACTGCCATGATTAATTAGTTATTGAATAAATGAATAGTTTCTTACGCGAATATAAAAAAATCGGAATAATTCTCTAATTTTACGGCGCGTTTTGAAACGGTTTATTTTTCACTTTCATGAGAAAAACAATCAATTGCCTTTTGATTGCCGCCTCGATAATAGTCATGAACGGCTGCTTGGCAGGCAAGTACATGTGTAATTTCGCCCTCCTGCCCGAGGAACACGGGAATGACATAGAAGGTGACAGGGCGAAAACCGAGTCTCGCTATCCCGGAATCCTGTCATGGTATGACAATCTTCATGATCAAGGAGTGTTCAAAGATACCTCCCTTGTCGGAGAAAACGGCTATAAGCTCCATGGGATCTTCGCCTCCGCGTCTGATCCCAAGACAGCCAACGGCACGGCCATCGTCGTCCATGGTTACACCGACAACCACATCTGTTTCCTGAACCTCGTGAGGATGTACAGGGACGACCTGAACTACAACGTCATGGTCCCCGATCTCCACTACCACGGCTACTCAGAGGGCAGGGCGGTGCAGATGGGATGGTTTGACCGCCTCGATGTGAAACGGTTCGCCGAAATGGCCCACAATATCTGGGGTGACGATTTCATGGTCGTCCATGGAGTCTCCATGGGAGGCGCCACCACCATGATGCTGAGTGGAGATGATGATCTTCCTGAATATATAAGGGCCTTTGTCGATGACTGCGGCTACTCCTCGGTCTGGGACCAATTCGCCCATAACCTCAAGGACTTGTTCCACCTGCCTCCCTTCCCTGTTCTGACCAGCGCCAACATCGTCTGCAGGAAACGCTACGGCTGGGATTTCAAGGAAGCTTCCTCTGTGAACCAGCTGGCGAAGTGCGAGCTCCCTGTCCTATTCATCCACGGAGACAAGGATGACTTCGTGCCGACAGATCATGTCTACAAGAATTACGAGGCGAAGACAAAGGGCTACAAGGAGATATGGATTGCCCCGGGATCTGAGCACGCCATGTCATATAAAGACCATCCCCAGGAATACACCCAGCATGTGAGCGCGTTCCTGGAGAAGGCAAAAAGTCTATAAGTCCTTGATTACTCGGCCTTTCCGTCGGAACCGAGGACGTTGATGATCTTGTGCATATAGAGCTTCTTCATCTCGTCGCGAGCGGGACCCAAGTACTTCCTGGGATCGAACTCGCCGGGCTTCTCGTCGAAGACCTTGCGGACAGCGGCGGTCATGGCGAGACGGCTGTCGGAGTCGATGTTGATCTTGCAGACAGCGCTCTTGGAAGCCTCACGGAGCTGCTCCTCGGGGATACCGACAGCGTCGGGAAGCTTGCCGCCATGGGCGTTGATGATGTCAACATACTCCTGAGGCACTGAGGAAGAGCCGTGGAGGACGATCGGGAAGCCGGGAAGCTTCTTCTCAATCTCATGAAGGACGTCGAAAGCGAGCGGCGGAGGAACGAGACGACCGGTCTCGGGATCCCTCTTGCACTGCTCGGGCTTGAACTTGTAAGCACCGTGGGAGGTTCCGATGGAGATAGCCAGGGAGTCGCAACCGCTACGGGTAGCGAAGTCGATGACCTCCTCGGGACGGGTGTAGTGGGACTCCTCAGCAGAGACCTCATCCTCAACACCAGCGAGAACACCGAGCTCTGCCTCAACAGTCACGTCATATTTATGAGCATAATCCACAACCTGCTTTGTCAAGGCGATATTCTCCTCGTAAGGGAGAGAGGAAGCGTCGATCATGACTGAAGAGAAGCCCATGTCAACGCAGCTCTTGCAGAGCTCGAAAGAGTTGCCATGATCAAGGTGGAGGCAAATCTGGGGATGCTCCCAACCGAGTTCCTTAGCATACTCGACAGCGCCCTCAGCCATGTAGCGGAGAAGGGTCTGGTTGGCGTATTTACGCGCTCCGCTGGAAACCTGGAGGATGACAGGAGACTTTGTCTCGGCAGCGGCCTGGATGATGGCCTGGAGCTGC
>ONSC01000244.1 GCA_900320365.1 uncultured Bacteroidales bacterium
TTCAGCCTGTCCTTGACTTCGTCCCAGAGCCCTACTTCCGTGAGGTAGCGTTCGACCGTCTCGGCCATCTCGGCCTTGCGGCGATGCATGCCGTGGATGCGGCATCCGTAGGCGACGTTGTCGAAGATGGACATGGGCAGCGGGCAGGGCCGTTGGGGGACGAGTCCCACGCGACGCCGGAGTTCGATCAGTTCGGCGTCACGGGCCTGGACGATGTCCTGCCCGCCGATCAGGATCCGGCCTGATATCCGGAAATTGTCGATATTCTCCGTCAGGCGGTTCAGCGAGCGCAGGAGCGTGCTTTTGCCACAGCCGGACGGCCCCACGATGCAGGTGATACGATGGGCCGGGAAGGTGACATCCACGTGCTTGAGGATGTGATCGCCTTCGATGTGCACGTCGAGGCCTTGGACGACCAATGCGTTGGTTGGATTTGTCTCTTGCATAATCGGTTAGCGGTTGTGCCGGGTCAACCGGCGAGTGATTCGTCGGCTCCCGAGGCTCAGGAGCAGCACGATGACGGTCAGCACCGCGCCGGCGAAGGTCGCCATCCACGTCGTGTTGCTCAGGCGCTCGGTCAGGTGGTGCACCTCGTCCATCGCCATGATCACGGCGACCCACGAGAGCACGATCAGGCAGATATCGAACACGCGGCAGGCGGCGCGGAACGCCTTGCTGCCGGCGAACTTGTCCTTGAAGCAATGCTTATAGAGCGGCTGCGTCAGCAGGATCAGCGTCAGCGCGAACGCGAGGTGGATGCCGCGCTGGGTCACATAGTCGTAGAGTCCGCGGAAGCCCGTCCAGATGTGGAACAGGGTCATGCAGAAGGCGAAAACCGCGGCGGCCTTGATGAAAATGTCGCCCTTGCCGTCCTCCAGAGTTTTCGCCGCGGCGAGCTCGCTGTCGAGCGAGGCTACGTCGATCTCCTGGACCTCGCCTTTTTTCTTTTTGTCTGCCATACGTTGATTTCCTTTCCCTCCACGGGAACACTTGCTGACTCTGGAGTTAAGGTCACAGCGGTCGGGGCAGGGTCATCAACGATGACCACCGGCTCGTCCGGTTTGCAACTCCAGATCGCCAGGGCAAGGACAGCTAAAGCTAGGCAAGAAAGTACTTTCCTCATTATTAACCATATAAATGGATTCCGGAGGGAGGGTCAGCCCCCTCCGGAATAATGTTATTTGAGAATGACAGCCGTCAGGGTATATCCCTGCCCGGTGATCACAAGACCACCATTAGCGATCATCTCATCAAGGATAGCTTGGGTTAGCTCAATCTCGAGTGAGCTTTCTCCATAGAGCTTGTAAGGATCCTGGGTGCCAGGATGAGCAGCCCATGAGCCGTTGGAGAAACGGATCTGAACCTCGTCAGCCGTAGGTGTGAACTCCAATACGATGGTAGTTCCGGCTTCAACTGTACTCCAGTCATAGCCACCCCAGGAGAGAGCTGTCATAGCCTTATGGTCGTCACCAAGGCCGCCGGACCAGTCAACCTCGAAAGAACCTTCCCAAATAGGGGTGCCAACAGGAGCCATCTCTCCAGTAGTGACAAGGTAAACTCCAGTAAGGGTATAGCCCTGGCCGGTGATAACGAGACCGCCGGTAGCGACCATGAGACCGCCGGTAGCGACCATGTTGTCCAGAATCTCCTTGGTCAACTCTATCTCGAGTTTGCTCTCTCCATAGAGCTTATAAGGATCAGGAGTGCCCGGATGAGCGGCCCAGGAGCCATTGGAGAAACGGATCTGAACCTCATCAGCCGTAGGAGTGAACTCAAGGACGATCTTCGTTCCAGCCTCAACGGTGCTCCAGTCATAGCCGCCCCATGAGAGAGCGGTCATGGCCTTGTTGTCTTCGCCTGCTCCACCACTCCAATCAACGACCTGGGAGCCCTCCCAGATGGCGGTCTTCTCCTCTACTGCACCGAAGTGGATAAAGGATATTCCAGTAATTTTAGCACCCTCACCATTGATGACGAATGAGAATCCCCATCCTTCTCCAGTCTTTGTGAGTTGGGAATAGATAGCGGGAGTGACCTCGAATGAGAAGAATTGCGATCCGGAAGGAGCGTTATTGGCGGAAACAGTATTTGCCCCGTCAAGAGTTTCCAGATTAATCGCATCCCAGTGCCCAGCCTGAAGTTTGAACTGCCACCAGTCTGAGTAAGTAGTGTAGTAGACACGGACAAGATCGCCTTCACACAGACCTGCGGTGACGAAGCCATCCTCCGGACCCGCCTCGAGGTTCCACGTGCCGGGATCGATCACCTTCAGCGGCGCGCCTTCAACTGTGCGCAGCGATTCGGGACGCAGCGCGCCGTCGTACCACAACGCCTGCACATGGCGCTCTGATATGGGGCCGCATTCGGGATATGGTGC
>ONSC01000220.1 GCA_900320365.1 uncultured Bacteroidales bacterium
CGACAGCGGCAGTAGATACCACAGAGGAGGGCGGCCCAGCAAGGGCCGCTTTCTCTGTTTTAACACATCCTGCCATCCCATGGACAATGCATCTACACGAGCACAATTGCTCGAGCACTTCCTAAGCTTCTTCATGCCGGAAGGCATTCTGGACTTCTTTGAGTTGGTATGGGCGGAGAGCCAGTCCCTCGACAGCAGGGAAAGAATGACAGATCAATTCCCTGTTTATCGAACGAAATAGGTATCGACTTGCTTAATCGTCCTCGCCAACAGGACCGGGAACGAATAGAATATCTTTCGACACTTGAATACCATACGCCACATCCCTAAACCGTCCTGGCTGAGGAACAAGGATGCCGGAGGAAACCAGTGCCTTGACGTCTCTCTCGGCTGTATCTACTGACACAGAGGCCAGCTTCGCCCAGTTCTTCACCTTCAGTTTTCCGGCATAGCCGTCGAGATAAGTGTTCAGCACCTGCTTCTGACGGTCGCTGATAACATCCTGAGAATGACTCTGCCAGAAGATGGCCTTATTCAGGATGGACGACAGCATCTCCTCTGCACTCTCAATAGCGCGAATCATACAATCAAGATACCAATCGATCCAGGCAGTGATGTCTACACTCCCCTTTTGGCAGCGCTCAAGGATGTCATTATACTTGCGCTTCTCCTTATTGATCTGGCGTGAGATACTGAAATAGCGAAGAGATGAGTTGTCTGCCTGACTCAATGCCATATCGGCAATAGCCCGGCTTATTCGGCCATTTCCGTCATCGAAAGGGTGAATGCTCACGAACCAGAAATGAGCGACAGCCGACTTAATGTAATCCTTGGGAGTCGAATCGGCATTGAACCAGTCAAGGAACTTCTCCATCTCGCCGGGGACAAGTTCTGCTGCAGGTGCGTGATAATGGACTTTCTCCCGCTCCAAAGTGCCCGAAATGACGTCCATATCATCGACCCTATACTTCCCAACATTGATGACCTCCATACCACTTCTTCCCGTCGGGAAGAGGCAGTTGTGCCATCCAAATAGCCGGTCATCAGTCAGTGGCTTCGCATAGTTCCCCACTGCATCCAACATCATCTCGACGACACCCTCGACATAGTGTGAAGGCTCAGTCTCGTTCGTAATATGGACCCCCATCCTTCTTGCTACAGAGGAACGGACTTGATCGGAATTCAAGACAACGCCCTCAATCTCCGAGGAAGCAACAATATCGTGCGTCAGGGCCTCGACGGTAGCCTGCTGCTGGACATCGAAACCGATAGCAGACAGCCTCCCCTCAAGGAAACCGGCAGCCTTGTTTACCTTCGCGAGTTTTAGACCGATGCGGGTCTGGTCCCAGGTGAAATTCGGCCAATTCTCAGTCTGATGGATGTACATATATCTCTCATTTTTTTGCAAATATAATCATTTGCGGAATACAAACCGCAAATTCTGCGGATTATTAACCGCATTAAGAGCAGAGAACAGCGCAAGTGGCTATTTCCTGCATCGTCAACTCCAGCACCGGCGAGAAGTCCGGCACCATGCTGGCAGAAGTCAAGTGGGCCGCTGCCGCGGCCGGTGGCGAGCCCTAGTCCCGCCCTCCCCGGTCCATCCGGCTTAACCTAAACTGCCAGCCCTCCGCAGTCGCGAGACTCCGGAGGGCAAAACTCGTTGGAAAAATTACGGCGAACCATTGAAAACTCGTTGGAAAAATTACGACAGCTATTTGAAAACTCGTTGGAAAAAGTGTATCTTTGTTCCCGGATAAAGTATCAGACTATGCTGAAAAGGAAAATTGAAGACGCTCTCACCCAGTGGAAAAACAAACCCGAACACAAGCCTCTGGTGATAATGGGCATCCGCCAGTGCGGTAAAACATATATCTCGCAGCACTTCGCTGAGCAGAACTACAAGAATGTCGTCTACATGAACTTCATCAAGCAGCCGGAGCGAATCAACGCTTTCGTCGGATCAAAGGATGTGGACAGCATTCTGCTCAACTTGTCGGCGCAGATAAAAGGTGTCAAGTTCATCCCCGGAGAGACCTGCCTGATCTTTGATGAGATCCAGGAATGCCCCGAGGCCAGGACTTCGCTCAAGTTCTTCAAAGAAGACGGCCGCTTTGACGTGATTGCCACCGGTTCCCTATTGGGCGTCCAAGGCTACGGCGATGAGCTCAAGAAACGGCGTCGCAAGATGGTTCAGAAGAAAGATCTGGGCATCAATTCCGTTCCTGTAGGCAGCGAGGATATTATCGAGATGTATCCCTTGGACTTCGAAGAGTTTCTATGGGCCAACGGATTAAATCAGAATGTCATCGATGCTCTCAGGAAGTTCTACACGGAGGAAACGCCGGTTCCGGAAGGAATCCACGTTGCCTTGAAGAGGTATCTGAATCTCTATGTTGCTATCGGCGGACTCCCCGCTCCCATCAATGCCTTTCTGGCAACAAACAACATGAACGCCGTTAGTGAGGAATACAAGGACATCCTGAAGGAGTATCGCGACGATATGGTCAAGTATGCTCCGGACAAAGACAAGCCCCATATCCGCGAGTGCTTCAATTCCATCCCCAAGCAGCTGGCCAAGGAGAACAAGAAATTCCAATACAGCAAGGTTAAGCCCGGCGGACGAGGTGAAACCTATCTGGGCTCCCTCCA
>ONSC01000155.1 GCA_900320365.1 uncultured Bacteroidales bacterium
GGCAATAAGATCGCCGGTAGTGTGACAGGTTCATACAGCGTGGGAGAGAGCCGTTTCTTCGAGAACAACTTCTCTTACCTGCTCAAAGCCCAGCAGGACAACCTCTTTGGAGAATTCGGTGTCGCCGCCACATTTGGTGGTAACCTGATGGAGAGAGAGAATCGTGGTGTCTCCTCATCGCAGAGCCAGCTTCTCATCCCCAACCTCTTCGACCTCAACAACGCCAAGGCCGACAAGCCTGGCACCAGCGAGAGCTATTCCCACAGGAAGATGAACTCCCTTTACGGCTCTATCCAGTTCAACTATGGCGGTTATGTCTTCCTTGACGCCACTCTCCGTAACGACTGGACCTCCACCCTGTCCCCGGCCAACCGCTCATATCTTTATCCTTCGGTTTCCCTCTCATGGGTCATCAGCGATATGATCGCGAAGAACAGTGTCCTACCCGGATGGCTATCCTTCGCCAAGGCCCGCGCTTCCTATGCGGAAGTCGGTAACGACATGGATCCCTATCAACTGTACAATGTCTATACGATGGGTACCGATCCTCGTTCGAAACCTGTCATCAACTCTCAGAGCACTCTCTACAACGCTGATGTGAAGAACGAGCTCATCAAGTCTTGGGAGGCTGGTATCGATGTCCGCTTCTTCGACAGCCGCATTGGATTGGATGTGTCTTGGTACAAGACCAACGCCACCAACCAGCTCATCAACCTTCCTATCGCCGCTATCGGCTATTCCTCCAAGAAGGTCAACGCCGGTAACATCCAGAACACCGGATGGGAGGCTGTTCTGAACGCTGAGCCTGTCAGGAACCCGAACTTCCTCTGGAGATCGACTCTCAACTTCTCCACAAACAAGAACCAGATTCTTGAGCTTGCCGACGGTGTCGAGGAATACAGCCTCGGTGGCTATGATAAGCTTCGTATCGTCGCTCATGTCGGTGGTGAGTATGGTGATATCTATGGTACCAAGTATTCCCGTGTCGAGGATGAGAATGACCCTAACTATGGCAAGCTGATCCTCAACACTGACGGTCTGCCCACTTCTGATGGCAAGAGCTACTACCTTGGAAACCAGAACCCTGTGGCCAATGTGGGTTGGATCAACAGCTTCACATGGAAGGATCTCACCTTGAGCGCCCAGATCGATGCCCGTATCGGCGGCAAGATGTTCTCCGGTACCCTCGGCACCATGGAATACGCTGGAACAGCGGCCTGGACCGTTGATAACCGTGACAAAATGCTCGTTGAGGGTGTCAGGAAGGAAGGTGACAATTATGTCGCGAACACCACCGAGACAACCGGAGAGAAGTACTGGAAGCAGGTCTCCGGAGCCGCTGGTTCCAACCTCGGTATCACTGAGGAGAACCTCTACGACGCCACCAATGTCCGTCTCCGTAATGTCGCTCTCTCATACAACCTGCCCCGCAGAGTCCTTGCGAAGCAGAATGTGTTCCAGTCTATCAAGTGCGGAGTCTCCTGCACCAACGTCGTGATGCTTTACAGCAAGATGCGCGGCCTGGATCCCGAGTCTATCTACTCGACTTCCACCAATGCCATCGGATTTGAGTACGGCGCCGCCCCGACATCCCGCGCCTTCGTGTTCAATGTTTCCTTCGGATTCTAATATTTGACTAGTCATGAAAATAAATAAGATTCTTGCATTTGCAGCTGGTTTGCTCGCCTTGGTCGCCTGCAGCGATTTCGAGGAGATCAACAAGAACCCGAAAGCGGCCAACGCGTCAGACCTTATGCCTTATTGGGCCCTGAACAAGTCCATTATCAACGACCAGCAGAACCCGAACGACGCCGAGCGTGTCTTCGTCCTCTACTGGGCCGACATCGCCCGTCAGGATGGTGAGAACAGCGGCCGCGCTGTTGGTGCCTCCAATGATGAGTGGGCTGGTTGCCTCTACAATCTGACCCGTAACTGCGTCAACTCCGCCAATCTGGCTATCAAGATCGCCAACGAGGCGATCGAGGGTGGTAACTTTGGTGAACACGAGTCTGGTCTTTTCGCCAATGTGCGTGAGTTTGCCCGCATCTGGCGTGTTTACCTTATGACAGAGTTTGTGGACTCATTTGGTAGTTTCACTACTGATTTCGAGGGCTACAGCCCTGAATATCAGAGTGTCGAGGAATGCTACAACTTCATGCTCAAGGAGCTTGGAGAGGCTGTCGCCGCTATCAACCTGAATTTCTCCGGAGAATCCTCCACTGAGAAAGACTCTGACGCTTCTTACCAGCTTGATGCCCTTAAGTGGAAGAACTTCGGTATCTCCATGTGGATGCGCGTCGCCATGCGTCTCTCCGAGGTCGCTCCCGGCACAGCTAAGGCCGAGTTTGAGAAAGCCGTCGCGGCTGGCTCCGGAATCCGCACCACCGATGGTATATTCAAAGTCATCGAGGACGGCGGTTGGAACGATCTCGCCGGTGTCATGAGCCGTACTTGGGACTGGCAGGAGGCCTCCCACACCTTCGCCAACCTGACCACCAACCTTGGTGGCGCCAAGGCAGAGGATATCCTTCAGGATAAAGGCAAGCGTTTCTATAAAAACGCCCCCATCAAGCCCGAGGACGTCGCTGCCAAATACGGTCCTTATATCAAGGACGCCGCCACCTATCTCGGTGTCCATATGGTCGATAAGGATGGCAACAACCTTTATGAGGAGTACACAGACAGCCCTACCTGGGGCTATTTCTTCGACGGAATTCCCTCAAAGCTTGATCCCCGGGCACTTGCTTATTTCACCCTACCCAGCGACTACAACAACCGCATCGAGACCGGTTACGCCAGCTTCCCGAGCTCCACAGCGCCCTTTATGATCGCCCTGGACAAGGCCAACGACGCACTGCAGATCAACACGTCCTTCGCCTGGAACGGCCTGATCGCCGGTTACGGTCGCGATGACAAGGCCAAGGGAAACGGCCTGGTGGACGCCAGCGGCGGCAACTACGGCAAAACCTATCCGGCTCTCGCCGAGCGCTACCGCAACAACAAAGAGTACCGCGTGTTCTTCGGTCCTTGGGAGACCTACTTCCTCCTGGCAGAGGCCGCTCTCCGCGGCTGGAACGCAGGTATCAGCGCCGAGGATGCTTACAACGCCGGTATCAAGGCCAGCTTTGAGTACTTGAATGTCGCCGACAACTATGAGGCCTACATCAATTCCGAGGATTACAACCGTGTCGGAACTTCTGTCAAGTTCTCCCACACCGCTGAGCCCCAGAACTACACAATCAATTACACTGATCCTGTGTCTGGCGATACCAAGACCATTGAGTACAAGTATCCTGAGGCTTCCAAGACTCTCTACGGCAAGGCCCTCAACGACCAACTCTCCAAGATCATCACCCAGAAGTTCATCGCCAACACCCCTTGGCTGCCTCTGGAGAACTGGAGTGACCACCGTCGTCTTGGCCTTCCTTTCTGGGAGACCCCTGTGAGCAGCACCGAGTTCCCTTACCTTCAGGGATGGACCAAGGAGTCCTACAAGAACGGCCAGCAGGTCGGGTTCTATGCCCAGCGCATGAACTATCCCAACTCCTTCAAGAACGCCAGCCCGGCCGAGTACGAGCGCGCCTTGTCCTTGATGGGAATGAGCAACGAGAACACGATTACCCCTCTCTGGTGGGCCAAGAAATAATCTTGACACTTCAGTAGGGTACTAACACTCATTATAGAGGATGGCCGGAAACGGTCATCCTCTTGTTTTATAGGCCAGTTATTATTAAATTTGTTTGTTCCGCGAGCTCAATAACATTAAAAACATAAACCGATGAAAGAGAGAACAAGATTATCATTGATCATCACTGCCGTGGCGATCGCCCTCATCATGGCAGGATGCTCCTCCAAGGGCACGAAAACAGTTCAGAGGACCGACGCTCTCGACGCTTCAGCTTGGAATCAATCGGAATGGATCTCCGCCGCTGACGCCCAGGTCGCGGTAGAAAACGATGATGACAGATCGGCCGACGGCGCCAGCTGGTTTGTCAGCACTCTCAAGAATGAGGGCAAAGTAGTGGGCGCCAAATGGATGACCACAGGTCTAGGCGTTTTCGAGATATATGTCAACGGCGCACCTATAGGTGAGGAGATCCTAAAGCCGGGATTCACCCACTATGCCAAGACAAAGCGGTCGTTCACATACGATGTGACCGCCGCCCTCAAGACAAAGTCAGGAGCGGAGAATGTCTTCGCCGCCCAGGTCACTCCAGGGTGGTGGGCTGATAAGATCGTCACGCCTGGTGGGATGGAAAACGTCGTTGGTAAGAAATGCGCTTTCCGTGGTGTGCTTGAAGTCACCTACGCCGATGGATCCAAGAAGCTTTATGGCACGGACACAGAGAATTGGAAAGCTGGTGTAGCAGGTCCCGTCAAACACGCTTCCATCTTCGACGGTGAGGATTACGATGCTAGGGAACTTCCTGGATATGAGGCAGTTGATAAGTTCTCCACTCCCGAGGTCAACAATGAGTTCAACGGCGAGATCCTGCCATCAAACGGTGCTGAGATATATCTCCGAAAGGATATCGCCCTCTCCCCCATCAAGGCATATGTATGGGAAGGGGTCGAGGGTGAGACCGATGAGGATTATGGCAAGGTCATGATTAAGAAAGAGTTCGCGGCGGGAGAGACTATGACTGTCAAGCCCGGTGAGACCTTGGTCGTTGACTTCGGCCAGAATGCCGCCGCAGTGCCCCACTTCGTGTTTAAAGCCAAGGGCGGCACTGTCCTGACCTGCCTGCCTTCTGAGCTGCTAAATGACGGCAACGGAGCCAAGAGCCGCGGAATGGACGGTCCTGAAGGTAGTTGCCACCGCAGGAACCTCAGAGTCAGCGAGAACAACATCAGACTCATGTACACCTTCGCAGACACGAAGGATTTCGCCGATTTCATCCCAGTCCGCACATTCTTCGGCTACAGGCTCGTGTCAATCACCGCAACAGACGAGGTGACCATCAAGTCAATCGAGTCAATCCCTGTAACTTCCATTGCCGAGAATCTCGAGACCGGAAAGATAACGGAGTCAAAAGAGTATTCCAGGGGCAATATAGAAACCGGAGACAGAAATTTAGGGGACAGATCTTATGAACTCGGTGATTATAAAGTTGATGCTGATGTCATATACGAAGACGGAGATGCATACATTGCGATGGCGGTATATTCTCCTGACGGCAATGCTAAGAGGATCGAACTTAAAGAGACCGGCAAGGAGCTTTATGAAGTAAAAGCGGTCTTACCGGCCGGTGATAGTAAGGCACTTGCAATTGCTGACTCGAATGCCGGCTTAAGGTTTTTCGAGATCGATCTGGAAAACGGTAATTCCAAGGCACTTGATCCCAAGGATTATGAATGGATAGATGCTGATGGAGTGAAGAATGCTAACAGCATTAACGGAGAGACTTATTACACTACATCCCTGGGCCTTTTCAG
>ONSC01000214.1 GCA_900320365.1 uncultured Bacteroidales bacterium
GCTAGACATAACGAAATATTCCGCATCATATCTTAATCTTTGGTTTGTACGGCTGCGAAGATAAGTAGATTTCGTCGTATATTTGTCATCAAAGAAGATTATATGATTGAAGGACTTAAGGTTCTGGCGTTTGATGCGGACGACACTCTCTGGTCTAACGAGCCACTTTTCAGGGAAGCTGAGAGAAAGGTGGCCGAAAGGCTTTCGGAATATGGCGATTTCGACTATATCTCTGACGAACTTTATAAAGTAGAGTTCAAGAATATGGGAGACTATGGTTTCGGGGCCAAGGCTTATGTCCTGTCAATGATCGAAAACGCGGTCAACCTCACGGGAGGCAAGCTTACCGGAGACCAAGTAATGTACATAATAGACAGCGGCCGGGAGATCCTCAGGAACCCTGCCACTCCATTACCTGGTGTTGAGCAGACTCTGGAAGCTTTGAAACATGACGGTCGTTACAACCTTGTCATGATGACCAAGGGGGAGCTTCTCGACCAGGAACGGAAGATCGCCAGATCCGGTCTCTCAAAATACTTCAGCCACATTGAGATTGTCTCTAACAAGTCGCGAAAGGAATATCTCTCCCTTTGCGACAGGCTTCGTATCTGCCCGGAGAATCTGATGATGATCGGAAACTCCTTCAAGTCAGACATAGAGCCCGTACTTCAGCTCGGCGGCTGGGGAATATACATCCCCTCCGAGACTCTTTGGAAGCTTGAGCATACAGAGGAGTTCGATCATCAGAACTTATTTAAAGTTAAGTCGTTCAAAGATATTATTAACATCCTGATATGACCTCGGAACGAATATTCGTCCTGCTGGCCTTGCTCTTGAGCGGGAGCCTGGCGATGGCTCAAAACGCCGACACTTTGAAGACAGGCTCCGAACGCCGGAGCAACCAGAACGTGATGTTGAACGCATCCTACGCTTCTATTCCGAGAACCATCTCACTTGGCATCCCGGAATGGGGCTCTTATATCATGGATGACGGTCTTCCTGCATCTGTGTTCAAGGATTACTTTCCGGGATACCGGTCCTGGAGAAGCGGCCTCTCCACCGAGTCTATGCAGCTGACCCGATTGGACGAGTCTGCGATACAACTCGGTACTACAGGCTTTTTCCCAATGTCTGTCTCGAAAACCGGTGCGGACAAGCCCGAAGGAGCGGTGAAGTACACCGCCAACCAGTACGGCCGCCACGAGATTGAGCTTCACACCGCCTCTCCGCTCGGAAATGGATGGGGAATCGACCTGAACGTGTACCAGAGTTTCGATCGGGGCTCCAACCATCTGGATTTCACGACTTATCAAGAGAGAATACGGTTCTACAAAGCAGGAATATCAAAGAAACTGCCTGACGGGAGGGGCCTGTTCAAGGCTACATATCTGTTTATGAATTACCTGGATCTGACAGACCAGTACGGACCGTTCATATTCGTGGGAGATGGAAGCGTGAAGCCTTACGGCGACTTCCGGCTTGGAAGGGACCAGTATATTCCCGAGACATCCATCTTCGAATATATCGACATATATGACGGGAAGAAGAAAACGGGACGTTATACAGAGGATCTTGGCATCCCTGTCCATGTCCTGACGGCTTGTTACAACCGTACCCTCAGCAACGGTATGGAGATGGATTTGAGCTCCCGTGTAAGGATGAGTTACGGCACACAGAAAAGCACCTACCTCAACGGCATCAACGAAGTCTCGGCAGGCGACGGGTATTCATATATTGACGGAACCCCCTATTCCGGAAATGTGCAGAGCCGCTTTTTCATGTACGAAGCCGACCACTTCAATGAATGGCTCACCACCTTCCGTGTCAAGAAAATCCAAAACAAGCATTCCTATATCGCTGGAGCCAACTTCTGGTTCAACTGGAGCCAATCAGCATCCATGACCTCCAACTTCGCCTACGAGGCCAAGAAAAACCCCAAGGCCCTCACTTACAAAGGGGAGCTGTATTATGTCCACAACACCGGGGCGCAGTACCTGGATGGTTCCCAGAGCCGTCTCGCCCTATTCGCCCAGGATGAGTGGAGAATCAACCCGAAGATCAATTTCCATTACGGACTTCGGGCGGAATACAGCGGGATCAACGGAACCGCGGCCCATAATATAGATGGCAAAGACAACAACTCCCGCTACAACGGCTGGTCATTGGAAAGCCCCGGTGTGACCCTTACCCCGTTCAAGAGAAATGTCATCAACGGGGCAGCCACTTTAATAGGATATTACAACCTCAATTCCCATTGGGGGGCCGAGTTTGACGCCATAGCCTCCCTGAACCATCCCAATCTGGGGCAATACAGTGACTCGAGTGTTCCCTACGAAGGAGCCCAGCCCAGCTATATTCTCCGCGGAGGAGTCAACTTCAAAAACAAATGGCTTGATTTCCAATCGCTTCTGACATATCTCAAGCGCTCCAACAGCTATGAGATGGGCATGTGGACCCATAAGCTTTCCCACGCCGCGGGAGGCTACCCGGCAGGCTACAACGAGACTGTCTACGCAAGCTCTTTTTACGACATGGAGGTTCTAGGGTGGACTACCGACATGATCCTGAGCCCGTTTGAGGGATTCACCTTCCACGGATTGTTCACCTTCAGGATTCCGAGATACCAAAACTACAGCTTCACTCCTGTTTTCAGCGACGGGTACTCGGAGAAATATGACTTCTCCGGCAAGAGGATAACCAGCAGCAGTGGCACCGAGATTGAACTGGAGCCTTCCTATCAGACCGGGAAATGGAGATTCTGGCTAAGCGCCCGCTATTATAGCAAACGCTACATAAACATCACG
>ONSC01000082.1 GCA_900320365.1 uncultured Bacteroidales bacterium
TATGTCACGGCAGGAGTCAATGGAGCATTTTACCCATTCGAGATGGCCGAGGTGACAGATGATATCTTGAGCCGGATATCCTCCTATGAGAACGAAAGGTTCTTCCCTCCTTTTGAAGGGGACAAAAAAGACATTGAGGCTTTCCTGCGATATTACCTGAAACAAGCTTCCGGAGTGATCGGGAAGCAGTCTGACGAGGATGCGAAGGAGAGGGCTGAGTCAATCATGGAGAATGAGAGTATCCCGGAAGATGAGAAAGCTGACCTGCTGGCGCACACTCCGACATGGGCGTATGATTTCTCGTTGAAAAAAATCAGCGAGGATGATCGTTATGTAGTCTTCCAGTCTGAGGATTACATCACTATGGGAGGTGCCCACGGAGGAGTGGTCGGAAAAGGCGCCATCACTTTTGACAAGAAGGACGGATCACATGTCGAGCATATTGTCGATAGGAGCAAAGTCGCTGACATCCAGCCACTTTTGGTCAAAGGAATAATGAGCTATTTCGCGGACGCCGGTTTTCCGGTAGAGGAGGACAAGGTTCGGGATTACCTCTCTCTTGACGGAGACCTTATACCTCTTCCGCAATGGGAACCGTACCCTTCAGAGAAGGGACTTGTGTTCGTTTACCAGCAATATGAAATAGCCAGCTATGCTGCCGGGATGCCTTCCTTCACGGTTTCTTTCCCGGATGCCGCTCCTTTTTTGACTCCTGAAGGCATAAACCTTATTGGAATCGGAAAGCGCTGATAGTGAATAGGTCATGGTCTTCCTTGCCGTGGAAGCGCATCCGGATGGGACGAACTCCGGCAGGGACATTGTCTATATCCGCCTCCAGGGTGATGATGGTCTTGCCATCACCTTCCGGGACCTCAAAAGAAGCCACCTTGGCTCCATAAAGATATTCAGAATAAACCTCAATCACGCCTCCAGCCTTGGGGCGTAGTGATATTATCATCTTACGAGGGCCTTCCTTGAAGTCGAAATCCCTCCAGGCCGCCGTGTCATTATCCCTGATGCTCTCAAGCTCTCCTTTGCCGTTGATTCTGGAGTGGCCGGTTAGGTAGCAAGCCCTTCCCGCGACCGGATCCGAGCCGATGGCAAGGTAAGGGTCAAGCGGTTTTCCCGCGCCGGTGGAGGTCATCTCCACTTCCGGGATTGACCCGTCTGGTAGAATCTTTATAGGCTCAACACAGCTCTGGCGCATCGTGTTGGAGCCTTGAGAGGACCGGTGATAGAACACATACCATTTGTCTTTGAACTTGACAACGGAACCGTGGTTGTTCCACACTGCCGGGTCACAGCCAAAGTTGTCGATTATTACCCCACGGTATGTGTAAGGGCCTGTGACGCTGTTGGATGTCGCATATCCAAGGCAGGTAGGCATTCCTCTTCGGCTGATGTCAGCGAACACAAGGTAGTATGTCCCATTGTGCTTGAATGCCTGTATCCCCTCATGGAAATGATGATCGGCTTCGGTGATGATCCCGTCCTTTATGGTCGAGGGGTCGATGCTTCTCATATCGGGATTCAGCTTGGCGCATTTGGCGGAGAACTGCCCCCAGAACATCCATGCCTGGCCATCGTCATCGATGAATACCGAAGGGTCGATCTGGTTCGCATGCTCGACGGGCTTCCCGTCTATAAAGGGACCGTAAGGACTGTCTGCCACAGCTGTTCCCTCAGGGTCGGGGCCGGGTTGGGAATAGAAGAGGTAGTATTTTCCGTCTTTCTCGATGCAATCCGGGGCGTAAAGCGCCTCGTCGTTGTATCTGATCTCCTCTGATGTGAATGACTGTCCACCCTTCCAGTGAATCATGTCTACAGTGGAGAATACATCGTATTTCCCCGAGCAATAGTACGATGGATCTTCATCTTTAGAGCCGTAAACAAATAGGGTAGGGGTCCCGTCAATAGTCCAGACTCTGGCCTGTGGATCGGAATTGTAGGCTCTGTTAAGCAGGATCGGATTCTGCGCCATCGCCATTGAGGAGGTGAGCATCGTCATCGCCACGGTCAATAATATCCGTCTCATTATACTTTTATTAATCAGTTATTAATCAATTCTGAACACTATTGCTGACTGGAAGGGAAGATTCTCAGGGCAAAGGATCTCCAACGCATCCTCGTTACGGCTCCACTTGAGTTTTCCCTTATGCCCCAATAACTTGACTCTCTTGACACTGTCTTTCAGCCCCGCTCCGGTTCCAAGGGATTTGATACGGATTGTGTTTCCAGGTTCAGGAGGATTCATCATGAAGGCGTACACGGCGCCATCAGCGCCCTGGGCGAAGCGTATGTCTTCATGAGAATACTGGAATTCAGCCTGTGCTTTACCAAGTCCCCCGCCTGGAAGTTTGATGAGGTGTCCTTCTTGGTCCAAGGTGCCCTCACCGAGGGTTTTCCATGCTTTGCTGCCGTACACACCTTCTCCGCAGACCTTCATCCATATTCCGACAGTCTCAAGCATCTTTTCTCCTTCCTCGTCGATAGATCCGTCAGGCTTGATCGGGACACAGAGGGCGCAGTTCCCGTCACGGGTTACGGCCTCAATGATGAAATGAATCGCGGATGAGGCGTCATATATGAATCCCGGGGCGTAAAACCAGTCACCTATAGGGGCTTCACGAATCCAGGGTTGGGAAGTCTTTATGTCATCCGGGAAATTGAATTCCTCAGTGGTGACGGTCCCGTTGGTGGGATTCCTGAACTTGACCACACTGAAGGTGTTCACTTCGCCTCGGTCCCGGAGCGTGCGATTATAGAAGTCTGCCATGACTCGGGGCATAGCGTCGCATTTGTATCCGGCGCCTGTGCCATCGCCGCAGAACGGGCCTTGAGAGGTGCCGTCAGTGTAGATGAAGTCCGGGTCGTAGTGGTGGGTGACATCCATGATTCTCAATGCCCATTGGGTGGCGTACCATTTTGCGTAATCCAAGTGGCCGGAGAATACTCCTGAGTCTGGAACCAGCTGTGTGCCAATTGATTTATATTCCCGAAGATCAATACCGTAGAGCATCCGAGGGTCGTAGCCTTCCCACCATTTCCCTTTACCGTCCTCTGGAGTCAGGTTGCCGTCATAAGGGATTCCGGCTTTGTCTCCCTTAGTGTCCGCACCGAAGGCGGTATACCACCACCACCAAGTGTACTCGTGGTGGAAAGTCACGCCGAATCTCATGCCTTCCTTGCGGCATGCCGTGGACCATTCTTTCAGGAAATCCCTGTGAGGACCAATATTCACTGAGTTCCAAGGTTGGAAGCGGGAGTTCCAGAGGTCGTAATTGTCATGATGAACTCCCTGAATAAGAAGAAAACGGGCACCTGCCTTCTTATAAAGTCGAGTTAGCTTCCCGGGATCAAGTTTTGAAGGATTCCAGGCGTTGAGGACATCCTTGTAACCCACCTCGGAAGGGTGTCCGAAACGCTTCAGGTGGTTCTTGTAGGCCTCACCTCCCTCTTCGTAAAGCCGCCGTGCATACCAATCTCCGCTTTCTCCTGACGCTTGGGGGCCGAAGTGGACCCAGATACCAACTTTAGCGTCCCGGAGCCATTGTGGATTGCCGGGATAGTTCTCCTCAATGCTTTCCCAAGTGGGCTGGAACGGCCCGGGCGTGATAGGAATATCAAGTTTCTCCTCGGGGAACTCCTCAAGTGGACTCATTGAAACGCTGGCGATAGGAAGGGCGGTGGGAGTCTCAGGAATCGGAGGGCACTCAGGAAGTTGAGAGTCAACAACCTTGTCCTGCCCAGTTGAGCAAGCTACAATGAGAGCAAAGGCAATTATGAAGGCGAGGGCTCTGTTCATATTCTTACTATACGATGATAAATACGATACCAGCTAGAAGAATAGCTAAAACAGCTAAAGCAATAACATATATAATTCCGGTCTTCACGGTGAGGAAGAAACTCTTTTTCCATCCGCTGCCCAGAAGCTGGTGATAATCAATTGTCAAGAGCAGGCCGGCCAAGCCCAGCCCGATCTCTCCCTGCTTGTCAGAGAAAAACAGGGAGAAGAACATGAAGAAGCAGTACTGGCATAGAACATAGGCAGCCGCCGCGGCGCAGGCGGAGCCCCCGAGGCCTCGTTTTCTAAGGAGAAGGCTCATGGCTATCCAAAGAAACAGAAATTGACCCAGGAAGAAGTAGACACCTTGGCTCCTAAGGGAACTCTCAAATGCCGCGAGGGAGGCTTTCGCGGGAGTGTCCACCAATTCCGGATGCTTGTCGAGGTCCAGTAGCTGGAATATGCTGGCAACACTGAGGGCTTTTCTTTGTGCCTTCTGCTGTAGTTCATTTAACGCGACTTCCATGGAATCCCGGGGTTCTTCCTGCATGGAGACCTCAACATCGCGTTTCTCGGCTCTTTCCGTCTTTTTCTCGATAGAAAATTCCGGATTGACGATCGAGGAGACCATGGCGAAGAACGCGTAGAATATAATCAGGGAGGTCAGAGGCGCCAGATATCTCTCGTGCTGCCCTTTAATGTAATCCCTGATCATATAACCCGGCCTCAGGAGCAAGTGGGCGAAAGTCCGCTTGGCGTCGTTGTTAAGGAAGGGAATACTATCAAACGCACCTTTGTAGAAGGCGCCGTTCTTTGATTTATCCACTTTTTTTCTCGACCAAGGCAGATAGCCTAGCTTCTGCCATATCGTGAATGCCCTCAGCCGGGCTTTAAGTCTTTGAATGTCCATAGTCAAGAAACATAAACCATCCTCAGGAAATCAATCCCGAATATCCAACGGTGTTCGGCTTTCTGGAAGCCGACTGATTCATAGAGTTTTATTAGGTGGGGCATATCGCTGTCAACTACCAACGTGATAGTCTTGAAACCTGCCGCTATTCCCCTTTTTATACCATCCTTGAGCAAGGCACTTCCGATGCCTCTGCGCCGGTATTCAGGAAGCACAGCGCTGGTGTCCAGATAATACTCTCCTGGCCCTGTTTCCTGCTCAGATTCCTCATCTATCCGCATGTAATCGGGCCAGAAGACCTCAAATGATCTCCGCCTTAATTCTTTGTATTTGTCTCCGGGGTAGGAGAGAAGAGAGCCGACGACTTTGCCGTCAACCTCCGCTATACGGGAATCTTTGTAAGTGTAAAGCAGGTCAGTCCGCTTCTCGCACTCCACCAGGTTGAGGTAAATATCCTTATTCTCAGGTATTTCCGTCTCGAAATCATAGAAGTGCATCCCCGCTATAAGACATTTGGCGAGAAAAGAGGCGTCTTCAGGCCTGGCGTCCCTGATCGTGATGTCCGCTGCCATCGTCAATCCTCCATTGCCGGCCCCTTCAGCCGCTTTCGGTCGTACACCTTCTTGGACCTGTGCAAAGCCTTCCGAAACGTCACCGGACGCCCATGCTCAGCAATCTCCTCCAACCTCGCCGCCCTGCGGTTCGCCAGCATGAAGTCCGCCTCCGTGATCCGCAGGTTTTTCCTCCTCTTGTTTATCTTCGAGCCCATGGTTTCTTATTGTGCTATTCCTTTCGCAAAGATACTCAAAAACCGGCACTTATCCTGCCGCATTCCTCCTTCCTTGAATTCTGGCTGGAAAGTCTTGAATATAAATCACTTAGAGATACGTATCATGGAAGGCCCCCTAAATACTGGCAGGGCCTTCCATAAGTTAAATCAGGAAGTGGTTAATGCTTAAGCAGATACAATTGCCAGCATTGCTACGCCTCCGAAGTGGCGGATGTTGTCGTGGACTTCCCGCACGACAAGCCGAAGCGTCTCACAGTCAGGCTCCTCATGCCAGACCAGGTTCAGGCGCTCCTTATATTCCTTGACCTCCTGGACACTCTTGCCCATTTTCCTGGCAAGCATGGCGAATCCTGCTTCGTGAAGATATTGACGGTCACCAGTTTCCACGATGTGCCGGATCCCCTCCAGACCGAGTTCCCGCTCCCAGTCGAACACCACTTCCTGCTTAGTCACCGGCCTGAAGTCTGCCCGGCCATCGCTGAAGCTTATCCCTTGGAACCCGTTCTCCGCCTTGATCTGCCGCCAGGTTTTGCCGTGCATGTTGCTGTAACCCTTGTCCGGCGGGACCACGCCGTCGTCCGGGATCCAGAGCGATTCGCCCGGCTCTCCAGTCCATCGCCCGCCTGACGTGGGAATATTCTTCCTGCCACGGTCGCTGAACAACTGCCCCCAAAGCGCTTCCAGCATCCTCTGGTCGCTCTCCGGCAGCGCATCGAACTTCCTCTGTTTAAGCCCCTCATCCCTGATCCCATCCAGCTCCCTCTGGAGACTGTTCAGCCGTTTTGCCATGTAAGCGATTCTACCCATATAAAACTCAATCGGAATCACTTATGACTATTGAATTCTGAAGATATATTTGATATAATGCATACTGTGGCAAATACTTCCGAATTTGGGACAGGGCAAAGGTGGACATATCTACAGAGTAATCTGACAGAAGTTATACCCTCAATTATCCTTAAAGTCAGAATCTTTCTTATTTCAAAACAAAGGAGTATTCTTTTGTTGGGGCGTTCCCTGCTAAACGGGCTTCATTGCTCACGTATTTAAGCATCTTCCCTTTTAAGTTCGAATACAAAGAGAAAGGACCAGTACTATTGCTGCTGAATATCCATTCTTCAGTTCCTTTTCCGGAAACTAATGTGAGTGTTCTGGGGATATTATCAGATACTTTTCCTGAGAGGTCTATGTGGTTGGACTCTTTGTACTTCTTGTACCAATAATAGCCGGACACATTCCCGTCATTACTGACTGTAAGTTTGAATTCAACTGGATAATTAGAAGAATCTTGAGTCAAATCCCCAGATAGGCGGATGACGTTCATTTCCGGGAAAGAAGTGAACGTTTTGATTATTGCGTCTCCTGCCGCTTTCTGGTGTTCAGGGTAAACTGTCTCTATACTATAAATATCTCCATCTTTCAAACTCTCCCTCAAGTAAAAAATACCACCGTCATTGTCCTTACCGGATATAACGAAGAATCGTCCGTCTTTTAATACTTTATAGACAATGCTACCTGATTGTGAACGTTTTTCCAGTTCATCTTCATAAACAACGGACAAGTCTGGAACGTCAGAGCCGTCAATAGCTACGGCTATCAACTTGATATCCTTTTCTTTTGATTCCAGGTGGACTTTGCCGGAAGAACTAGACTTGATACTCAGGTAATTAGGGTATCGTAGAATAAAAGATCCTGAAGGATCATTGTATAAATCAAAGTCCCATATAGGAGTTCCTGCTCTTGAATCCGGCTTACGAGAATCTTTACTTGTTGATGAATAGATGTCAGGAGAATCGTCTCTTGAAAGCTCGGCACTTACCCATTTGGATTTCCCGTTTACATGCCTTTTGTAGCTGGCAAGAATGATGTTCGGCAGAACATCTTTATTCCTGTATACTATTTTGGAATCCAGAAGCTTTTTTGCGGCGATTTCTTTCCCTTTAGGGTTAAGCACTCTTTCGGAATTCCCTTCATATTTCATGGTAGTCCTGTCAAACTTTAACAGGAACTTCCCGGCTTTCTCTTTCGCGATGCCGCTAGCCGAGAGAAAGACTGTCCCTTCGTCAATGTCAAATTTTCGTGTCAATAAAACCTGTCCATCGTTTTCGACTGTGATTCTGTCGAAGGCGTCGAGATCGTTATATAAAGCAATGGTTCTCCCAGACGCCGATCCATAAATGGACGGTGTATTCGCACGGTGAATGACAAGTCCAAGGAATACCCCTGCGGTAATCAGCAACACACCTATCACTACCGCGGGAATCAACCAGTTTACACTTGGGCGGGGGCATTTGTTCTTCTCTATATTAAATAGTGCTATTTCCTGGGTGTTTTCTTGCCCGATTTCCGTTTCTATCATATTAATTTCATCATCATTGTGGACAACTTGTCGAGGTAATTCTCCGAGGACTCCATCATTCGCATCTTCATATTGATTTCGCTCTCTGTCTTGGCTTCCATCGTAAGAACATGGTCGAGTATCTTGCTGATTTGCTGGTTTACAAAATCCAGCTGTTTTTCCACGACAGGTATACTTGTTTTGTATTTGTCAAGTTCAAAATCCATCTTGGCGATGAAAGCATTGAACTGAATATCCATTGTGTGCATTTGGGCGTCAATTTGTTTCCAACTTGTTACCGCATTGCAAACGCTGGATGTGATATCTCTGATGGTATCAAGGGGATCTCCATCTCCTGTGTTTGGAAATGCGACATCGGCGTCGTATTCCTGCATGCCGCCCTCCTCGTATTCGGCGGGGAGCATGTCTTCGTTTTCTTTCTCGTACATATCGTTAAACTGTTATTTTACTAAATTCTTTCCTGGCATTGTCTTCCTGATTCTTTATCGTTTCGATCATCTGGTCGTACGACATCGAGTAGTCATCGTAAGCTTTATCATAAGGCAGCGGAATATACGGGAGGCCTATCCCAAGATCCTCGCCCAAAAACATTGAAAACGAGCAAGCAACCAAAGCAACCGCTAGTGTTATTCCAAGGATTCTTACAAATGTTCCAGGGAATACTAAGAATGTTAGCAAAGACAACAGGAATGCAAGGATAATAGGTATGGCGATAACAATTATATCCTTGATTCCGAAAGCTTTAGGCCAATGTGGCGGTTTGAAGTTATTTTCAAGGTTTCTCTTGCAATCCAAATAGTAAGGATTCTTTGATATCAATTCGCCAGCCGGATAGTAATCCGCGTCCAAGTCGTTGTCCTCGGCGAAGATGATTCCAGACTTGCAATTATTCAGAATGCTGAAATTGATTCCCACATAGTTACTTAACAGGGCAGGCTCTGTGAACAAAAGTGCTGCGGCTACCGGATATTGACCGGTGTCATTAAACAATTGTGATTCAACAAAACTGTCCCATCCATCTTGAATGCCAAGCCGTTTGGGCCATGATGCTATTATTTCTTCAAGTATTGTGACTGGAGAAGGCTTAATGGATCCAGAATCATGCTTTCCCTCTTTCCAAGCAGTCATCTCTGAGAGCAGATAGTCCAGGGTTCCTACCATAAACTGTGTCTTCGCAAGAAGCGCAAGGTCTCGTTTAAACAAGGTGACTTTTTTCTGAAATAGGGGATCACCGGACTCAACTTGCATTTTGAAATCTTTATCATATGCGGTATTAATCCTCGGATAAATGCTTTCGGATATTCTATCTTTAAACCTCTTCAGCGGACCGTACTTCGCATCTGCGATTTTTTGTTTCTCCTCGAGGGCCGCTTCCAACTTCGCGTCTCTTTCTTCCTTAGCCTTTCGTTCTTTACGCTCTGCCACCTTATTACCTCCCCAATTAAGGAGTGCGGCTCCTCCGGCAATAGCAAGAGCGCTAGCACCGACAATGAGCCCTCCCAGAGCGTCGTCATTATTTCTAACGTTCATGTTTCCCACTCCTTCCAGGAGATCACCGGCAAAACTTTCTATATTTTCAGATACTTTATTGATGCTTTCCCGGAATTCTCTGATGGAACTGTCAACCTTAGCATATTGTTCAAGGATGAGATCGGTCAAAGACTCGCATTCTTTGATTTCTTCCAACATGCTGGCATACTCAGGAGAGTCGGCCAAGCCATTATTGGTAAGGTCGATGCTTACATTGGCGTTATCGTATTTTCTAATCATCGTTTTTTAACTTCTAAATCCGACATATTCAGCGCGTTGGCTTTCTTGAGGGAGATGCCGAACATGCGCTGGAAGGCATCTTCGACGGCCTGGCCGCCGTTGACTGTGACTGGGTTGTTGAATGGGGAGACGACCTGGACGCTCATCCCTGGCTCAATCTGCACACCATTGCAGATTTTCTTCCTTTTGGTTGTGATAGTGAAAAGTGCCATAGTTATTCTTTTATGCTAACTCACAAAGTTTTCAAAAATACAATATTCAGTCAAGGTCATAACCGGGTCAATCGTGGTCGCTGATTCCTGCCGTTTACGCCTTCGATAATATTCATCTGCGAATAAATATTATAAGGTTTCCAGGTTCTGTTCAAGAATACCCGATCTCCTATATAT
>ONSC01000079.1:0-2734 GCA_900320365.1 uncultured Bacteroidales bacterium
ACCTGCCGCCGGGCGTCCTCACCTACCACGGCCAGAAGTGGCTCCCCGGTCTGTCCTACCTCGCGGTCGGACAGGGTACGCGCGACGTCTGGCGGCTCGATCCCGACCGCTTCGACGCGCACGGCAACCCCGTCTTCTCGCGGTGGAGCAAGGTCCTCGAGGATCCCGTCTTCGCCGCGCGCCGCGCCGGGACGGCCACCGCGCTCGACGGCGCGCACGAGCTCTCGGACGACTTCGGCAGCGACTGGATGCAGGCCGACGCCTCGCCGGCGGGCGACGTCTGGGTGCAGGCGCGCGGCGGCCGCAACTTCTCCGCCAACTTCGGCGCCCAGCACAAGATCTCGCACTACGCGCCCGACGGCAAGGGCGGAATGCGCCTCGTCTGGCGCGCCGGCCGCACGGACCTGCTGCACGACGGCGCGCGCGGCGCGTTCCTCGGCGCGATGCGGATCTTCCGCCCGATCGGCGGTCTCCTCTCCGTGATCGACCAGACGCGCAGCGGTGTCCTGCTCTTCACCGAGGACGGCCTCTACGTCGACACGCTCTTCGCGCCGGAGACCTTCCGCGGCGACCAGGGCGTCTACCGCCAGGGCGGCGAGTTCTTCGTCGGGACGATCTACGGCAACCGCGACGACGGCGCCGTCTACTACGCGGCCGGCAAGTGCATGCCGCTGCTCTACCGGATGGAGGGATGGACGCTCGCCGGCAACCCCGTGCGCCGGCTCGACACGCTCCCGGCGTCCGTCCCGCTCCGCCTCGCGGACATCGCCGACCCGCCCGAGATGGCGCTCGCCCTCCGCGGCGGGGCCGCCGGCGCGCGCGTCGCGACCTTCGCCCCCGCCTTCGGAGGCGCCGACCTGCGCGACGGCTCGATGCGCGGCTGGGAGGACGCCGAGCCAATCCGCATCGAGGCGGGAGAGGGCCGCTCCGTCGAGGTACGCCCGCTCTGGACGCCCGACGCGCTCCTGCTGCGCTGGCACGTCCGCACCGGCGCGCCCTTCGACCCGCCGCGCCTCGCCGACCCCTACCGCCTCTTCGCGCACGACCAGGGCGCCGACACGCTCTCGTTCCACTTCCAAGGCGACCCCAACGCGCCCGTGCCCGGCCCCGACGCCGGCCGCCCCGGCGACGTGCGGCTCGTCTTCGGCCTCTTCCGCGGCAAGGACGGCGCCCCCGCCCCGCTCGGCATAGCGTTCTATCCGGAATGGACCGGCCCCGACGCCCATCCCGTCGGCTTCAAGACCCCGGTCGGCGAAACGCGCTTCGCGCACGCCGCCCGCATCCCCGGCGCCCGCTACGGCTGGGCGAAGGACGAGGACGGCCTCGGCTTCACGCTCGCGGTCGCGATCCCGCGCGCCGCGTTCCCGCGCCAGGACACGCCCTTCTCCGGCGCGCTGCGCACGCGCTGCGACTTCGAGGCGAACCTCGGCGGCCACCACCGCCTCTGGTGGAGCAACGCCGACGGCTCCGCCTCCACCGAGACCTGGGACGAACCGACCGAGGCGCGCCTCTATCCGGGCGCCTGGGCGCCGATGCGCCTCGCCCCCGCCGACACCGGGCTCGTCCCGCGCGAATGGTCCGTCCTCGGCCCCTTCGGCGGCCCGGCCGCCGCCGGCTGGTCCTACGACCCCTCGCCGCCGCAGAAGCCGCTCGTCGCGGACTACTTCGACAAGACCCGCTTCGCGCCCGACGCGCGCCTCGCCGCGCCCGACTTCGCCGCCGCCTATTCCGGCCCCGAGACGACGGGCTGGTGGGAGGCCCCCCGCGAGCCGCTGCGCTGGAAGACCGCGACCCTGGCCGAGACGGACACGCGCGTCGCCGTCGGCCTCGGCGCGCAGCTCTGGTACGGCGCCACGGTCCTGCGCGCCGCGCGCGACCTCGATGCCACGCTCGAGCTGCAAAGCCACCCGATGACCACCGCCCGGTGGTTCCTCGACGGCGAGGAGATCACGCCCTCCGCCTCTCCAAGGGCGCGCACGTCCTCCTCTTCCGCGGCTACTGCACCGGCTATCCGCCCTTCCGCCTCGGCGCCCGCGTCCTCCCGGACGACCCCGCCGACGTCTGGTCCCTCCGCGCCACCCCACGCTAGCGCCTCTCCGCGTTCAAGAAGGAACGCGGAGGCTTGGCCAAACGCGGAGGCCACGCCCTTCGCTTCGCGCCACACGTGGCTGACGGCCATGGGAGAAAGAGGGTTGTTTGATGGGACTCCCAAACACGAGCCAGACATAGCTCTTTCTTTCGAATGCCTTAATAAAGCCATCAGTTTAGGACACCAAGAAGCCTTGTCCTTTGTATGCAGCCACGGCACCGGCCTGATAAGCCAGAAAAAAGCAGCAACTGATGTTGCGATCCGATGGTATTTAATCGCGGCTGAGAATGGTAATAAGGACGCCCAATGCAATTTAGGACACGCTTACCGTACTGGCCAAGGTGTAATAATAGATTACAAAAAGGCCATCGAATGGTATTCAAAAGCCGCTGAGCAAGGAGATTCAATAGCGCAGTTTAATCTGGGCTATATGTACTATAAGGGCCTCGGGGGCGAGCAGGATTATGGGAAGGCCATAGAATGGTGTTCAAAAGCGGCCGAACAAGGACATATATCTGCACAGTTTAATCTGGGCAATATGTACAGAAAGGGCCTCGGTGTCGAGCGGGATTATGCGAAGGCCATAGAATGGTATTCAAAAGCCGCAGAGCAAGGATATTCCACGGCTCAAAATAACCTTGGCAA
>ONSC01000079.1:2789-13115 GCA_900320365.1 uncultured Bacteroidales bacterium
GGCAATATGTACTATAATGGCCTCGGTGTCGAGCGGGATTACGAAAAGGCCATAGAATGGTATTCAAAAGCCGCAGAGCAAGGATATTCCACGGCTCAAAATAATCTTGGCAATATGTACTATAATGGCCTCGGTGTCGAGCGGGATTACGAAAAGGCCATAGAATGGTATTCAAAAGCCGCAGAGCAAGGAAACAAGCGGGCTTTGAACAGTTTAGCTTGGACATACCATTTAATGGGTGACTATGAAAAAGCCCTTCCGTGGGCGGAAAAAGCGATTGAAGCAATGCCTGATAACCCCAATGTGATTGATACGCTAGCGACCGTATATGAGGATCTTAATCGATATGATGAGGCTTTGGAGCAATTCGAAATATGCCTGAAATTGTATGAAGAGAAGGGTAACGAAAAAGGTAAACAGAGAACAATTGAGAAAATCAAGGCACTAAAAGAAAAGACCGCCCCTTGAAAGGTCGTCCAAGGGCTCTATCCCCTAACAAAATGACGTGCAAAATCCTGCCTTCCTCCGCTAATTACTCCCAGGGAAACATCTCGTGATTAGCGTCCATGTCCTTCCCGAGTTTCCAGAATATGGAATCCAGTACCTTCATATAGCCCATTCCGGAACATCCGTGACGGGATCGGAAGGCTTCAATGACCGGGTGGCTTTCAAGAGAGCGGTAAGTGTCGACTATATCCCGGTAAACTGAATTCTGATGATCTAACCTTGTCTCCTCCAGGGTAAATGGCTTCTGGAACACCACCCCGACATACTTATCGTAAATCGGATACTCGGTGTCCGAGAGAAGGTTCAGCATCTTTGTGACGAAGGAGAAATTGTTCTTCCCCATAGCTGGTTGTAATTCCTCAGTGACAGTTCTCGGATCCAGCCGATCGGAGCTACCTCTTAGTGACTCCATCTTCGAAAAGAAGGCTGCTTTTGCCTCGGATGGGACTATCCCCATTCCATAGAATGAAGAGAAACTCCACTGAAACAATAAGTTAGAACGGACATCACCTTTCCTGAACTCCTCTTTCAAGAAAGTGTAAACAGCAGAATTGACCGCAAATGCGTTATTTTCCAACAAGTCAGGAAATTGGTTGAGGGAATAATCCAACAACCGGATAGCATCATTATTTATCATAAAGGGAAATAGTTTGATGACAATTATAAGCCAAAATTCCCAAACTACCAAATAATGTGTCACCCGAATCGTTCCACAAACTAATTCCCGGGCAAGGTCGAATTATGGGGTGGGGTACCTTGCACGCAGAAAAGGCCACTGACTGCCCTGCAACGCCATTTCCCCAGGCAAGATCATGCCACTTTAATTCGACCTTGCCCCGGAATTAGTTATAAAATCAAATTATTAAGCAGAAAATGATATATTTATATCTTTACAGCACTAAACAAATGACTATGAAAACGATTATAGTACGTAGAGTTATCGAGCTACTAGAGCGAGATGGATGGAGGATTGTCCGGACCAAGGGAGATCACCGTCAATAAAATGCAGAGACAAACCAGGTACAGTTACTGTCAGTGGTAAACCAAATGACGATCTGGATTCTTTCATATTAAATAGTATTTGGAGACAAGCAGGTTGGAAATAGTTTATAATAAAGGTATTAAGCATGAAAAAAGTTAATATTACCATAGATTGGGTTCCCAACAACTTTAGCGCTGCACCTGAATGTGACGAGATTACCTGTGTAGCTACCGGGAAGACCCTTGAGGAAGTGAAGAAGAACATCATTGATGCTCTTAAATTCCACATTGAGGGACTGATTGAGGATGGAGAGACCGTTCCGGAAGAAATCAGAGGAGAGTGGGAACCAGAATTTGTTTTGACTACCAGAGCTCAGCTCAAGTACTGCGACTTGTACATCACTCGCAAAGCTCTGGCAAAAGAGACAGGTATCAATGAACAGCAACTAAGCCATTATGCAAACGGTCAACGCCACCCAAGACCCGCAATGAGCAAAAGAATTTCCGATGGCATAAGAGCCATCCGTAACCGGCTGAGTATTATTTTGTAAACCAATCTCGACCTAGCCTTTTGATTGCCAGAGAACTACTCGAACAGCTCGGTGGCTTGGCGGAATAGTTCGTCGATGAGGTGGGCGTCGGTGGCTTTCTGGTCCTTGGCAGCTTTGTGATCCTTCGTGTCTTTGGCATCTTTGCCGTCTTTGCGGGCAGAAGAGGGTTGACTCTTGGGCGTGGAGGGAAGGATGGTGTCCTTTGGGGCTGGGACGGCGGGATTCCCGGTCAAGCCGGGAGTGACGGAAGTGGCGGGATTCCCAGTCGAGCCGGGAATGACGGAAGCGGCGGGATTCCCGGTCGAGCCGGGAATGACAGAATGGCCGGGAATGACGGCAGGAGTGTCGGGACGTGACCAGCGCTCAAAGAGCGGGACCAGGGCCATAGCGACTATGAAGATAATGAAGACAATGCCGGCGACTGCGGGCATATCGCTCTTCATAGCCTTCTCAACCTCCTGTACTGAAGCATATCGAGCCTCCGGTCTAGCCTGACAAAGCCGACGGACAATACGGGAATATTTCCTGACCGGGAACAACGACATTACCATCCCGAGTGAATAAAGGTCGCTACGAACGGACGCCTTACCTCCTGAACGCACCTCCGGGGCAGCGAAAACGGCGGTTCCCGCCGGAGTCTTCAGAATCGAGGATGAATCCGTGTCGGAAAGGCCGAAATCTATGAGCTTGACATTGTCGCCATTGAATGTCACGAGAATATTCGACGGCTTCAAATCCTTGTGAATCACCTGCTTGGCGTGCAAATAGGACAGAGCCGAACATATCTCCAGGACAACCTTGTCATATACTGCCCTATCCCTCTTCCCCTCAGATAGGAATTCCTCCAAGGTGCGGCCATCGATCCACTCCATCTCGATGCAATTGCCAAGCTCCGGATCTCTGAAATATGAATAATATTCACAAATATTCCCATGGCTCAAAGAATAACCGATTTCGAATTCCTTAAGCAGAAGCCGCTCATACAAAGGGTTTTCCCGATAATCTTCCTTGAGGCATTTAAGGACGCGGAAACGTCCTCCCCGGTCGAGCCGCCATAGCTGGCAATAACCCAACTCTGAGCCGCAAAGAATCTCATGTTTTTCCATATTCAAATATAACAAAAAAAAGCAGTCAGATTACTCTGACTGCTTTCATTATCTGGTCGGGATGATCCGACTCGAACGGACGACCCCTACGTCCCGAACGTAGTGCGCTAGCCAACTGCGCTACATCCCGATTGCTCCTTAAGCGAGCTTGTTGATGTAGACAGCGATGCCGCTCTTAAGGTTCGAGGCCTTGTTCTTGTGGATAACGCCGATCTTCGCAAGTTTGTCGATCATAGCGTACACCTTCGGAGCATCCTCCTCGGCGGTCTTCTTGTCTGTAGTGTTCCTAATGTCGCGGATAGCGTTCCGCGTCGTCTTCGCATAATACCTATTATGCATTCTGCGCCTTTCGCTCTGGCGATTGGCTTTCTTTGCTGATGCGTGATTTGCCATTGTTGTATTTTTTAATATTTTGGTAGTGGGTAGGAGAATCGAACTCCTATTGCGGGAATGAAAATCCCGAGTACTAACCGTTATACGAACCCACCAGGATCCCCACTAAAGCGCTATGCGCAAATTGGGATGCAAATATAGAGAATAATTTCGAGCCTTCAAAATAAAAATCACTCTTCTTTATCCCACTCAAATGAATAAAGTAAGGACTCTACCTGACGAAGGTACTGGCGCTTATCATACTTGGCCGCATAGACCCATGCCTCGAGCACGATAATGTCCTTTCCATCCTTGCTGTAGAACGAATGGGAGACAAAGGGGCCGCCCATGAAGTCGTTGTACACCTCCCAAAGTCCCCTGGTCTCAGCGAAGTCCATATTGTGGTATTTGAGGAACTTCACGCCAGGAGTGATGAATTGGCTCGTGATCATGTAGGTGTTGTCGAACATGCCGGGGACATATTTCTGAAGGAAGGCGTCCCTATGGGCGATGATGCGCTCCTCAGTGAAAGGCTGCTCCTCAGTGGCCGGGTACTTATAGATGAATACCCCCTGGGTTGTGTACTGCTTCTCATCAGCTATCCAGATGAAATCATCTGCGACTTTCTTGAGGTTGTATCCCGTCGGGAAATGAACCTTGCCGCCGATCATCTGGTCCACAACCTCAGCGAGCCTACCCTCCTCATACAAAAGAGTGTTGGCTATCACCCTGTTGCGCTCAGCCTGCTCTATAGCTCCGGCGATATTCTCACCGTCCCTTTGGAGCACGACTATGGCGGAGTCTGGTGTGGAGGCGTTGACCTGAACCACACATTGGGGTTTCGCCCAGACATTGGTGCGATAAATGACCCCTTGCTTCTGGACTGTCGTGTCGACATTGAATATGACTATGTTCCTGTGATATTTGAACATGTCCGAGAAGGAGCCGGGCGCCAAATTGACAAGTGAGTAAAGCGGCTCTCTCTGAGGCAGGAACTCGCAATCCCTGGCGAGGAGTCCGCGGATCTCGTTGCCAAGATTGCCTTCCCATCCTTCCCTGTCGACAACCACAATGACCTCGCCAGCCTTGCCGCTCACATTCGGAAGAAGCGCCTTGCCGTTGCTTCCACATGACACCGCCGCCACTATGGCCACAACGGCCGCTCCGACGTAACTGAATATCTTTTTCATGACTCTACGATTATATACTATTTCACGATGCAAAGTTACGACGGATTTATGAATATCCCCAAATTCCCGCCCCTGAAAAAACTCTCGCTCCGCTTCCCCTTACACTTGATTATCAGCAACTTCCAATTTTAGAATCTCTCGCAATGCGATGGAAGGAAGGTGCCTCTCCCGAAACGCCTCGCTTCGCTCGGCCCCACCAAAATCTCGAAATACGTCGAGACAACAAGTTGTCTCTCCTCTTTCTCGATTTCGGTCCCCCCTCTTACGTGGCCGAGGGTGGCCACGGTTTCTGGAGGGGCACCTTCCTTCCACCGAGGCGACATATAACTATTAAACAGAATGATTATTTATTCGGGTCGATGCCTTTGTGCCAGAACCGGGACGTGATGTCCGTGAGACGGTAGTCAGGTTTGGAGGAAGTGTCGTGAGTGACTTTATAGAGACGCTGGTTGGTCGTCGGGGAATTAAGTGGACCGAAATGCTCGATGTAAGGACCGATCTTGACATAGTCAAATGTCATGTACAAGGCCCTCTCGACATCTTTTCGACCGGAATAAAGCGCCGGAGAAAGCCCTATCTCCCGGACATGGTCCGCCAAAGCGATCAGCGCCTCGGGATCGTTCCCCTCACCCAAGAACAAGAAACAATTGACCCCGTAATTGTCAGCGACAAGCTTGTCGATGATCTCATTGGTGAGCTCTTCCCCAACATCTTCCTTCAGGAAAGGAGAGTGGCACCCGACGCAATTACCTTGGCAGTTGCTGATATCAACCGCCAAGGTAACCCTGTCAGGTATCTCCTCAATGACCACAGAGGTCATCTGGGGGACATATTTAATCATATTTTCGTCTTCTCGACGTAGACCGGAGCTGAGGTCTTGACAGTCTCCCTCGCTCCCTCATGGATGTAGAAGCGGTGTGCCGCTTCCTGCTGACGCATCTCGCTGAATGATGAGACTCTCTTGAGATAACCGATCACCCTTGTGAGGTAATCAAGATTGTGGCTCCCGCACTTCGGGCAGACCTCGAGGGTGTCCTTGCTGATGTACCCGCAATCGTTGCAGACAGTGTTGCGGCAGTTGAATGTGAAGTAGTTGGTACCGTAATGGGCGGCGGTCTTCAGCAGCTGCCTGTACTGATCCTTGGAAAGATGCTCCGCCACATTCATGTGAAGGGCCGAGCCACCATCCAAATGCTTCACATAATCGTTGCCGTGAAGCTTGAACTTGTCGATCATCGAGAGGGTGTCATCCTCAGGATTGTAGAAGTACGAGCTGTACATGTTGTGCTTGGGAGACACATAGTAGCCGTCCTTCTGATCCCACTTGTAGTTCTTTCCGGAAAGATTCTCCCCGGGGACGAACTCGGTGTTGAACATCGCGTCCTGCGTCCTGTCCTTGCGGTTGGAGCGGTTGATGGTCTCGAGGATCGTGTCCACGAACTCGTTGTACTCGGGGTTCGGGCTGATCGTGAGGCCGAGGAATTCAGCCGCGTCCGTAAGGCCATTGACACCGACGGTCAGGTACTGGCGCCTCATGTCAATGAAGCCGGCCTGGTACACATCCAACATGCGGGCCTTAAGGAAGTCCTTGATGATCTCATTGAAAGCGTTCTGGTACTTATGAACCCTCTCAGTCTCTTCGGTCACAGCCTCGCGGATGTAGTCGTAGAGCTGGTTCTTGTCATAATCACCTCTCTGGAGAGCCTTGCCTCCCTGCATCATGACACCCTTCTTCTCGAGGAAATAACGCCTTGCGGCATCCTGGATCAACCTGTTGAGGTTGATAGTCATGACAGACTTGGAACCAGTTGACACAGAGGCTGTTCCCATAGAGTACTGATGGGTGGTGTGGTTGTGGGAGGAGTCTGACTTGTCGAGATCGGTCAGGGAATTGCGCAGACGGCAGCAGCTCGCCAGGCTGTCCGGGCTGTCGGACAGGTAGCAGAAGAAGCTGTGTCCCTTGGACCACATCTCGGCGGTGAAGTCAGCGTAATCAGGATCGGCGAAATCATCGGATCCGTCAGTCAACAATGCCATGGTCTCGACGGGGAAAGTCAGGATGTAGTGGTTCCTTTCCTCGTTGAACCAGTTCATGAAGTGCTTCTGGAGCCATGATAGCGTCTCCCACTTGGGGGCGCTGCCGTCCGGGAAACGGAAATCGCCGAAAACGCCGCGGAAGTAGGGCTCGTCAAAGTAACTGATGTTCCAGAACACGGTCTGATAACCGCGGTTTCCGGCGGGCATATTCATAGAGTGCACCACCTGCTGGAAATAGTTGTCGATAACCTTGACGAGGGTCCTCTTCTTGACGTTCATCTCGACGACATCCTCGAGATGGTCGATGTAATCGTCGCCATAATCCTTGCGGATGAAGTAGTCGAGATACATCAGGAACTCAGGTGTAGCCACCGCACCCATGAACTGGGAGGAGATGGAATACACGAGATTGATAAACTCTCCGCAGAAGGACTTGAGGTCAGTCGGAGCAATGGATACCCCACCGAGGTTCCTTAAACCGTCGACGAGGAATGGATACATCGTGATGGCCACGCAATAAGGGTAGCCGGGAGTTCCGCTCTCATCATGCTTGTAAAGCACATGGCTCTCAAGATCCTTGATGTACTGGTTGGCCATTCCGCGGCCGTACATCGACTTGATCTTGTCCTTCATGATGTAGCGGTTCTGCTTGATGTTGTTTTCCTTGTAGAGCTCCTGGCCAAGCGTCACTATGTTCTTGCGGGTCACATTGGCGTTGGCGTCAAACTTCGATCCAGTGGCGGCGTTAGAGGCAGCGATATAGTCTTTGATGAAGTCCCTCTTCTTCCGGAGGTCGAGACCCGCATCGAATTTCTCGATGTAGGCCACAGCCACCTTCTTGTTGATAGACATGAGGCTCTCCTCGACCTGCCTGCGAATCTCGCGGCTTGTGATCTTGTCGTAGATGTAGAGGTTCTCAGCGATAGAAACCACCACAGCCTCGGGGCACTCCTCGCCGGCCGTCTTATAGGCCTCGCGTATGCCACTCATCAATTTGACCTTGTCGTATTCCTCAAACGAACCGTTGGTCTTGCGTACAGTTACATCCATATATATATTGTGTTGCTTGATTTCGGTTATCAGTCTAGGTTTAGGGGGTAAAGTTGTTCGGACTGTCAAAGCCAGTCCGAACAACTATTGACAAATATAATAGATAAATCGTCCCTTAGATTAAAGAAAATGCTAAAGTTATCAACAGGCTCGTAACGTTGTTGTTAATTCGTTAACAGCCAATAATTTACAAGAAAATATACTTTAACACGAACAATATCGCCAGGACAATCATGAACCAGCTGACTTTCTCCTTCTTTCCAGTGCACAGATTCAGAACCACATAGAAGATCAAGCCAATGAGAATTCCATGGGAGATGGAATATGTCATGGGCATCAGGATCATGGTCAGGTAAGCCGGAATAGCCTCGGAGAAATCATCCAGAGGAATATCCTTGATAGGGCTGAGCATGAACAGACCGACTATCACCAACGCGGGGCAAACGGCAGAGCCCGGGATGGCGGTGAATATCGGAGCGAAGAACAAAGCCAGGACGAAACAGCCAGCGGTAGCGGCTGCGGTGAGACCACTGCGTCCTCCCTGAGCCACACCAGAGGCGCTCTCGACATAAGTCGTGACGGTGCTGGTTCCGAGGGCGGCGCCAGCCATGGTACCGATGGCGTCTGCCAGGAAAGCCTGGTTCAGACGGACCGGTTTGCCTTTCTCATCAACCATATCAGCCTTGGTGGTGACTCCCACGAGAGTGCCGATCGTGTCGAACATATCCACGAACAGGAATGTGAACACGACTACCAGCATGTCGAGACTCAGCACCTGGCTGAAATCGAACTTGCAGAAAATGGGAGCGATGCTCGGAGGGGCGGAGATGAAGCCTGAGAGCTTCGTGATGCCCATGGGGATTCCGATGAGGGCAGTCACGATGATACCGATCAGCAAAGCTCCAGGCACGTTAAGGATCACGAGGATGCCGGTGATGATCAAGCCTATCACGGAAAGCAGGCCAGGGCCGCTGGTGAGGGTGCCGAGATCGACCAGGGTGGCAGGGCTATCAACGACTATGCCGCCGCCTTTGAGACCGATCAGGGCAATGAAAAGGCCGATACCTGCTCCGATAGCCTTACGCATCGACATCGGCAAGGCATTCACAATCGCCTCCCGCACATTAGTCAGAGTGAGGATCACGAATATGAAACCTTCGATGAGAACCGCTGTGAGGGCGAACTGCCAGGAATAACCCATTCCCAGACAGACCGAGTAGCAGAAGAAGGCGTTAAGCCCCATTCCGGGAGCCAGGGCGAAAGGCAGCTTGGCATACAGCGCCATCACAAGGGTGGCGATGATGGAAGCGATCGCCGTGGTGGTGAACAAGGCGTTCTTGTCCATCCCGGTGTCGGCGAGAATGGAGGGATTGACGGCCAAGATGTAGGACATGGCGAGGAATGTGGTGATACCCGCCATGATCTCCGTGGAGACCTTCATCTTGGAGGCGTCGAACCCGAACAACTTGGTTAGCCAGGATTTCTTTTCAGGAGCCTGGACTGTAGCGTTGGTTTCAGCCATGGTTATTTACGGTTAGAGTGTTGGTTCTTGAATATTAAAAAGCCCACCTGAGACCGGCGCAGGGGTTGACGAGGAATCCCTCAGCGACGAAGTTGTTCGAGATCTCAATCTCGCATCCGATGTCCAGATGATTGTCAAAGGCGCTTCCTAGATTCATCCAGAGCTGCGGCTCGGTCAGGAAGGACCAACCGGTCTCCTTGCCGCCGAGTCCCCAAACTTGCTTATTGCCCCAGAAATCAGCGAAGCCCTTGAAAGTCAAGCCTTTAACTCCAAACAGATTATTCAGTCCCCAGACTGCGGTGAACTTAAGGGGAACACCAGGCTGAGGGGTCACCTTGGTATTGAAACGCTCGTACATGGCGTACAGTGACAAGGTCTTAGAGAAATCGGCGGAGTGGAAGAAATACTTGGCTCCGAAGCAATATGTTCCCTGGTTGAACCCTCCGCCGGTGATCAGGCCGTCATACTCGATGTGGAGGCTGAAGTCCTTAAGGTCGCTGTCCTGCCAGAAATTGATTCCGCGCTCGATCTCGAAGTAGCTGCCGTTGGCGGGACCGCTGTTCTGAAGACCCTTGAGATTCTTGTCAGTTGAGTTGTAGTAGTGGTCGATGAAGAAGAAGGTGTCACCGAACTTGTCGCCCTTGAACATCTCGAAGGTGGTGGTCACGTACTTACGATCCTTACCGAAATCGTAAAACGTCTGGACATTAGTCTGGGCCTTAGCCGCAAATGAGAAGGCCAGCGCCGCGATAGCGGCGGCGATAATGGGTTTTGTTGACATAATTATAAAAGTTGGACAATAGTCTTGCGAAACTCTCTTCAAATTTAGCCAGATAACCAGATAAAATCCATATCTTTGTTATACAATAATCCACAAAGTTTTCAACAATCATGTTTGAGGAACACCTAAAGTTTTACCAGGACTTCCCGACTCCGGGAATCAAGTTCGTGGACATTATCCCCTATCTCCACCGAAGTGACCTCTCCCTCGAACTTTAAATCCTGAGGGA
>ONSC01000182.1 GCA_900320365.1 uncultured Bacteroidales bacterium
AAGGCATTCGAGCAGTGCGCCGGCTTCCTCCGCATCGAAGGAGGCAGCGAACCTCTGGACAGCACCTCTGTCCATCCGGAGTCCTATGAGGTGACCCGGCAGATCATGGAGAAGATCGGCATCACCGGAGAGGACATCACCTCGGGCGGAGCGGCACAGCTGGATGAGAAGATCATAGCAGCCTATCCGGTGAAGCGGGAGAAGAAGCGGAGCCGCAGAGTCGGTCTGGACGGCCTGAAGGACGCGCTCAAAGAGCAGGCGGATGACGGAGCCCGGCTGGCGGACAGCATCAGCGCCATGGCGGGCTTTGAGGGTTATTCCTATTCATGGGAGAATCTCGGTGCCAGCAGGACGAACTATACCCTCAATAACTTCCCCTATCTGGATCTCGGGCCTGCCGACTACCAGTTCAACAACGGTACTGCCGGACACAACGCTTACCAGTCGTTCTTCAGCCGTTTGATGTATTCCTTCAGGGGCAAGTACTTGCTACAGGCCAATGTCCGTGCCGACGGTTCTTCCCGTTTCGCAAAGGAATACCGCTGGGGAGTATTCCCTTCGGTATCAGCCGGTTGGGTTATCTCTGAAGAGCCTTGGTTCAATGTCGGACCGATCAATTATCTTAAGATCAGAGGATCTCTTGGGCAGCTTGGAAACGAGCGTATCGGTTCCGAGTTCCCTTATCAGGCAGCTCTGAATTTCGGAACCGGTTTTATTCCAAACAGCTCGACAGGGGAAACGGACATCGTACAGACCGCATATCAGGCCGATTATGCTTTCAAGGATATCACATGGGAAACCACAACCACTTACGGCGCTGGTCTTGACTTGGCCATGTTCTCAAGCAGGCTGCATGCAACCTTCGACGCCTATTACAAGAAGACTGAGGACATGCTGATCGCCGTCGGTTTCCCCTCATATTTCGGCTACAATTCCCCTCAAGGCAACAATGCGGACATGTTCACAAAGGGGTGGGATCTCGACTTGTCATGGAATGACAGCATCGGAGATTTCAGGTACGGAATCAGCTTCAACATCTCAGACTATAGATCAAGGATGGGTTATATGGCTGACAAGCAGAGCATCTCCAACAACAAACTCACAGAGGAAGGCTCCTTCTACCAGGAATGGTATGGCTACCAGAGCAAGGGGATCATCCTCAACGAGGAAGCCATGTATAATTCGGACGGAACCAAGATCGCTGTCCTTACGAACAACGACAAACCTGGAGCCCTCGCCTACGTCGACCAGGACGGTGACGGTAAGATAACGGCGAGCCAGGATCGCGTGAAGCTTGGCAATTCCCTTCCTGAATATCTGTATGGAGGATCAATCAACGCGGGTTGGAAAGGCTTTGACTTCAACTTGTCATTCCAGGGAGTAGGTCATCAGCTCAGCTATTGGTCATGGGGTGTCACGCCCTTCCTCTATCAGGCATATTCCGCTCCACAGGTCCTGCTTGACAGTCATTGGAGTCCCTCCGCGTCAGATGAGCAGAATTCGAAAGCGAAGTATCCCTACCTGACTACCAACACCACCAATATTTTCGCTGGCAGTGACTTCTACCTGTTTAACGGAGCATACATGCGAATAAAGGATATCACTCTCGGATACACTGTCCCGTCAGAGATCTCGAGAAAGATCCGCGTCAACAGATTCAGAATCTACGCTTCGATAAATGATTTGCCCGCTTTCTCAAAGTATCCGAAAGGATATGACCCCGAATGGAACAAGTACAGCGACTTCATAATGACTTCGTTTATATTCGGAACTAACATTACTTTCTAAATGCACTATGAATATGAAAAAGATATCATTAATGGCTATCGCCATTTCCTTCGTTCTCTCTTCATGCGCAAATCTTGACCTGAACCCGCTTTCCTATGGATCAAGCGAAAACTGGTATCATGACGCAACCGAGATAGAAATGTCGCTCAATGACCTGTGGAGGGAAGACTTCTTCCCTATCGATGATCTTGACTGGGATGATGACTGGATGAACAGGAACGGATCCGGCGTTGTCACTCTCGGAACCATAACTTCCCAATGGTCTACGGCGTCCGGACGTTGGACTGCACTGTATAAAGGCATAACTCGCTCACAGAAGATCATCGCGGCGCTTGAGGAGGGTTCCGCGAAAGGCCTTTCCGATGCTCTCGTGAAGCAGTACCTGGGAGAAGCTTACTTCATGCAAGGATTCGCTTACGGCGAATTGGCGACCTACTTCGGGGATGTTGTCCTGAACAAGGAGGCCATCACCCTGGATGAAGCTTATGTGGCTAAACAGTCCCCCAGAAGCGAGGTTTTCAAGTACTGTTACGAATGTCTGGACAAGGCAGCAGGTTTCCTTCCTGCCACAAGGTCCGGACAGCAAAGACCGACTTCAGGAGCAGCCCTCGGCTTCAAGGCACGTTTTGCTCTTGTAAACCAAGACTGGCAGACAGCTGTCTCTGCCTGTGAAGCAATCATGAGCAGTGGTGTTTATTCTTTGCACCCCAACTACAAGGATCTATTTACCGCCACTTCCTCGCCTGAACTGATGTTCTACTTCCAGGGCAACCTGACACAAAAGAAGGGCATTGGTAAGTTCACTAACGTTAAAGACCTGGTTATCCGAAAGATAGGAGGCTATTCCAACCAGGGTCCCTCATACGAGCTCTTTGTTTCTTACCCTTGCATAGACGGTCTCAGGATTGATAAGTCTCCCTTGTTCGATTCCAAGGATCCGTTCAAGAACCGCGATCCGAGAATGGCATATACCATCCAGCCATTCATGTCAAAGTATTCTGAAGACTTCGACGCTTACCAACAAGCCAGGGAGGACGGTACTTTGCCTGAAAAATTCCCGGACTATATCACTCTCGGTTATGAGTACAACAACAGTCCTTACGCCAACAGGGTCTTCGAAGTGAAGAGCGGGAATCTGGTTGTCAACACAGACTCAAAGGCTTCCAACCAGCACTCGGTCTACACGGGACTGCAATTGAGGAAATTCGTGAAAGACTCATGGGCAGACTATAATTCGTACAATTCCGTGGGTGACAACGTTTACCCCTATCTACGGTACGCCGAAATCCTCCTTTCCTACATAGAAGCCAAGAATGAGATGGGCACTGTCACCCAGGCGGATCTAGACAAGTCAATCAACCTTGTCAGAGCCAGGGCTTATGCTGGGACAGGGATAGATTACCCGAAGATAACGGTAGCAAGCCAAAATGAGCTGCGGCAGACCATACGCAATGAACGCAGGATCGAGCTCTGTTTCGAAGGACATCGGTACAGGGACATGCTCCGTTGGAAACTTGCTGAATACGCTTTCGCGAGACCGAAATATTACCTCCCAAGAGCCTGGTCCGGTAACGCCAATTGGAACGGTTCCGTCGAAGACTCCAACGTGTCTCTCTCTGACGAGTTCAAATCTATCCTGAAGAACTGGGATGACGGTAATTTCCCTCTCGGCGGAGATATCGTGTTCGACGAGAACGGGCTCCCTGATCTTTCCAACCAGGAAGCTCACGGTTACATCACGGCATTCTACGCGCGAGGTTTTGACAAAAATAAAAACTATCTTTGGCCTATACCGGCCGATGACATCCTTGTCAATCCGAGCCTGATTCAAAATCCTGGTTATTAACAATGAGAACAAAAGCTTTACTCTTATTGACCATATCGTTGTCCCTGCTCTCCTGTAGCAGGGGCACCGATGTTTGCATCTATGGTGGCAGTTCTGCATGTGTAACAGCTGCATATTCAGCAGCCCATGAAGGTTCCAAAGTGGTCATTATCTGCCCGGACAAGACCATCGGAGGGATGACCACCGGCGGACTTGGACAGACCGACATCGGCAACAAGCAAGCTGTCATCGGCCTTGCCAGACAGTTCTACCGCAAGCTTGGCGCCCACTACGGCAAGCTTGAGCAGTGGCTCTTCGAGCCCCACGTGGCTGAAGAGATTCTTATGGAATATCTTGACAATCCGAGAATATCTCTCAAGCAAGGATGGTATCTTGAATCTGTTCAGAAAGACGGAAACAGAATCAAATCAATCACTTGCACTGACCGAAAAGGCAAGAGCGTCACAATCAAGGCCAAGCAGTTTATCGACTGCTCCTACGAAGGAGACCTT
>ONSC01000242.1 GCA_900320365.1 uncultured Bacteroidales bacterium
TCTGCTCTTCCTCAGCCACAGCTTACTTCTGGTAATCTTCTTTCTTCTCGATCTTGTCGGGGCTCTTGGCCGGAGCGTTCATATCGCTCTCGATGTCGCCAATCTGCTTCTCGACCTCATTCATGCCCTCCTTGAAACTCTTCATGCCTTTTCCAAGTCCACGCATGAGCTCGGGAATCTTCTTACCTCCAAAAAGAAGGAGAATGACCAAGGCGATGATGACAACCTGCCAAGGTCCTATGACACCTAAAGGGAAAAATGCTAACATATTCATGAATATTAATGGTTTATCTGTCGTTAATATGCTTTTCAATCGCTTCCAGAAGCTTCTCCGGGCAACGTGTGGGCCTCCCAGTCGCTTTATTCAGGAACCCAAGGACGACCTCACCTTCAACACATAACGTGCCGTCTTGGTTGTACACTGCCTGCCCTATCCGGAGCTTTGCCATAGGAGGAGTCTGAATGGTGGCCACAACCCTGAGGTCGTCCCCCATCTTCGCCGGATGCTTATACTTACACTCCACCGACACGATAGGGATGGTGACCCCATCCTCCTCACACTTCTCGATAGGATACCCGAACTCCCTCATCATGTTGTTTCGGGCGCACTCGAAATATCTGATATAATTCGAGTGATGGACGATCCCCATCTGGTCCGTCTCGTAGTATCTCACCGGGAAAAATGTCTCCGAATATACCATAACAAAAATGTTAATATCTAAAACAAGTTTGTTATATTAATTAGATTTCAATGACTTAAGATTATTCTCGAGATTTTCAATCTTCAAGAGAGCATCAGCCTCTTTTTTGCGCTCAAGAGCCACGACTTTCTCAGGCGCATGGGCTGTGAAAGACTCGTTCGAGAGCTTTTTACGCACTCCCTCGAGGAATCCTCTCAACCTTGTGAGCTCCGACTCAATCTTCGCGATCTCCTCCGAAGCGTCAACCAACCCTCCTAACGGAACGAATATCTCAACGGTACCCACCATGAATGAGATACCACTACCTGAGAACTCACTCACTTTCTCAACAGAGGACACATTAGCCAGTTTTGAGACCACTGGCGACATTTCCATAGGGAAGGTGCCTTTAACTTTGATCTCAAGAGCCTCCTTTGGAGAGATATTCTTCTGCTGCCTGGTTGAGCGGACACCACCGGCAACCTCCTTCGCTATTTCGAAATTGGCGATTACCTCCTCGTCAACCGGCCCGGCCGCAGGGGAAGGTTGGTACATTATGGTCTCACCTTCCTTCCTGTCTCCCAGAGACTGCCAAAGTTCCTCACTAATGAACGGCATCACAGGATGGATCAATTTAAGGAGACTCTCAAGGAATGAGTTCGTGGCATCCATAGTGGCCTTGTCGAGAGGCTGGCCATAAGCCGGTTTTATCGCCTCGAGATACCAGGAGCAGTAGTCATCCCAGAATAGTTTGTAAATCGACATCAACGCGTCGGAGATCCTGAACTTGGAATAATAATCCTCCACCTGTGCGATGGTCTGGCTAAGCTTATTCTCGAACCACTTGACAGACAATGCGTTGACATCGCTTTGTTGAAGTGTCTCGTCAACTGTCCATCCCTGAACCAAGCGGAAGGAATTCCATATCTTATTGCAGAAGTTACGCCCCTGCTCAACCTGAGACTCGTCATAGAAGATGTCGTTTCCAGCGGAAGAGCAAAGGAGCATTCCAATCCTCACGGCGTCAGCACCGTACTTGGCGATCAACTCGAGAGGATCCGGCGAGTTGCCTAGAGTCTTGCTCATCTTGCGGCCCAGCTTGTCACGAACTATCCCAGTGAAGTACACATTGCTGAACGGGATGTCATGCATGAACTCCCCTCCCGCCATGATCATCCTGGCCACCCAGAAGAAGATGATGTCCGGGCCTGTCACAAGATCACTTGTCGGATAGTAATATGCCAAATCCTTATTTGGCTCATGCTCAGGATGCCCGGGCCGTTTCGGATCAAACACCGAGATCGGCCACAGCCAGCTGGAGAACCAGGTGTCGAGGACGTCTATCTGTCTATCAGGCAGATAATAAGCCGGGATGCGCTGTCCCCACCAAAGCTGCCTGGAGATGCACCAGTCGTGGACATTCTCCATCCAATGACGGTAGGTGTTGCGGTATTTATCCGGTATGAATTTGATCTTACCAGATTCAACGCTATCAAGAGCCATCTCAGCCAAATCTCCCATCTTGAGGAACCATTGAGCTGAAAGCTTCGGCTCGATGACCGCGTCTGTTCTCTCTGAATATCCCACAGGAGAGATATACTCCTCTACCTTCTCCAGGTTACCGGCTTCCTCAAGCATGCCGACAATCTTCTTCCTCGCGTCGAAACGGTCCTCACCCACCAAGATGACAGCGTCCTCGGTAAGCCGCCCATGATCATCAATAATATTGATTATAGGAAGGTTATGGCGCAGTCCAATCTCATAGTCATGAGCATCGTGAGCGGGCGTGACCTTAAGACAACCGGTTCCGAAGTCCATCTCGACATAGCTGTCCTCAATGACCGGAATCTCCCTGCCTATCAGCGGGATTATGACCTTCTTGCCTTTCAGCCAGTGATAACGCTCATCAGCCGGATTCACACATATAGCCGAGTCGGCCATGATTGTCTCCGGACGGGTAGTGGCGATCACCAGATACTTGTCAGTAGGATTTCCCTGACCGTCAGAGATGTAATATCTAAGATGGTAGAAATGGCTCTTGGTGTCCTTGTGGATGACCTCATCATCGCTGATGGCTGTGAGGGCGACAGGATCCCAGTTGACCATTCTCACTCCCCTGTATATCAAGCCTTTATTATAGAAGTAGCAGAAAGTGGAGATCACAGCGTCAGAGAGCTCCGGCTCCATGGTGAACCTGGTACGATCCCAATCGCAGGAAGCCCCTAACTTCTTCAACTGCTGGAGGATAATACCACCATGCTCCTCTTTCCATTCCCATGCGTACTTGAGGAACTCCTCGCGTGTCAAATCCTCCTTGGATATTCCCTTGTCTTTGAGCCTGGCTACCACCTTGCTCTCGGTAGCGATCGAGGCGTGGTCAGTACCTGGCACCCAGCAAGCGTTCTTGCCGT
>ONSC01000075.1 GCA_900320365.1 uncultured Bacteroidales bacterium
ATTGGAGGGACGCCCGCCCGGGCGCCCCTCCTTTTTTTTTGAAACTTGGCGGAAAATGGTTAACTTAGTTGAACCATGCGACACATTCTATTATACGTACTCTTAGTTTTGTCTGTTTCTTTCGGTCTTAGCTCATGTCGGGAAAGTACAACCCGCAAGGACGGATCACCGAAAGTGGCTTCTATCCAATTGGACTCAACCTCGGCCCATATAGGGACATTCCCGAAAAGCGCCAGTACAAGGACTACTGTATTCACTTTCACTAATGTAGGTGATGCTCCCCTCGAGTTCCTAGACCACGATGTGAGTTGCGGTTGCGTCTCTGCTACCTTCCCTGAGAAGCCTGTCAAGCCAGGTAAGAAAGGGGAGATTCATGTCACATTCAAGGGAAAGAACAAGAATCCCGGTAAGGTCTATTATAAAGTCTATGTGGAAACCAATGGTGATCCCCGGATTTTAACTCTCCGTATCAACGGACAAATGACCGAAAATTAGTGGTGATTCTTGCTCAATTAAAAAAATTATACTAATTTAGCGACGTTAAATGCGCAATATATATTCATTAGTATCATGAAACGTATAATAACTATTCTCGCAAGTGTCGCGCTCGTCGCCTCACTTTCTGTTGCCAACGCGCAGAAGAAGGATTTTGATCCGTACTGGTTCCTTCAGATCCAGGGTGGTGCCGCTGAGACCATCGGTGAGACTGTTTGGACAGACCTCATCTCTCCTTCAGGTGCCATTTCCCTTGGCTATCAGTTCTCTCCGGTCTTCGCCGCCAGGCTGAACGCCAACGCATGGCAGGGTAAGGGAGCTATCAACGATGGCCAGGCCAGGGTCTACAAGTACAACTATGTTGAGGGTGCTGTCGACCTCATGGCTGATCTCGCCGCTCTCTTCGGTGGTTACAAGTTTGACCGTACCATCAATCCTTACATCTTCGGCGGTGTGGGTGCTAACTACGCTTTCAACAACGATGAGGCCAACGCTCTTTCCAAGAGCTTCCCGACCACCAACTATCTCTGGGATCCCAAGAGCCTTTCTCCTGCTCTCAGGGCTGGTCTCGGCTTCAACATCAGGCTCTCCGACGTTGTCGCGCTTAACCTCGAAGGCAACACGAGCTTCATCAACGACCACTTCAACTCCAAGAAGGGTTCAAAGGCTGACTTCCAGATCAAGGGTCTCGCCGGTTTGACCTTCAGCTTCGGTAAGGCTAAGCCCGTTCCCGCTCCCGTGATTGTTCCTCCGGCACCGGCACCCGCCCCTGTCAAGGAACCCGAACCCGAGCCGGTTGTTGAGCCTACTGAGCCCGTCATTGTCGAGCCTGCGTTCGAGTCACTCCAGAGGAACATCTTCTTCGTGATCAACAAGTGGGATATCCGTGAGAGCGAGCAGCTTAAGATCGACGAGATCGTCCAGGCCCTCAAGGACAACCCTGACACCAAGGTTCGTGTCTCCGGTCACGCTGATAAGGACACAGGTACCGCCAAGAGGAACCAGTTCCTTTCCGAGAAGAGGTCCGAGATCGTCGCCAAGGCTATCGCCGACGCCGGTATCAGCAAGGATAGGATCATCACCGAGTACTTTGGTGACACCCTCAATCCTTACAATACTCCTGAGGAGAACCGTGTCGCGGTCTGCTTGGTGAAGTAAGGAATTATAGCGAAATATTCAAGGGTTCCTGAAAAGGGACCCTTTTTTTGACCTGATGGAAAATAATATAGGATTCATATCGCAGATTATCGGGCCTGTTGTGGATGTCCGTTTCGAGGCTGAGGCTGGAGTGGAGGGTAACTCTCTGCCCAGGATCCATGAGGCTCTGCGGGTTGATAGGGGAGAAGGACGGCATCCGCTTATTGTCGAGGTCCAGCAGCACATCGGTGAAGAGACTGTTCGTTGCGTGGCGATGGACTCTACTGACGGATTGAAACGAGGGATGAGGGCTGAGGCTACGAACGCTCCCATCTCCATGCCGGTTGGCGCCCAGATCAGAGGACGTGTCATGAATGTCGTAGGCGAGACTATTGATGGTCTCGGCGACCTTTCTGAAGCCAACTCGCTGCCAATCCACAGGGAGCCACCTAAGTTTGAGGATCTGGCCACCTCGCAGGAAGTGCTCTACACAGGTATTAAGGTTATAGACCTGCTCGAGCCTTATCTCAAGGGTGGTAAGATAGGACTTTTCGGTGGCGCTGGAGTCGGAAAGACCGTCCTCATCAAGGAACTCATTAACAATATAGCCAAGAAACACAATGGATTCTCAATCTTCGCAGGAGTCGGGGAGCGTACCAGGGAAGGTAATGACCTGCTTCGTGAGATGATTGAGTCTGGAGTTATCAAATACGGCGATGAGTTCCAGAAATCCATGGAGGAAGGGCATTGGGATCTTTCCAAAGTAGATCGAGGAGAGCTCGAGAAATCGCAAGTGGCGATGGTTTTCGGCCAGATGAATGAGCCGCCGGGAGCTCGTCAGAGTGTCGCTCTCTCTGGACTGACTCTCGCCGAGTCTTTCAGGGATTCTGATACTGGAGAAGGTCCGAGGGATATATTGTTCTTTATCGATAATATTTTCAGGTTCACCCAGGCTGGATCGGAGGTTTCCGCCCTTCTCGGCCGCATGCCTTCGGCTGTTGGTTATCAACCGACTCTTGCCACGGAGATGGGGCAGATGCAGGAGAGAATCACTTCGACTAAGAATGGTTCAATCACTTCTGTACAAGCGGTTTACGTCCCTGCTGACGACCTCACTGACCCTGCCCCTGCGACCACGTTCTCCCATCTCGATGCCACCACTGTCTTGAGCCGCAAGATCACTGAGCTCGGTATTTATCCGGCTGTGGACCCGTTGGAGTCAACTTCTCGTATTCTCGATCCGAATATCGTGGGTAAAGACCATTACGAGACTGCCCAGAGGGTTAAGCAAATCTTGCAGCGCAACAAGGAATTGCAGGATATCATAGCCATACTCGGAATGGACGAGTTGAGTGATGAGGATAAGCTTACAGTCAACAGGGCCCGGCGTGTGCAAAGGTTCCTTTCCCAGCCATTCTCTGTGGCTGAGCAGTTTACCGGTGTACCAGGAGTGATGGTGGACATCGCTGACACTGTCGACGGGTTCCGTAGGATTTTGGATGGAGAAGTGGATTATCTGCCTGAGCAGGCTTTCCTGAATGTGGGTACGTTGGAAGACGCTATAAAGAAGGGTGAGGCGATTTTGGCTGCGGCGAAATGACAATTCATTTGGACATAATCACTCCGGAAGGTACTGTGGTCTGCCAAGATGTTGACAGGGTTGAGCTTCCTGGCTCCAAGGGTAGGTTCGTGGTGCTTAAGGATCATGCTCCGATCGTGTCATCGCTGGTGGAAGGGGTAATCGAGTACGGGGAGATGCCCGGTTCAGCCGGTCATGACGAAAAGGGCTCTGTACAGATTCGCTCCGGGTTCGTGGAAGTTATTGATAATCACGTCACCGTATGTGTTGAGCTTAAATGAGGTCTGTTCTCCGCATATTGTTTTTGTTATTGCCGATCTTCGCACTTGCTGACTCCGGCTTGGCGGCCGGGGTAAGTGGTTTTTCTTCCGGCGTTGCGGCCGGGGTAAGGCGATACTCAGCCGCAGCGGAGCGAGGATGGACTTCGCCGGCCCCGGACCGCACGCCGGAGATAACCGATACCCCTGCGACAGATGAAGTCGAGCTTGACATGGACGAGTACTTGTACGGCCATGTTCGGGACTCGTATGAGTGGCATATCACCACGATTAACGGCAAGCCGGTAAGTATTCCTCTCCCCGTGATTGTGATCAGCAAGGCCGGAAGCGGAGTCCATATCTTCTCATCAAAGCATCTGGAAGAAGGTGAATATAAAGGCTTTAGCATAGCTACTTCCGGTAAGTATGAGAATAAGATAGTGGAGAAAGGACCAGACGGAGCTCAGATCCGTCCATGGGATTTCTCCATCACGAAAAACGTCCTCGGGCTTATGATCAATAGCGCCTTGCTGCTTTTGATTGTGCTTGGGACTGCTAGATGGTATCGCAAACACGACGCCACAGAAGAGGCTCCCACAGGTGGTACCGGAATAATGGAGATGATGGTCTCGATGGTTGAGGATGACATCATAAAAGATTGTGTTGGAGAGGATTACAAAAAGTATTCTCCATATCTTCTGACCGCCTTCTTCTTCATATTCATCAACAACCTGATGGGCATCGTGCCTTTCTTCCCAGGCGGCGCCAATATCACCGGAAATATAGCCGTGACGCTTGTGTTGGCGCTGTTCACCTTTTTCACAGTCAACATTTTCGGGAACAAGCATTATTGGAAGGATATTCTCTGGCCGGAGGTGCCCACTTGGCTTAAAGTCCCGATTCCGCTTATGCCGTTGATAGAGATCATCGGCATGTTCACTAAGCCTTTCAGCTTGATGGTCAGGCTCTTCGCCAACATTCTGGCGGGCCATTTCATGATACTTGGAGTCATCGCCGTCATATTCCTGACCGCGAAGATGGGAGCGGCCGTGAATGGTGGTTTGACTGTGGTCGCCGTTATACTTGGAGTGTTCATGGATTGCCTTGAACTCCTCGTCGCCTTCATTCAGGCATATGTGTTTACAATGCTCTCGGCGGTCTTTATCGGATTGTCGAGGCCAAAAGCAGAAACTGATTAATTATTAATATTATAGAATTATGACACCATTGATGTTCTTACTTCAAGCCGGGGTATCCCTAGGCGTTCTCGGAAAAGCCATTGGCGCAGCTATCGCCGCCTTTGCCGCAGGCTTTGGTATAGGCAAGATTGGTAAGGCTTCCCTTGAGGCAGGCGCCCGTCAGCCCGAACAAGCCGGACATTACAGGATGACCGCCATCATCGTAAGCGCCCTTATCGAAGGAGCTTGTCTTTTCGCAATCGTCGTCTGTCTTATCGCTAAGTAGCTATGTCTCTGATCACTCCCGACTTCGGGTTGCTCGTGTGGATGACGCTGATTTTCGGCATCGTCTTCTTCGTGCTCGCAAAGTGGGGATTCCCGATGATCACGGACTCAGTGCAAAAGAGGGCTGACAGGATCAACGAGAGCATCGCTAAAGCCCGTGAGGCGGAGGAAAAGCTTCGCAATCTCGCTTCTGAGCAAGAGGCTCTGGTTGAGAAAGCCAGGAAGGAGCAAGCCGCTATCCTTAAGGAGGCGGCCTCTTCCAGAGATGCCATGATCGAGCAAGCCAAAGTTCAGGCTCGAGATGAGGCGGCGAAGATTCTTGACCAGGCCAAGGTTCAGATCGCGGCTGAGAAAGAGAGCGCTTTACGGGATGTCCGAAAGGAGGTCGCTGTGCTCTCAGTAGCTGTGGCAGAGAAGGTTCTGCGCAAGGATCTAGAGAATGACGCCTCCCGTGACGAGCTGCTGGGGAGATTGGTGGATGAACTCTCGTCTTCAAAAGACCTGAATAGCTGACAATGAACACAGGGATAATCGCTTCTCGTTATGCCGCGGCTTTGCTGAAGTTGGTCGATGAGACTGGCTCCGGTGAGGTGGTGGTTTCCCAAGCCAAGGCAGTCATTGCCGCGTTGACGAGTTTCCCTGATTTACGTCGTCTGCTCTCTGACCCTTCCGTTCCAGATAGTAAGAAGATATCACTCCTTGAAGTCGCGGCCACAGGCGATCAGTCTGCGGCCCCAGCCGCTTCTCCGGAGTTAAAGCGGTTTTTCGAGCTGCTTATCCGGAATGGCAGGATAGGGGATATCTCCTTGGCTCTGAAGAGTTTCGAGGATCAGTATTGCCAAGCCCGGGGTATCGTTAGAGGCCGCCTTGTCTTACCTTCAGAGCCGGATGACGCTGCTAGTGTGCTTGAGAACAAGATCAGGTCTTTGATAGAGTCCAAGACAGGGAAGACCCTGCAGCTGACCACTGAAGTTGATGAGACCTTGATAGGTGGCTTCGTCCTCGAGGTTGAGGACAAACTCCTCGACGCTTCCGTTTCCCGTCAATTAGAGAGGATACGGTCACAGTTTGTCGAGAGAAACCGTAGAATCGTGTAGTTTTATTTATATGGCTCAAAACAACAATATTAGACCAAGCGAAATCTCGCAGGTGCTGCTTCAGCAGCTCAAGGACATCGATGCTTCTCTCCATTTCGAGGAGATCGGTAAAGTGCTCCAAGTTAGCGACGGTGTGGCCAGGATGTATGGACTGACCAATGCCGAGGCCGGGGAACTTCTTGAGTTTGAGAGCGGTGTGATGGGAGTGGTGATGAATCTGGAGCAGGATAACGTTGGTGCGGTTTTGCTGGGTCCCACTGATGAGGTCAAGGAGGGCATGACTGTCCGCCGCACCGGACGTATCGCTTCAATCAATGTCGGCGAAGCTATGCTCGGCAGGGTCGTGGATCCTCTCGGGACACCTCTTGATGGTCTCGGTAATATCGAGGGAGAATTGACGGAGATGCCTCTTGAACGTAAGGCTCCGGGCGTCATCTACCGCCAACCCGTGACTGAACCTCTCCAGACTGGCCTCAAGGCCATTGACGCCATGATTCCGATCGGTCGCGGACAGAGGGAACTGATCATTGGTGACCGCCAGACCGGAAAGACATCGCTGGCCATCGACACGATTATCAACCAACGTTCATGCTACCAGGAAGGTAAGCCGGTTTATTGCATCTATGTCGCTGTGGGTCAGAAGGGATCGACTGTTGCCAATATAGTTGAGACTCTCCGCTCTTACGGGGCCATGGATTACACTATTGTGGTTGCCGCTACAGCCGCTGATCCCGCCGCCTTGCAGTATTTCGCCCCATTCGCCGGAGCGGCCATCGGGGAATATTTCCGGGACACTGGCCGGCCCGCTCTAGTGGTGTACGATGATCTCTCGAAGCAGGCTGTCGCATACCGTGAGGTTTCCTTGATCTTGAGGCGTCCTTCAGGTCGTGAGGCTTATCCGGGCGATGTCTTTTATCTCCATTCCAGGCTTTTGGAGAGGGCGGCGAAGATTATTGACCAGCAGGAAGTCGCTGAGAAGATGAATGACCTTCCGGGCTCGTTGAAGGGGAAGGTGAAGGCTGGAGGATCGCTCACTGCTTTGCCTATCATTGAGACTCAGGCGGGTGATGTCTCCGCATATATCCCCACTAATGTCATTTCCATTACGGATGGTCAGATTTACCTTGAGTCTGGTCTGTTCAACCAAGGACAGAGGCCTGCTATCAATGTGGGTATATCGGTATCCAGGGTCGGAGGTTCGGCTCAGGTGAAATCGATGAAGAAAGTCGCTGGTACTCTGAAAATTGACCAGGCGCAGTATGGTGAGCTCGAGTCGTTCTCAAAGTTCTCTTCAGATATGGACAAGGTGACGGCCATGGCTCTTGATAAAGGCCGCAAAAACAACAAGTTACTTGTCCAGGCGCAGTATTCGCCGATGCCTGTCGGGGAGCAGGTGGCGATCTTGTATTGCGGCACGCATGCTTTGATGGCCGATTTGCAAGTGGATCAGGTACCGGAATTCCAGTCTCTCTTCCTTGACCGGATGCGGGCTGGACATAAGGATGTACTTGATTCCCTAGGTGTCGGAAAGCTTGATGAATCAATGACTTCTGTTATAGAGGAGACCGCTGCCGCGGTTGTCGCATCATTGGTCGGATAATGGCTTCTCTAAAGGAGATAAAGAATAGGATCGCTTCAGTAAGCGGTACGCTGAAGATCACTTCAGCGATGAAGCTTGTGGCTTCGGCGAAGTTGCGTAAGGCTCAGCAGGCGATTACCAACATGCTTCCTTACGAACGTCAGCTCCAGCGTATCCTTGCCAACTTATTGGCCCAAGCCCCCTTGAGTTCCGGCGGGCAGTCCGGGGTTGAGTACGGCCTTGGGACAGGCGGCGCACCGGCTGAAGATGCCGCCAAAGCCGGGAGAGTTGCCATCGTGGCATTCTCATCGAACTCGTCCCTCTGCGGGGCATTCAACGCCAATGCGATCCGCAAAACTCTTGCGGTGATTGATGAATATCGCACCTCGGGACTTTCTGACAGTGACATTGTCGTTTATTCTGTCGGTCGTAAGATGGCGGAGGCCATGCGGAAAGCAGGGTTCCCGTCTCCGGATGATTATACGAAGATGGCCGAATCTCCTGGCTACGAGGCCGCCTCCGCTTTATCTCAGGAACTTATTGACGGGTATTCATCAGGCCGTTTCTCGAAAGTGGAATTGGTCTACAATCACTTCAAGTCGACAGCATCACAAATTACCGTTCGGGAACCATATCTCCCGATGACCGCTGCTTCTGCTCCGGACGGCGCTACTGATGGCACGCCGCCTGTCCCAGGCCGCGTCCATTCTCGCTTCGCTGCGGCTGAGTACGGCCTCGGGACAGCGGCGATGCCATCCGAACCCGACGACATGATCATCGAGCCTTCTCCTGAGGAACTGCTTGAGGAGCTGCTCCCTAAGGTCCAACGCCTGAAGTTGTACACCGCTCTTCTTGACACAAATGCCGCAGAGCACGCTGCCCGCACGGTCGCCATGCAGACCGCTACCGATAACGGCAATGAGCTTCTTGAGTCGCTCACACTTGAATACAACAAAGGCCGTCAGCAAAAGATCACCTCAGAGATTCTCGACATTGTCGGCGGCACAATGCAATAACTGAGCGATGCCCGGTCAGGCCGGGCATGACGTTAAAGGGGCAGTGTTGGGATTAGGTGATCGTAGCGCTTCTGGAAAAAAGCGGTGGTGGATTCTATGTTTGATTCCCAAGCCCAGGATGTGTCTCCGAAGCGTTCATAATAGGCAGGCATGTATGGCTTCCATCTTCCGGCCCAGGCCTGGAGATCGGCCTCGACATCGGTGGCATTGAAGTTCTTTTGGGCGATATCTATTATTGTTGACTTGATCATATCCCTGAATTCGGGATTCTTAATAGCAGAGGCGAATAGGGGGTGGTATCTCTTAGCCCTCGCAAAAGAATCGTATTCAGCCTGGGTGCCTTTAGAACCATACAAGGAGGAAGAGTACTCAGTGTCGTTCAAAAGATAGCGCCAACGGCCATCAGCATAGGGGTTTGAAGGGTTTATGTTAATGCCCCGCCAAATCTTGACATTCGAAGTGTCCCTCCAGTCATTATTGCCTATGTAGATCTCTGTGGCGAAATAATCAACCATACTTCTGATATCCATGACTTCCTTGAATGCCTCCCAATTGGAATCGACGGATAAGTCTTTGTCAATGAATGACATGAGGTCTTTATATAGATGGAAGTCGGTTTTTTTGCCTACGTCAATCTCGTTCTCATCAATAATAAGCGCATCCCTTACGTCAAAGTGGTTCTCGATATACAAGCCATCATATTTTTCAATCAGGCTATAGTGCCCCCAATATTCTCCGTTCAGGAATAAGACGGCGATGCGGCTTTTCTCGGTCGAGAAATCTTTGTCTTGAACCCTTGACTGAATCCAGGAGTCCTTGAATTTCAGGTATTCAGTGTCATTGCCTCCGTTCCGCAGGGAAAAGGATCCATATCGGGTGATCACCTTACCGGTATTGGCGTTGATCGCATCCGGGAATATGGGATAGTTGATTTCCCCAGATCCATAGGGCTTATTCATGTATATATTCCATGATTTCTGCGGGAACATCCTGGATGAATAGCCTTTGATCCGGATGCCGCATTCCCGCTGGACCGTCAGCTTGTTTGAAGCGTCGAACAGTTCTATGGACGCCGGACGCTCCCAGGCTTTTCCCTTGCTGGTATAATTCGCATTGACATCCCACCATCTTTCACGTTCAAAGATTGATTTCGCCTCAGGTGTGGAGACCCATTCGTCATAAAGCTTACCTTTGACAAGGATACCTTTCTCATAGTCAAGAAGATTTTCCGGATCCGTGACTATGGATATGACCATGACGTCATTGTAGTCTTTTTTCAAGTTCGCTCCTGCGAAGTATGTCTTGGTGACCACATCTCCATGGGTGCCATCTGGCGCAACCGCGATGGCCCGGATGATATTCGCCCCCGGAAGATTTGAAGAGGCCCTGATGGGCATGACAGGTTTCCCTTGATAAGAGATTGTCAATTGCTCGATGGTATTGGAATCAACCCATTGATTGCCTTTCTTACTTAAAGGGATCGGTTTGCTGTATAAATGAGAGTCCGTGGTCGGGACCGAGCCATCCGTGGTGTAATAGATACTGTATCCATCAGGAGCGGATAGGCTTATCTTCTTGGAAATATTTGAATATGAGCCGGCTTCGTCTGAGAATGTGACAATGGGCACCGAGCCGTGATCTGGATAAAGAAGGTATGGGCGGCGACGTGTCTTAAAAGCTTCCACATCATCCTTCCAACGCGCCTTAATTTCCTCCGCCGTGGCTCCGGAAAGAATCATCTCACGGA
>ONSC01000072.1:0-2078 GCA_900320365.1 uncultured Bacteroidales bacterium
TGACTCCTTTCTTTGTCGAGAAAGTTATTGAGAAAGAGCGTCCTCAGGGTATCCTGCTATCATTCGGTGGACAGACGGCGTTGAACTGTGGCGTCGAGCTTTACGAGAACGGCGTCCTGGAAAAATACGGGGTCAGCGTTCTAGGTACCCCAGTCCAAGCCATCATGGACACTGAGGACCGCGACCTTTTCATCAAAAAACTCGATCAGATCGGTGTCAAGACCATAAAATCTCATCCCGCCTCTAACATGGAGGAGGCAAAGAGAGCGGCGAAAGAGTTGGGCTTTCCTTTGATTATTAGGGCAGCCTATGCCCTTGGAGGACTTGGCTCTGGATTCTGCGACAACGAGGAACAGCTTGAGGAAATATGTGAGAAAGCTTTCTCATTCTCCCCGCAGGTACTTGTGGAAAAGTCCCTGAAAGGATGGAAAGAGATTGAATATGAAGTGGTTCGTGACCGCTACGACAACTGCATCACGGTCTGCAACATGGAGAACTTCGACCCGCTCGGCATCCATACCGGAGAGAGTATAGTTGTCGCTCCTTCGCAGACGCTTTCCAATAATGATTACTACTTCCTCAGGGAGCTCTCAATAAGGATTGTCCGCCATATCGGGATAGTGGGTGAGTGTAATGTCCAGTTCGCTTATGACCCGGACGCCATGGATTACCGTGTGATTGAGGTCAACGCGCGGTTGAGCCGTTCTTCCGCCCTCGCCTCAAAGGCCACCGGTTATCCTCTGGCCTTTGTCGCCGCGAAACTCGGACTTGGCTACGGCCTGTTTGACTTGAAGAATTCTGTGACAAAGACCACCCCGGCCTTTTTCGAGCCTGCCCTGGATTACATTGTCTGCAAGATCCCGCGCTGGGACCTCAGTAAATTCCACGGGGTGTCCCGCAAGATCGGCTCGTCAATGAAATCTGTAGGCGAGGTCATGGCCATTGGACGCAGCTTCGAGGAGGCCATCCAGAAGGGTCTGAGAATGATCGGCCAGGGGGCCCATGGCTTCGTTGGCAACAAGGAGCTGCAAGTCGCCGACATAGAAACCGCGCTCAGGGAACCCACCGACAACCGTATATTCGTGATTTCCAAGGCCATGAGGGCCGGATACAGCGTTGATCGCATCCATGAGCTCACGAAGATCGACAAGTGGTTCCTGAACAAGCTTGAGAACATTGTCCTCACGTACGAGGATATGCACAAATATGACAAGATAGAGGATATGCCTGAGGATCTGCTCCGTCTGGAGGGCTTCTCAGACTTCCAGATTCAGAGGGCGGTATGGAAAGACGCCGGCAGCTCCACAGCCAATATAGACAAGGTAAGGAGCTACCGCAAGTCTCTGGGTATCATCCCTGTCGTCAAGCAGATAGACACGCTTGCGGCGGAGTTCCCCGCGCTGACCAACTACCTCTATCTCACCTACAATGGCACAAAGAGCGACATTGAATATGAGAATGACGGTAAGTCAGTAATCGTCCTGGGCTCAGGAGCTTACAGGATAGGCTCCTCGGTGGAGTTCGACTGGTGTTCGGTCACTTGCCTCAAAACCATCCAGGAACATGGTTACAGGGGAGTCCTGATCAACTACAACCCTGAGACCGTCTCGACGGACTACGACGAGTGTGACCGTCTCTATTTCGACGAGTTGACCTTCGAGAGGGTGATGGATATCATCGAGCTTGAGACTCCTCATGGGGTTGTTGTCTCAGTGGGTGGCCAGATTCCTAACAATCTGGCTCTGAGGCTACACAACCATGATGTCCCGATTCTCGGCACAAGTGCTATGGACATTGATAAGGCAGAGGATCGTCATAAGTTCTCGAGTATTGTCGACGCTTTGGGAGTTGACCAGCCGGAATGGAAAGAGCTGACAACAATGGACGATGTCGAGGACTTCATCAGGACCGTCGGTTTCCCGGTCTTGGTCAGGCCTTCCTATGTCCTTTCAGGCGCCGCGATGAATGTGTGCCACGATGAGAAGAAACTAAGGCACTTCCTGTCACTCGCCTCAGAAGTGTCACAGGAGCACCCCGTGGTGATTAGCAAATTCTATCAGCGCGCCAAAGAGATAGAG
>ONSC01000072.1:2099-12835 GCA_900320365.1 uncultured Bacteroidales bacterium
AGATAGAGTTTGACGCTGTGGCAGATGGGGGAGAGGTTATCGCATACGCCATTTCAGAGCATATCGAGTACGCTGGGGTCCATTCAGGCGACGCCACTATCCAGTTCCCGCCGCAAAAGCTCTATGTTGAGACTGTAAGGCGGATTAAGAAGATAGCCCGCGCGATCGCCGGAGCCCTGCACATCTCCGGACCTTTCAATATCCAGTTCCTCGCTAAGGAGAACGCCATTAAGGTGATTGAGTGTAACCTGCGGGCTTCCAGGAGCTTCCCGTTTGTCTCAAAGGTCTTGAAGATAGACTTTATCGAACTCGCCACCAAGGTGATGCTGGGGCTTCATCCGGCCCCTCCACAGAAGAGCGCTTTCGACCTTGACTATGTGGGTGTGAAATCCTCACAATTCAGCTTCGCGCGCCTCGAGGAGGCTGATCCCATGCTGGGCGTGGATATGAGTTCCACGGGAGAGGTTGGTTGCCTTGGAGACGATCTGAACGAGGCGATTCTCAAATCACTCCTGTCTGTTGGCCAGCGTATTCCTGAGAAAAGGATATTGCTGTCCACGGGCGACCCTCTGCAGAAGGCCGACATGCTCGGCACATGCAAAATCCTTGTTGAGAAGGGATATGAGCTGTTCGCCACCGGCGGCACATATAAATATCTCGTGGAGAACAGCGTGCCGGCCACGAAGGTCCTCTGGCCAAGCGAATGTGAGAATCCAATCTATAAGGGAAGATTCAAGCCAGCTGTGGAAATGATTCAGAACAAGGAAGTTGACATGGTGATTAATATCCCCAAAGACTTCAGTGAGCTGGAGCTTTCAAATGGCTATAAAATAAGAAGGGCGGCCATCGATTTCAATGTGCCGCTCTTCACTAACGCCCGTCTGGCCACCGCCTTTGTAAGGTCCTTCTGCAATACCTCCCTTGAGGAGATCCAGATCAAATCCTGGGACCAGTACTAATAGGAATCGTAGAATTTCGCATCCCTCGGCGATACTTTGTTCATATTGTCGAGGAGCATCTCATTTGTCTTGTACTCATCCATCAACTGAAGCATGAAATTCATCGCCTCAGTGGGATTCATGTCGGCCAGAAGCTTGCGCAGGATCCAGATCCTGTTGGCCACATCCTTGCTGTAGAGCAAGTCATCGCGCCTGGTACTTGAAAGCACCACATTAACGGCGGGGAATATACGCCTGTTCGCCAACGTCCTGTCGAGCTGGAGCTCCATATTACCGGTGCCTTTGAACTCCTCGAAGATGACATCGTCCATCTTGGAGCCAGTCTCAGTCAAGGCTGTGGCTAGGATAGTAAGTGAACCGCCACCCTCGATATTCCTGGCAGCTCCGAAAAATCTCTTCGGCTTCTGCAGAGCGTTGGCGTCCACACCACCCGTAAGCACTTTACCTGAAGCGGGTTGCACAGTGTTATACGCCCTGGCGAGCCTTGTGATAGAATCAAGAAGGATCACGACATCGTGGCCACACTCAACAAGGCGACGGGCCTTCTCGAGGACCATATTGGCCACCTTGACATGCCTCTCGGCGGGTTCGTCGAAGGTGGATGCGACCACTTCAGCCTTAACGCTGCGGCTCATATCGGTGACCTCCTCAGGACGCTCGTCAATCAGAAGCACAATCTCGTAGACCTCAGGGTGGTTGTCGGCAATAGCGTTGGCTATTGACTTAAGCAACATGGTCTTACCGGTTTTCGGCTGGGAGACGATAAGGCCTCTCTGGCCCTTTCCGATAGGGGTGAACATATCCACAATGCGACAGGACACGTCATTCTGGTGACCATGACCGAGAAGGTTGAACTTCTCATTAGGGAAAAGGGGAGTGAGGAAGTCAAAGGGAACACGGTCACGGATATAGTCCGGAGTACGTCCGTTGATATACTTAATCCTAACGAGCGGGAAATACTTGTCTCCCTCCTTGGGAGGACGTATCTCACCGGTCACCGTGTCGCCAGACTTTAGAGCGTTGCTCTTGATCTGGCCTTGGCTCACATAAATATCGTCCGGGGAGTTGAGATAATTATAATCAGAAGAACGTAGGAAGCCGTATCCATCCGGCATTATCTCGAGCACGCCAGTGGCCTCCACAGTGCCCTCAAACTCTATAACGGGAGGTTTGGGCTTTTGCTGGTTATTCTGGTTCTGGTTGTTCTGGAATTTCTGTTGGTTCTGCTGGTTCTGTCCTCCCTGCTGGCCTCCGAACTTGTTTTTCTGCTTTTTCCCGTTGAAATTATCCCTTTCAGATTGCGCGGCAGGATCATCCTTGAGGTCATCGAACAGTTGATGTATGAACTCTTTCCCATCGATGGCTTTCTCTTGGGGCTTTGGTTCAACGGCCTCAGGAGCAGTGACAGGCTCCGCATTCTCCACCTTGGCCTTAGACTTTGGTTTACGGCCTTTCTTTGAAGATGGAGTGGATTCCGTGGCTTTAGGCTGCTCTTTGACTTGCTCAATCTCGGGCTTAGGCTCCGCCTTTACCTCAGCCTTGGCATCATTCACCTCAGGTACAGGCTGCTGGGCCTTGGGCTTACGGCCCCGTTTGGACTTAGGCTTGTCCTCAGTCTTTTCAGCCGCCTCGACCTCGACAGCGGGAGCCGGCTCTTTCTTTTGCTGGGGCTCAGCCTTTTTGGGCCTTCCGCGTTTCGCCTTGGGTCTCTCTATGGGTTGTAGCGACGCGGCGGTCGCCTGCGCGTCAAGTATAGCGAAAGCCAGGTTCTCATCCGTCATCTTTCTGGCATTCTTCACCTGGTGTTCCTGAGCGACATTCTCAAGTTGCTCTCGACTCATCTGAGTGAGTTCAAATAAACTGTATGGCATAAAAAAGGGGATTTCTTATCTAAGACAACGCGAAGATAAGTAAAAAACACAAAATATCAAACTATCTATCCCAGTAGCTGGTGCTCTTCTTGAACCTAAGCAAATCGGAGAGCGCCGCGGCGTTCGCTGAGATTATGAAGGAATATGACTGATACATTCCGGAAGGCACCCAAGAAACGGCGATGTTGAAGCAGTGGAGGTCATATTTGAATGACATCTGCGACGTTGTCATCTTCATGGCGACAAAATCCCATCCAGTCTGTGCCTGGACAGACATTTTCGGAGTCAGCTGGAGATTGCCGGATATGCCGAGGGTCTGGGTGTATCTGTCATTCTTGAACAACTGCTGGTTGACGTAGTTGTAGGTTCTGCTCATTGAGAGCGAATAATTGAAATTCAGGCTCCAGGGCACGTTGGGGTTGGTGTAATACAGCCATCCTCCCGGTATGTACTCTCCCGTCACAGGATGGTAATATATCCTCCTGTAATAATCCGCCGCACTTCCTCCTCTTCCGTTTCCGTCATTACCTTTGAAAGCTCCCTTGCCGGAAAGTGAGTATGACATCGATGCGCTGAAATTAGTCAGGCGGAGAGGTACACCAGTCTTAATGAGATTGAACTTGTTTATTCTTGTTCCTCTCTCATTAATGGCGTATGGATCGAAATTCAAGTTACCGTTAATTCCCAGCTTGCCGAAAATCGAGGTGGACATACTGATGCCAACATTGTTCATGCCCAATGAGTCAGCCAGAAAGTTGTAACCTGTGTTGATGTTGAGCTGGTCAAGTATCTTAATCTTCTTTGACCCGGTTCCGGTCGTGTCTTTAGCATCCCTGACCTTGGCTTCAAGGTTATTTCCGATAGACAAGCTCATTGTGGCTGACCGGCCTCTGCCGGGGACTGAGTTCAACTGTCCAGAGTACTTGTTGTACTCGTACGTCCTCTGAACGCCCAATGTGTCAGTATACTCAAGTGTGCGGTATCCGTTGAACGCCTTTGCCTTATCCGGGCTGAAACTCATGCTCAGACTCGGTGAGACGACATGCCTCAAAGCCTGGATCTTGTGGTAATTGCCGAAATTGAACATTCCGTAAAGGCGGGTGCTCATCGATACTGATCCGGAATAATCATGAGTCGCTCCAAATGCGGACAGGGGAGAGCTCATCTTAGTCTCTACCCTATTGGTCTCAGGATTGAAGACAGCGTTCGTCTCCCTGAAGAACCAGTTCATTCCGTAATTCACTGAAGGCGTGAAATTCAAGTAGTTGAATAAGGTGAAAGAGGGGAGGCCGATATTGAACTTGTGGGACATTCCATTGTTGAACTTGTCCAGGAATCCCGGCTCCCCAAACTCTGAGGCCTTGAAATTAACCTTGTTCTGAAGCGTGGTGTTGTATGCGAGTGAGAACTTCTCATAGAACCTCTCCTTGCCTACACGGTTCTTTATCTTGAATGGATAGAACCTTGTGACCGCGAATGTGACGTTAGGAAGGGTGAATGAATATGAGCTGTCCCTGGAGTTCTGACTGTGCAGAGCGTTAACTGACAGGTTGAATTTGCCGTTCCAGTTCTTAGAGAATGAGACGGAGGACGATATCTGGTTCTGCAACGCCTCTGAGATAGAGCGGGAGTTGTATCGGCTGTTCGAAGGGCTGGAGAAATTGACCGAGGCAGAGAACGACTGCCCAGGGTGTGCCTTCGCATCCTGGGAGTGAGACCATTTCAAACCGAAATTCTTGCTCTGGAAGAAATCAGTGCTGCCTCGCTCACCAGTCTGGTCGACTGAATAATTGAAAGCGAAATTACCGGAGAACTTGTAATTGACCCTGTACCTGGAGTTAATGTTCGCCGCCCAGGATCCAAGGGTATAGTAATCCCCGGTCATGGATATGTCGAAAAAGTCTCCGATCACGAAATACATTCCAGCGTCCCTGAGGTAGAAACCTCGGGCGTTTTCCTCTCCGAAAGACGGCATCAGCATTCCGGTCGCCCTCTCAGGCCGCTTGGGGATGAAACCGAACGGAATCGCCACAAACGGCAGGTCCACATCTTCCACGACAAGATGAGCGGGTCCGAAAACCGTCTTTTGTGAGGGTCTGGTGACAACTTTCGCGGAGGAAAGCTTGAGATAATAGTGGGGATGCTCCAGGTCGCAGACAGTGTACTTGCCCTGCGTGATATTAATTGACCTGTCCGGAAGCATCTTTATGTTCTTGCCATGGAGTATACCGTCATCTTCCTGGGTGATCATGTTGGTGATCCTGGCCTTTCTCGTGTTGAAGTTGTACTTGATCTCCTCCATGTTGAAAGTCTGCTTGCCCTGGGTCATCACAGGCTGGCCCTTCCATTCTCCGGTAAGAGTATCGTAAGTACCTCTGGCAAACACGGTTCCACTGTTCATGTCATACTCCATGTAGTCAGCCTTGAGCTTTATATTCTCATAGCTGACTTCCACGTCTCCCCAATAGAACATCTTCCTTTGCCCGTCAGCGAACACCTGCTTCGAGGAGTCCTTGGCGGCGGAAAAAGCCGGCTTGGAAATCGAGCTTTTCTTGAGAAGATCCAGTGAGTCGGCTTTGGCGCGGCTGATCGAGTCCCTTCTGAGGGTGAGGGAATCCTTAATCTCAGGGATAGTGTCTTTCAGGGCGAGAGTATCCTTGACAGCGAGTGTGTCAGGAACCTGCTCTCTAGCGGTATCTTTCTCAGCCCGAGCAGCTATCCTGGCCGCACGACGATCCCTCCGGGGATTCTGGCCGAAAACCGTCAACCCGGTGAGAAACGCGACAAACAATGCCAATATTATAGTATATGTATGCTTTTTGGAATGCAATTTTATTCTTAAATTCGCGATAACAAATATACGACTATTTTGAATATCATCCGCAATTTTCTTGCCGTAGTATCAGTGGTTGTGCCTTTTCTGGCGACCGCACCCGCATTCGGGCAGGCTGCATCTTCGCCTATCAAGCTCTCGACCGTCGTCATCGACCCGGGGCATGGAGGCAAGGATGCCGGTTGTATCAGTCCGAGCGGCAAGACCATGGAAAAGACAGTCGTGCTCAGCATAGCGACTCGTCTGGCGGAAAAAATACGTGCGGGATACCCTGATGTCAATGTCATTATGACCAGGACCGACGACAATTTCGTCGAGCTGCAGGGGAGGGCTGACATAGCTAACAAGGCTAAAGCCAACCTTTTCATTTCCATCCACGTGAACTCTGTCGATGGGAAGAAAACTGGCCCCAACGGCTACTCGGTCCACATCCTAGGTCAATACACCAGCAAGAAGAAGGATCTCTACGCCGGCAATATGGAGGTCGTCCGCAGGGAGAACTCCGTGATTATGCTCGAGGATGACTACACCACAAAGTATGAGGGATTCGACCCCTCTGACCCCGAGTCGTATATCTTCATGAACCTGATGCAGAACTCTTTCCTTGAGCAGAGCTTCAAGTTCGCTCGCTGCGTTGACGAGGCGATGAAAGGTGGAGCGTTCAAGGCCAGCCGAGGCATCTCCCAGGATCCTTTCTATGTGCTATGGAGGACAGCGATGCCAGCTGTACTGGTCGAATGCGGTTTCATGTCCAATCCTTCCGACCGTGAGGCTCTTATCTCCTCCGCGGGGAAGGAGAGAATCGCGTCTGACCTTTATAATGCCTTCGTAAAGTATAAGAAAGATTATGATGGCGCCTCAGCTGTCGCGCCTGTCACCCCAACCACGCCAGAAAAGGCTCCTGAGGCAGAGCCCAAAACAGAGGAGCCAACGCCTCAGGTCGTTGAGCAGCCAGCCGATAATAAGCCGGAGACTGAGGCAAAAGCTGAAGATAAAGCGGATGTCCCGGAGGCCATAGAACCTTCTCCTTCCGGACCTGTTTGTGGAATCCAGGTACTGGCTTCATCCAAGGTCATGTCTCCCTCTGATAAGTATTTCAAAGGTCACGATATGGGGAGCTACAAGGTGAAGAATCTTTACAAATATGTGATCTGCCGTTCCAGTGATTTATCCCAGGTCAAAGAGTCGTTTTCAACAGTGAAAAGTTCATATCCTGATTGCTTCATTGTGAAGGTGGAAAACGGCGATGTCACAAGGGTCAAATAGCCTCGATATAGAAGTCGTTCATTTATCGTTATTTAGCATTTTAGCCCTTTTTGGAAGTCGCTGATTATTAGCCAATTAAGGCGATCGGCTTCGGCGACTGGTTTTCTCTATATAAGGAAAATAAAAATCAAAAACAATAATAAAAAAGATTTTTTATAAAGTTATTTTCCTCCATTTTTGCACTTGAAAGCGAGAGGAAAAATCCTCCCTGGCTGAACCTCTTTTTTTATAGAATTAATGACTGAACTGGAAAGACATATTTCAGTATGGAATGAGTGTCTCCGGATCTTCGAACAGAACGTTGATCCGAAGCAGTTCAGCGTGTGGTTTAAGACCATTGTTCCGGTCTCCCTCGAGGGCTCGACATTGACTTTGGAGGTACCCACTGATTTCTTCAGAAGTTATCTCGAGGACGCGTATCTCCCCATCATCAAAATGGCGCTTCGCAGGGTGATCGGCCCTGACGCCAAGTTGATGTACAGGATTCATCCCGTCAGGAAAGAGGCTCCCATGGTATTCAGCGCCTCCCACGGCAATGTCCCCGAGAACAAATCCGTGATGCTTAGCACCTTCCAGGCGTCAAGCAATCCCGGTCCTTTCGTATTCCCGGGTCTTCAGAAGGTTAAGATCAACCCTAGGTTGAATCCCGCCTATTGCTTCGAGAACATGGTGAAAGGGGAGTGCAACAAGATGGGGATTAACGCTGGCGTCAACATCTCTGACAAGCCCGGCAAGACACCCTTCAATCCTCTCTTCGTATTCGGAGGCCCTGGTCTCGGAAAAACACATCTGGCTCAGGCCATTGGTATCGCGATCCATGACTCCTATCCTGATCTGATTGTCCTTTATGTCACGGGCAACGAGTTCAAGACTCAGTACATGAACGCTGTCCACCAGAACAAGCTGGCGGATTTCATGGCCTACTACATGAGGATCGACGTGCTGATTGTCGATGACATCCATGAGCTTGTGGGACCTGCCTCGCAAAACGCTTTCTTCAACATTTTCAATCATCTCCACCAATCAGGGAAGCAGTTGGTTTTCACTTCGGACCGTGCCCCCGTTGATCTTATGAACTTTGAGGAGAGGTTGCTCTCCCGATTCAAGTGGGGATTGTCCGTTGAACTCGAGAGGCCTGACATGCCCACAAGGCTCGCCATGTTGAAAGCCAGATGCGCCCGTGAGGGGGTCTCGGTCGACGAGAGTGTCCTTGAGCTTCTCGCATCAAAAATCAGGTCCAATTTCCGCGAGCTGGAAGGGGCTTTGATCTCGTTGATCGCAAGCGCCACGCTATGCCATGAGGAAATCACCATGGAACTGGCGGAGAGAGTCACTGGCAATATAGTCAGTGAGGAGCGTGAAGAGGTAACTATGGACAAGGTCCAGGATGTTGTCTGCGAGTATTTCAACATCACCCGGGAGACCTTGCTGTCCAAATCCAGGAAAAGGAATATTGTCCAGGCCCGCCAGATAGCGATGTACCTGAGCCGCAATCTCATTGGCGGCTGCTCCTTGTCGACGATCGGGATGGAGCTTGGAGGAAAAGACCATGCTACAGTGCTGCACGCATGCAATACGGTGTCGGATCTGATGTCCACCGACAAACTGTTCAGGCAATATGTCTCCGACATCGAAAGAATGCTTGTTCCTGTAGCCAGATAATTAATACTGGCGTCAATATGAATTCATCCAGAGTACTTGAGATCTTCAAGGAGATTACCCGTATCCCGAGGGAATCGGGACATGAGGAGCTCATTAAGGCTTTCCTTATCAATTTCGCAGCTCAAAGATATCTAGAATACAAGACTGACGAGGTCGGAAATGTCGTCATCGTCAAGGCGGCTTCTCCTGGCAAGGAGAATGTGCCAACCATTGTCCTGCAGGGCCACCAAGACATGGTCTGCGAGAAAAGGAACGGTGTTGATCACGACTTCATGAAAGATCCCATCAATTATGTGATTGAGGATGGCTGGATGATCGCCAAGGACACCACACTTGGAGCCGACGACGGTATCGGTGTCGCCGCCATGCTCGCCCTTTTGGAGAGTGATCTTCCGATGGGCAGGCTTGAGTGCGTCTTCACTGTCTCCGAGGAGACCGGCATGGATGGAGCCTTTGGCATGGAGCCGGGATTCTTCACCGGAAAAACCTTGATAAATCTCGATTCTGAGGACGAGGGCCAGATGTTCATCGGTTGCGCCGGTGGGCTCGAGACATCCGCTTGTTTCGATTACACACTCGAGGACACAGCCCCTGGCTACGCACCGGTCAAGATTGAGATAACCGGGGCCATAGGAGGCCATAGTGGTGACGACATCGATAAGGGTAGGGCGAACACTATTCAGGTCATGGCCAGGTTCCTATTCAGCGAGCTTCCTTATGGAATGCGCCTCATAATGATTAAAGGTGGCAACAAGCACAACGCCATAGCCCGTGAGTGCGAGGCCATAATCTCTGTCCGGGACAGGGAGGCAACCATAGCACGCTTCAATGCTTTCGCAGAGGATGTCAAGAAGGAATATTCCAGGACAGATCCCGATATCAAGCTTAAAGCCAGCAATTTCCGGTGCACTGAGAAACCTGTGGACTCTGATGTCGCCGACAGGCTCATCAAGGCGCTATTCGCATGCCCCCACGGAGTTGAGTCAATGAGCCATGAGATTTCCGGCCTTGTGGAGACTTCCACAAACCTCGCCGCTGTCCGCATGAGGCATCCCGGCAGAATTGAGGTGTTGACTAGCCAGAGGAGCGCCATCCCTTCAGCCAGAAGGATGATAGCTGCCAAGGTGGAGGCTTGCTTCCTATTGGCGGGAGCCTCAGTACAGCACACCGCCGAGTATCCTGGCTGGGCCCCGAATATTGATTCACCGATCCTCAAACTGTGCGTGGAGTCGTACAAGAAGCTCTTCGGTTATGAGCCGGAGGTGAAAGCCATTCACGCCGGCCTGGAGTGCGGTCTTTTCGGCGAGAAATTCGGAGACATTGACATGATATCCTTCGGTCCGACTTTGAGAGGTGTTCATGCTCCTGGTGAGAAACTGGAGCTCGCGTCACTTGACAAATTCGTCGAGCATCTCACGGATGTGGTAACTTCTTTCAAATAGCCATGGTCAAGATAGCCCCTTCAATACTAGCCGCTGATTTCCTCAATCTGGAGAGGGATGTCAAGCTTGTCAATGACCACGCCGACCTGCTCCATTTTGACGTCATGGATGGATGCCTGGTACCCAACATGTCCTTCGGGTTCCCGGTACTCGACGCGGTGGCTAAAGTCACTGACATACCACTTGATGTCCATCTCATGATCATCAATCCTGACAAGTACATCGAGCGCTTCGCCAAAGCCGGAGCGGGTCTTATCAGTTTCCATCTGGAGGCGGCTGATGAGGCGGGTAAAGACGCTGGGGAGTATATTGCCCTTGCGAAGTCATGCGGAGTCAAGGCTGGCCTGGCAATAGATCCTGATGTTCCTGTTGAGAGGCTCTTCCCTTATATTCCCGATGTGGATTTCTTCCTCATCATGTCTGTCTTCGCCGGATTCGGAGGGCAGAAGTTTATTCCGGAGTCCATCGGAAGGATAGCCGCTTTGAGGGCGGAGATGGAGAGGATAGGCATTGTCAAGGATATTGAGGTTGACGGAGGGGTCTCGGCATCAAACTCTCACGCTTTGGTCGAGGCTGGCGCTACAATGTTGGTGGCCGGAAGTTCGGTTTTCCAAGCGGAAGATCCGGTTGGAGCCATTGCTAAAATGAGACTTTAGATAATATAGCTTATCTCCTTGAAGGCAAACTTTTTAAGTTTGCCTTT
>ONSC01000122.1 GCA_900320365.1 uncultured Bacteroidales bacterium
GACCGGTATCTCAGAGGCTGTGGCTGCGGCCAGGACATGCGATGTGGTGATTGCTTGTGTCGGTGAGAACACTTATTGCGAGACTCCCGGTAACATGGATGACCTGAATCTCTCGGCTAACCAGAAAGACCTTGTCAAAGCCCTCGCGGCGACTGGCAAACCAATAATTCTCGTATTGAATGAGGGCCGTCCCAGAATTATCGGTGACATTGAACCTCTCGTGAAAGCCGTTGTGGATGTGATGCTTCCGTCCAACTATGGTGGTGACGCCTTGGCTGCTTTGCTTTCTGGCGACGAGAACTTCTCCGGTAAGTTGCCTTTCACATATTCGAAGCACATCAATTCTCTCCACACCTACGACTACAAGGTCTCCGAGCATAATGAGACAATGGCTGGCTCATACAATTATGACGCTATCATGGATGTCCAGTGGCCTTTCGGCCACGGCCTGAGCTACACGACTTTCGAATACTCAGACCTGAAGATTGTCATCCCCGGCTCGACCGGAGATCCCCTCTCTTTCTCGGCCGGTGACATGCTGAAGGTATCCGTCAAGGTGGCCAACACCGGCTCACGCGCGGGTAAAGAAGCTGTCCTTCTGTACAGCTCTGACCTTGTCGCCTCGCTTATCCCTGACGTCAAGAGACTGAGGGGCTTCGAGAAGATTTCCCTTGCTCCTGGTGAGTCCAAAGTAGTTGAGTTTGAGCTTCCTGCCAAGGAGCTTGCTTTTGTCGGCGCCGATGGGAAGTGGCGTCTTGAGAAGGGCGAGTTCCGTCTCTCATGCGGCGGGCATGCTGCTATGGTCAACTGTCTTGAGACCAAGGTCTGGGATACTCCTAACATCTAGGCGATGGATCTGGTTTCGTTCCGGGAAGAAATACTGGCTGAGCTGGAAGGGGATATATTGCCTTTCTGGCTCAGTCTTAAAGATCCGGATGGGGGCTACTTCGGAGAGGTTGAATCTGACGGGACAATCCTGCGGGACGCTCCCAGGGGGGAGATTCTGAATGCCAGGATAATATGGTCTTTCTCAGCGGCTTACGCTGCCCTTGGGAAAGATTCTTATCTCTCGGCCGCCACTCATGCGAGTGATTGGTTCCTCTCTCACCTTGTTGATCCTGTCAATGGGGGAGTGTTCTGGAGCGCCTCAGCCTATGGCAAGCCTCTGGACACTAAGAAACAACTGTACTCCCAAGCATTCGCCATTTACGCTTTCAGCGAGCTCTATAAGGTAACTGAAGACAAGGCGGTCCTTGAAGTCGCCACCGGGCTGTTCGGTATTATTGAGAGCAAGTTCAGGGATTGGGCGAACAGAGGCTATATCGAGGCGCTCTCGGAGGATTTCTCGCCTCTTGAGGACATGTCCCTATCGGCTCATGACATCAACGCCGACAAGACGATGAATTCTCATCTCCATCTCATGGAGGCGTATGCCAATCTCTACAGTGTCTGGCCTGATCCCTCACTAAAGGAGGCTCTTATTGAGCTCATAAAGCTCACCTGCGAGAAGATAATCTCTCCCTCAGGGCATCTGTATTTATATTTCTCAAAAGACTGGGCGGTTCTCCCTGGAGCTATTTCCTACGGCCATGATATCGAGACATCATGGCTTCTCCTTGAGTGCGCCATGGCAGTTGGGGATGCCTTGCTGATTGATTATGTCAAGCCATATTGTCTCGCTCTCGGAGCCGCTGGCAATGAAGGGCTGCTCCCTGACGGCTCGATGAGCTATGAATTGTTCTCTGACGGTGAGGCAGATCGTTCACGGCAGTGGTGGGTCCAGGCAGAGACCGTAGTCGGCAATCTCTGGCTATGGAAGTATCACTCTGATCCGGAAGGACTTCCACGAGCCATCTCTTGCTGGAATTGGATCAAGACCCATTTGATATCCAGTTGTGGTGAATGGTATTGGGGCACATTGGCTGATGGGGAAACACCCGATTTAGCCAACCCCAAAGCCGGCTTCTGGAAATGCCCCTACCACAACGCCCGCATGTGCCTGGAAGCGTTGAAGATCGATCTGTATTGATTCCGGTCTTTATGTTTCAGAAAACAGAATCCAGCGGCCGCCTTTGTCGGGGCCTACACGCTGGATCAGGCCTTCGGCTTTGAGCTTGGCGAGATGCTTCTCGACAGCCTTGGCTGTTATACCGATCTCTTCGGCCAGTTTTCTTGCCGAATATTCCGGATGCTCTTTGAGGAGAGATAGGATTTTCTCCCTACTTTTAAGTTTTTTCTCCCTACTTTCCGTAGTTTTCTCCCTACTTTCCGTAGTTTTCTCCCTACTCCCTTCAATTGATTCGAGGTAAGACTTTATGTCTGAGGTAAGTATCTTGATCATTTCTTCGGTCATGAAGTCCAGGAAAGGAGAGAGGCTTTCTGTCTCGCGTGTTTGTATAATGGCATTGATATAATCTCCTTTGTCCTCTTTAAGTACTTTGGACGGAATGAGACCAAACTCGAATTGGATATGGTTCATGATAAGCCTGGCCATCCTCCCGTTGCCGTCCACCCATGGGTGGATAGTAACAAGCCGATAATGGGCCTCGAAGCTAAGATCATAGCGTTCTGCGACAGACATTGGAATTGACCTTTTTTCATTTAGCCAATCGCAGAATTCCTGCAGTCGGGTTGGTACTTTTTGGTAGCTCAAGTATGATTTCCCACCAGCTCCAGCTGTCACATTCACCAACCTTAGATCGCCATTGGATGAAGAAAACTCTCCCAACGCTGTTTTATAGGCTGCTCCCGTGTTTTTCATGAGAAGTCGTGAAAGGCTCTTCAATAGCTCGATAGTGATTATAGAATGCTGCTTGGCAAGCCTAATGCTCTCTTCATAAGCCATCTTGAGATCCAGATTCATCATCTGTTCCACGATGGTTTTGCCTTTGGCTGAAATACCTTCATCGAAAAGCAACTGATTCTCTATTTCGGTCACGGTAGAACCCTCGATCGCGGTAGAGTGGGTTATGATCGAGTATAGGTAGAACTTCTCGTAGTCTATCTGCGAGTCAATTCCTAACTGTTTATAGCGCTCCAATAGTGCGATTAGTTGATCTACCTTTGCCATGATCTTGTCATTTTCGGTGCAAAGATAGGTTTTTCTTCCTACTTTTTGGCTTTTTCTCCCTACTTTTTCTTCCTACCTTCTTATTGATTCAAGGTTAATGCCGATTTGGGGCAGGGAGATTCTTCGCTTAGCTCAGAATGACAGCGCAACGCAACGCTCAGAATGGCGATAAGTCTATATAATAAATGTGCTAATGTGCTAAATATTAGTTATTTCTGCACTGAAGTGTTCGTTTTTATATAGATGTTCATTTTTTTTGAACAGTTAGTGAATTTTGAACATATGACAAAATCTGAGATGATATTGTTCTTTATCCATTTTGATGATAAAAGAGATTGCTAATCTGGCCAGGCCCAGGACTGAAGGTCGTCGCTCCAGGCTATTCCGATAGAGCTGTTTTTATCGAAATCGCCTTCAGTCTCAGTAAGGGGGCCGGACCCGTGGAAGAACATTATGTATTTCCCTACGGAAGGTATTGATCTGCAATCCAGTACGAATCCGGCGGTGAGCCGGCCAGCTGCCCATTCCCATTCGCTCTGGCCCAGGGTGATTAAAGATCCATCGTCTTTCCATTCCCTTAAATCAGACGAGCGTTTGACACCGATCCCGTTCTCGGGGGAATGGAACATGATGTATTCATCACCATCCCTCAGGATGCAAACGTTTTCTCCTCCCTGGATGTGTTTGTCAAATGTCCAGTTCACGAGGTCACGGGACCATGAGCTGCTCACCCCATTCTGCTTGTAGAAGCACCACCATTTTCCAGGCTCATCCTTGTCCTCGATGAGATAGGAATCAATCATCCTGCCCATATCTTCATTTGGGATATCTCCCTTGACCTTAAGTAGTTCCGGTTCACTCCAGGTCTCAATGTCCTTGCTTCGCATGATGAAGAGCCTTGCGTCCTCGTTACCGTATCTAGGCATCTCGGATTTGATATATCCAGGTCTCGGATAGGTCTGCATGCACAGGATCCATTCATCTCCGAAGCGTATAACATTCCCCGGGCTTGAATAATCCAGATTCTGGTCTCTCTCTGTCAAGATTCTGGGCTCCGTCCAATCCTTCAGATTTACGCTGGTGGAAGTGGCCACATAACTGAATACGCTGTCTCTCTCGATCCGGACGAGGGAGAAGAACAGATGGAAAACCCCATTCTCGTAAATGGCGGCTGGATCCCGGAATGCGGTGGTATCGTTGCCGCTGAACAGGCGTGGATCGTCTAACGCGGACAGATACGGAGCGTATGTCCTTGAACAAGACATCAGCGCCGCCACCATAAGAGCGTACAATAAGGCTGAACTGGCTTTCATGATTATAAATATAGTGAAATTTTTTACCTATATTTGTTTACTATGGCAAAGTTATCAGAGAAAATAGGTTATGGATTGGGGGACATGTCCTCCTCGATGTTCTGGAAGATATTCTCGTATTACCTCCCGATTTTTTATTCGGATGTGTTCGGGCTGAAGCCTGTCCATGCGGCGACCCTGCTGGGAGTCACGAGGTTATATGACGCTATCTCTGACCCTGTGATGGGAATAATAGCTGACCGTACCCAGACTAAGTGGGGAAAATACCGTCCATATCTCTTATGGTTGGCGATTCCCTTCGCTCTGATAGGGATCATGGCCTTTTATGTGCCGGATGCCTCTTATGGCGTCAAGCATTTCTACGCATATGTGGCATATATCCTGATGATGACAGCCTACACGGCAGTGAATGTACCTTACGGGGCGATGCTAGGTGTGGTGACAGCGGACTCGAAGGAGAAGAGCGTATTCTCTTCTTTCAGAATGTTCTTCGCCTACATCGGCAGTTTCATAGCGATGGGAATATTCTGGCTCTTCGAGAAGTCCATCATAGGTTCCACCAACTCGGCCGGCAAGATGATAAAGGGTGTCGGGGACGCTGATCCCATGCAGTGGACTTCCATTGTCGCTGTCGTGGCTGTGATTTGCGCCATCCTCTTCGTCCTGTGCTTCCTGCTGACAAAGGAGCATGTTAAAATCGAGCGTAAACCCCAGACTGAAGGTGGCTCCTCGATCAAGGATGATTTGAAAGCCCTTGTCTCCAACGGTCCTTGGTGGCTCATGCTCGGTGCGGCCATCGGTCAGCTTCTTTGCGGCTCGATCAGAGGCGGAGCTGCTGCATATTATTTCGCCAATATATTGGGTGCCAATATATTCCTCACTTGCGCGGTTTATTTGACAATCGGTGAGATCGGCCAGATGGCCGGAGTGGCTTTCGCTGTTCCTCTATCTGAGAAAATCGGCAAAAGGAATACCTTCATGGCCGCTATGGTCGCTGTCGTGCTTTTCAGTTCGGCGATATGGTTCATCCCGACCGGCACTGCCGCTGGAATTTGGTGGCTTATCGTCCTTCAGATTCTCGTCAGTCTCGCTATCGGTGTCGCCGCTCCTCTGACTTGGAGCATGTTCGCTGATGTGGCGGACTATTCTGAGCTCAGAAACGGCTCTAACTCAACTGGTTTGATATTCTCATCCTCTTCGATGGCCCAGAAGTTCGGAGGCGCCATCGGAGGATTCCTGCTTCTGGCGCTGCTCGGAGTCTTCGGCTATAACAAGGATTTGGCGCTGCAGGCTCCAAGGACCCTGAGCGCCATAAAAGCCATGATGAGTTTTGTACCTGCGATAGGAGCTGCGCTCTCAATCCTGGCACTGTCGTTCTATCCTCTCACCACTAGTAAGATGAATGAGGTTCAGGCTGAGTTGAAGAAGAAGAGGGGAGAAGCTTAACGAAGCCTATTCCCCGGCGATGCTGGCTAGCTCCTTGGCCAGTTTGTCAATCATGACAGTTCCGAAAACGACCTTCCCTTCTGGATCTATGAGGTACATGGAGGGGATCCAGTTCACCTTGTAGTCTTGCGATACTTGCGTCTCCTTCCACTTGGCTAACGGGCTGACATGATCCCAGCCCAGTCCATTCTCCTTCACATACTCTGCCCACTTTTCTTTCTCGGTGTCAAATGAGACTCCGACAAAGGCCACTTTTTCAGAGCCGTATTTCTCCCAAAGGGCTTTTACCTCAGGTGCATCCTTACGGCAGTCAGGGCACCATGATGCCCAGAAGTCAAGGACGACATATTTTCCACGGAAGTCTTTCAGGGACAGTTCCTTCCCGTCAGGTGTCTGGAGAGTGAAATCCGGAGCGGGAGTGCCCTTCGCCAGAAGATCTTTCGCATATTGGGCGTCAAGATCCTCAACGCTCTCGGTGTTGGCGGTATCATCAACAGTCTTTTTGGGAGCCCTTTTGCATGAAGGTAAAGACAGGACGGCGATCAGCATCATGACGACCGCTGAAGATTTGATTAAAGTTGTCTTATTCATTTGTTCGTCTATTAGTTTCCGCTAATATACAACAAAAACTGAATAAAAATCGGTATATTTGAATCCAGATTTCTGATCAGATGCGGCTCTCTCGTGTATTGTTCCTGACATTCCTTCTGATTCTCGCTCTCCCATCGGGTGTCGCGGGACAGGAGGCGGATAAGTCTTTTGTCTTCTCCCCTCAGTGGATGGCACAGGCCCAGTTCGCAGGCTATTATGCTGCCCAGGAGAAAGGTTTTTATGATGAGGAAGGTGTGAAGGTTGAGATTGTCCACCCCTTCGCTACCCAGGATTTAAGAGAGCGTTTATCGAATTCCGAGGCTGATGCTGCCACCCTGCCTTTGACAGAGGCGATGTCAATGGTCGCAGGTGGTTTTCCGTTGGTCAACATTCTCCAGACTTCAATGAACACCGCTCTAGCTATCGTCTCACGTAACGGCCAGGATCCCACATCTCTGGGAAAGGCTAAAGTGTCGACATGGAGGTCCGGGTTTGACCAGGTTGTCAGATGCATGGCTTCAGACCAGGGAGCTCAGTTCCAGTGGATTGAGGCTGCCAACCCTGTCAGCCTGTTTATCGCCGCAGCCGTTGACGCCACGGTGACGATGACTTATAATGAGCTTTTCTTGATCAGACAAGCCGGTTTCAATACTGTCGGGGTGTACAAATTAAAGGATCATGACCTCAACATTCAGGAGGAAGGAGTTTATATGCCCCGGTCAAAGTATCTCAATAACAAGGATGGGGCGGATCGTTTCGCCCGGGCCAGCCGCAGAGGATGGGAGTGGGTGGCTGAACATCAGGACGAGGCCTTGGACATAGTAATGAAATATGTGAAAGAGTACCGTATCCCGACCAACAGGGTTATTCAA
>ONSC01000229.1 GCA_900320365.1 uncultured Bacteroidales bacterium
AGGTTCTTGTTCGAACAACTGATGCATCTTGCTGATACCGAACCGATTCGAGAGTATCTGTTGTCGCATAAGTCCGGAATGCTCTCTGCCAGGATCCGGGAAGTCGCGGATGCGACGGAAAGGCTGATCGAGTTCGGGAACGAGATGTTCCGCAAGGGGTCATCCGGATATGAGAGCCTAGTCCCCTTCTTCTCCAATCCGAAGGCAAAGGAACTGCTCGACAGGGCTGTGTCTGCCGAACTTCTCCAGGAAGACTACCGGCCGGCACCAGGGACAACCCGTTTCCAGCTGAAACTCATTGCAATAGCCATCAACAGTATCATGCGTTTCCCGCACAGGGATAAATGGTGCCATTTCAACGAGCTCTGGGGCGAGGATGTCAACAGATGTCTGATCCCGCTGACCAAAGGCGTTGCCATCAATCAGGTGGTCCGGCTGTATCCCGAGATTCCTCTGTGGGAGAAGATCGTACCGGAGGATAAGGCACGGACCATTCAGACGGAGTTCAGCGAGGAGCAGGTCAAGGCCTTGTACAGCGGCCTGATGAGGAAAGGGTACCTGCCCCATCACACTTCCGTTCAGAGTTTCATGTCCATCTTCGGGATGGGCAATGCTCCGTTCACGGCAATCAACTGGATTGACCGAGGGCAGAACTCTCTGATCTACTTCGCCAGGGAGGCATTCGGCGAGCATAATCCCGACCTCCTTCTCAAGATCCGCGAGTGTTTCACTTGCAAGGGAAAGGAGATCGGTTACAACACTCTCAAATCGAGAAGCAGCTACGTCAACCGGAACAGGGATAAGTTTGATTTCGTCCCTGTGATTGACAAAATCATTGCCAAAGCAAGGCAGAAATAAGAGTATAACGTACTACGGCGAAACTTTAGATAAAGCTAAGGTAATGCCTATTATTCAACATATTAATAAAAATAGAAATGGAAAACAAAGACTTTTTCATCTCTCTTTTTATGTGGTACAAATACTCATACAAAAAGAGACGCCTTCGTTGGCGATGAGGGCTTGTTCCGACTCTGGAAGGAGGCCCTGACACAGTTCAAGACAGCGGTCGTGGAGCATGGCTACACCTACGACCGTTTCCGGGAAGACTTCATCAATTCGCACACATTCCACGACGCCGCCGATGCCGACAGCCGGAACGACCACATGGTCAATCTGGGACGCATCGGCTCTCTTCTTTCATCAAGGGATGATCTCGTCAGGAAATACTGTGACAGTGCCATGACTTCGGACGATTTCGTTTCATGCATGGGAGAGTACATGCTGGAAAGACCGAAGATGAAGTCCCGGTTGCTCAATTTGGAATGTGAACTGAGCGAGCACGCTCTGTCTGTTTTGACGGATGCGGCAAATGACATTCCGTTATTCAAACGGAAGGTGACGGTCGACGACATGCGGTCGCTGTTCAACAGAAGCCTGTCCCCCACTGCGGCTCCACTGGTCGCCAATAACAACCGCATCCTCGCTTATTTCCTGAGCAGGCTGAATTACAGTTCGATCATCTCGAACAAATACCAGTACGTGATAGCGAACAACAGACTTATTCTGGGATCCACCGGCGCCGGTTATTTAACCCAGACTAACCTTTCTTCTTCACTGGTGTTGTTTGAGGCATCTGACAATCCCGTCCGGTCCAAGATAGACAGATGGGTTATACTGATCAAGCAAGCCTCGTTTGCTTTGTAGCAGTCCCATTCCGGACAAAAGATTGACAGCAACGTTGATACTAATGTTGCTGTCAATCGTAACTTGCAGATAATCAGTAAAGTACGATATACATTTGCCCTCCGAAAGCACAAGCCTCCGGAGGGCTTTCTTATCGTTTCATTTAAAAGAACTGATTATGGAATTCAGCAAAAACGACATTTTGAGACTCATCGAGAGGGCAAGCGCCATCCCTGAACTTTTGAACCGCCGTGAGGAGATAGAGACCCTCGTGGCGAGGTTCACGGAAGTCGAGGCATACCTGGAGAGATTCCAGTCCTTAGAGGAATTGATAACCCATCTGAGATGGTTGGAGGACCAGCTCTACATGTGCAAGAAGTACATGTCGACGGATGATGCCGCGAGATACCTCTCATTGAGCAAGTACACGCTTCGTGAATTGATCAAGAAGAGGGAACTGCCCTATTTCACGTCTCCAGGGAAGGGCTATTGCCTACTGAAGGAGGATCTTGACTCCTGGATGGAGACTTTCCGTGTAGAGAAACTATCTGCCACAGGCGAGGCCGAGCAGATGAACCTCCGGGCAGAGGACGCCGCCCGGAACAAAGGTGTGAGGTATGAGAAA
>ONSC01000069.1 GCA_900320365.1 uncultured Bacteroidales bacterium
TAATCACATTTTCGAAAACAAAAATAAGCATAAAATCACATTTTCGGAAACGAATATGGCGAAAAAATCACATTTTCGAAAAGTTGTCAACACTCTCCGTGAACGAGGGCGACACCATCGTCCTGGAAGATGACGGCACCCTGAGGATCGCTTGATGAATAAAATCTTATATTCGCGAATGAGAAGATCCTATCGTGATGAGAAAGAATTTATTCACATTAATACTTTTCTTGGCGTGCGCTAGCACAATGTCTTTTGCGCAGGTGGACTCCCGGTTGAATGCCGATGTCAATATTTCCGCGGGTATGAGATATCGTGAGTATAAGAATTACTATAATCCGCGGTTTTATTACCGGGATGTTGACGATGTCTTTAGTCCGGAAATAGCGGGAATCGCATCGTTCTTCATTCCCGGCTTGGGGCAGTGTGTTGATGAAGAGTGGGGCAGGGGAATAGGATTCTTCGCCGCGAACTTTGGACTTAATGTAGTAGTGTTGGGATCACTTGCGGCAGTTGTCTCAAACAATAATGAGACTACGGATGAATTAGGAGGAGACGGAGGTGCTGCCGCCTTGTTGTGCGGCGCTTTATTGGGTCAAGCCGTTGTGTATATTTGGAACATTTGTGATGCTGTGCGAGTCGCGAAGATTAAGAATATGTATTACCGGGATATCCGTTCGCAAAATGCGGGGCTTGATATAAAGATTGAACCTTATTTGGCATCAGCTCCCACCATGGAAATGGGAGGGAACCATTTATCCGCGGGCTTATCTTTGAAATTTAAATTCTAACGTTTCGTAAATAAACCGATATTCAAATATGCCAAACAAATTCTTTGACAGGAACTGGTGGAAGGACTTTGTGGTCGCCATCCTTGCCACCACTGTTTCTATTGTCCTGACTTTCGGCACGAGCAAACTGGTTGAACTGAACAAGCAGAAGAAAGAGCGAAGACTCACCGCCTTGATGGTCATGAGCAGCATCGAGTCATTCGCCCGTAGCATTGATGAATCCGCGGCGGCGTGGGACCGGTTGGACAGCGTGGCCGTATGGCTGCTGCGGATGCCTATAGATGAGGTTGAAAGATTGGGCGAGGGGCCTTTTCAAGATGCCGTCAATGAGGTGTTCCAAGCCCCTATAATACATCACGACCAAACTGCTGAGACCATTTTCAGCAGCAACATTGACACGTGGAAGAATATGGGGAATTTCCAGTTCGTGAATAACGTGGGGGCCTGTTTCTCACAAATGAACTGGATTGAGCAAAAGATCAATGAGGATGCTGTTGAATATGCTGGTCATCAGGCTCGGATATTCAATAACTTTTCGGATTATCCCGGCAAAACCTTCACGGAGAAACTGCTAAGGGATGAGCAGGCTAGGAAACAGTTGCAATTGCCCAACTCGTTCAAGGCTTGGCTCGCCTACTGTTCAGACAATCTGCGGCGTATGAACCGCAATAATATGAAACTGATAGGAATTCCCGAGGAGGAAGTGCTGGCGTTTACTGACGCCCGCGCGGACGCGGCCATCGAGGATGGTCCGGAGCCAGAGTATTCCGTATTCGTGAAACCTTACCCGGACAAGGAATCCATCGATTCCAATCTTGACTATGCCCGGCGGCTTGATAGCCTGCTGAATAATTAGTCCCTTTTACCTGTTGAATGGATTCCCTTTTGGGGAGCGGGCGACAATCCACCTTAAGGCATTGATGAACAATAGGTTCTGCGTGGCGTCTGAGAAGCACTCGTCACCGTGGCCCATGTTGATGTACACCATCCTGTAGTCCGTGTTGGTCCACACGATGGGGAAGTCGCCACCGAACACGACATCCTTCAGCCCCATCGGGAAATTCTCAGGAGCCAGGCTAGCGAGGATCCTGAGCTTGGTGTTCGACCTGGGGTCCGGCTTCCATTGGTAGAATTCCGTCGAGGGAGCGACATATCGCTTAGGCAGGTTCTTAGTGACGGGATGGTCAAACCCCTCCACATCCACGAGCGCCGGTTGGGGAGGCCAAGTGTTGCAGAGAAAGCTGACTCCACCCAGAAAAACGCGGAACCAGTCCCAGCCGGTGGAGGCGTCGTTATAGCCGGCGCCATGGAAGCCAAGCCAGCCTCCTCCGTTCTCCATGTATTCTTGAAAACTGGCTCTGTCAGAGGCGTTTCCGGGAGCGGCGTTCGGCATAATCACGACATCGTAACCCTCCAACTCGGGAAGCTTGTCCTTGGCCACATCCAATGTCCATCCGTCTCCCACGGTGAGTTTCTTGAAGAAGTCTACCGCCTGTGAGGCGAACTGCCGGTGGGCCTCCTCGACCCTGTCGGAATAATATATCAGGGCTTTGAAACGCTTGACCTTTCCGGCGTAGCTGGCGGGGCGGACATCCTGGGCGGAGACGAATCTTTTCGGGATCAGCTCGGCGGCTATTGCCAGTGTCAGGTCACCCGACTCATTGTCGTGGGAATATTCCCAATACATTCCTCCAAGTAGGCCGTTCTCCTTGATGTAGCGGCATTTCTCGGTGATGGACCTGACATTATCGAAGCTGAGGACGAGATTGCCTTCGGAGTCGGCGTAGTAGGGGACCTTGGCTATGTCGTCCCATTTCTCGGAGAAGCCTTCCTTCGGTCCGTAATTGTCCTTAAAGGCCACATCGCGGTCATAGTTCTTCCCGTCGCCATGGCCGTACAGAGGCATTCCCAGGGTCATTTTCTCATTCGGGATTCCGGCGGCCATGTGATTTTTCACAGCCCACTCCACGCTTCCCCTCGTGAAAGGAGAGACGTTCCCTTGAGCGTCTTCTTTGTAGAGGGCTGCGTTATGTCTCGGTGGATTGCCCATGTCGTAGGCCATCACATTGATGAAATCCATGTAGGGCTCGATGGTGCGGAAGTCCACATAGCCAGCGTTGCCCGGTGAGGCCAGCGTGAGGAGTTTTCCCGGCCCGAGAGCCTTGCGCAAGTCCTTGATCAGCAGGGTGAAATTCTTGGTGTCGTCTGGAGAGGAGGTTATCCCGGAGGCGGAGCTGGTGGGATATTCCCAATCAAGGTCGATCCCATCCAGGTCAAACTCGTCGGCCACCCTGGCGCAGTCGGCTGCGAAAGCCTCCCGGAACTCATCGGAAGCGGCCATCTCGCTGAAGCCGCCGCTTGCCCACCCGCCAATGGAGAGGCAGACTTTAAGCCAAGGGGCCTCTTTTTTCAGGGCTGTGATGCTCCGCAGCCTTGTCTCATTGCTGATGGTCACTCCGTTGAAGGTCGTGTTGACTCGTCCAAATGCGTAGTTGATGTGGGTTATGCGGCTGGGGTCCGGCATCTCAGTGCGGTTGGCCCTCACATAGGCGACCACGATCCGGGAAAGCTCGTTCCCGGGAGTTTGCGCCTTGAGACTACCGCAAAGCAGGGAAAGCGCTGCCGCGAGAGTGAAAAACATCCTGTTCATGATAGCCCCAAAATACGACAAATAAGTAATATCTGCAAACCTGGCTTTTTGATTTGTTGTGATAAGAAAAAGCGCTAACTTTGACATAATTGTGCTTTTAATCTTATGGCAACACGAAGGAAATTCATCAAGGACTTCACTATCGGGACTATCGCATTGTCTTCATCCGGGACTATGCGCGCTTTCCCCTCAAAGGGCATTGACGGGCAGTTCGAGCGGGATTGGACAGAAAGTGCGTCTGGTGGAGCTGCGGATTTTGTGTTCGATGAGGAGATGTCCATGCTCCGCATTACGGCGCCGTCATTCAGGATAGACGCTCATTTATCGTTTGTTTCAAAGGATGTGCGCTGGACCCTGTCCAAATCACGTGACGGTGTCCCCGACCGGTTCGCCATCGTGGATCCATCCGGAAACGTGCAGGGATATTGGGTCATCAACTCGGAAGGGAAGCGTATCGAGATCCTCTTTTTCCATCGTTCGGCCCAGAATTTTGAAGGTGTCTTTTCCCTCGAAGGGAAAGTCACTTTCAAAAAGGACGCTTTCGCTTGCAGGACACATGCGGATATAAACGAACGGGTGCTCAACCTTTCGAACGGCATAGTGGATAACCGTCACAATGACAGCATTTTCGCCCCTCAGGAAGACAGTCTTCTCTCTTTTTCCGCGGCGGAGCTGGAAATAGTGAGCGAAAAGGATGGCTCGTTTGGTCTCAAGATGTCCGGACGCATCCATTCATCCGCCGAATCCACTTTCGCCATAACCCTGACCGAGGATTGGTTCAAGAATAGGTATATGCCTTATTATAAGGCGATTACCTTGAAGCCGGAGCATAAGGTCCCGACAGGATGGATGTCTTGGAATACCTATTTTGACACCGCTACGGCGGAAGACAACCTGTCTGAGGCGAGGATAGGGAAGAAATATCTCCAGCCTTTCGGATGCGATATCTGGCACATAGAGTCATGGCAGGGCAACTCGGACAAGCTTCCTGTTTCAGGCTTCTATAACATGAATCTTGAGGTCAATGAGAAGCAATTCCCCAAAGGGATGAAGCGGCTTGCGGACGATATCAGGGAGCTTGGATTCATTCCCGGTCTCTGGACCGCTCCGTTCGGGACGGGTAGTGTCGAGTTCGCACACCTTGTCATACACCCGAAGCCCTTGAGCACATAAAGAATATTCATAGAATAGCGTCTCAGGAGTGGGGGTACAAGTACTTTAAAGTGGATGGAATGTCCGGCCGGGGACACAGCTACTGCGCCCATTTATATGAGAGGCCTGAGATCAGGGCATGTTTCCATGATCCGGGCTGTCCGAATCCTTTTGAGCTCTGTGTCAAGGCGATACGTGAAGGCATAGGGGAGGACTGTTATCTTCTTGCATGCCAGGGACATAGCACTGGCCCTGAATCCACTTATGCCGATGCGTCCCGTCTTGGAGCGGATATAGTCCATCCCAACAAGCCTGTTGTCTGGCCCAATGTCATGAACCAGGCCCGTTGCTTCATGAATCAATCTTTCGCCCATAATATCACGATGATTTGTGATCCGGACACTTTGCTCGTGAAGGATCTCCCGACGGAGGAGGCTCGTGTTTCCGCCACCATCATCGCCCTTCCGGGCCAGCTGACGTTCTTCGGAGACAAGCTTGCCGGCTTGGATATGGACAAAATGAAGATTCTCCAGCAGACGCTTCCTGCCATCAGGGTACGTCCGGTGAGCTTGTATCCTTACTTCGACATGCTCCCGGTGTGGAACTTGAGTGTCAACAATTCGAAGATGCCGGAGTATCAAGTCGTGGCGCTTTTCAATTGGACAGACAAGGAATCCGTAATCTCTGTGACGACGGAAGAACTTGGCATCGATTCTGCGCCAAGGGATACATACGAATTCTGGACCGGCGTTGCCGGGAGCATGGAGGATGGCGTTTTACAGGCTCCGGTTCCCGCTCATGGGGTCAGGGTCTTCTCCCTCCACCAAAAACAGGAGTATCCGCAATGGATAGGAAGTGATCGGCACATATCGATGAACGCCCTTGAGATTTCCGATTACCGGTGGGAGGATGGCACGCTCTCAATGGAGGTCAACCTGGTCGGTGGATTCCCTGTGACCCAGCATTTCAGGATTCCTGATCATCTTCACCTGCAAAAGGTCAGGTGTCCGGGCGCCAGAATCGAGGAGACAATCCATGACGGACATCTATCTGTCACCTTGTTCAGCCAAAAGACCCAAAATGTAAGGCTCGAATTGTCATTCCGGGCTTGAACGGTTTCTTGATACCTTCATAATTGCTATCTTTGCAAACTATTTAAAACTATCGATATGAGGAGAATTGCAGCTGTGTTGTCGCTCCTTGTTTTGGTCGCTGTGTCTTGCGCCCGGAATGAGGTTGATGTGGACAGGCTTTTGAAGAATTATGCCGAGGTGACCATTCCCGCACCTGATCTGACGGGAATCACCGACAATGGAAAAGAAGTCCTGAGGCTTTACAGGATGGCCGCCGATGAGGTGGACAAGATCTACTGGCAGCAATATTTCGGAAACGGGGAGGCCTTTTTGAGCTCTCTCTCAAATCCTACCTGGAAGCTTTATGCCGGGATCAACTACGGTCCTTGGGACCGCATCGACGGGAAGCCCTTCCTTCCGGGATATGGCAGCAAGCCCGACGGGGCGGGTTTCTATCCCGCTGACATGACGGCTGATGAGTTCCTCAAGTGGAACAATCCGGACAAGAACAGCCCTTACACGATGATACAGCGTGCCGAGGACGGTAACCTCAAGGCCGTCTGGTACCACGACGCTTATGCCGAGTATATTGACAAGATCGAGGAGTACTTGGGCAGGGCCGCCGATGTCACCATCAAGGAGAGCGTCCGGAACTATCTTCTCGCGTTGATCGAGGGCCTCAAGACCGATGACTATTACGACAGCAACAAGGCCTGGCTGGCGATGAACGACAGCAAGATGGATCTCGTGCTCGGCCCCATCGAGGCTGAGGATGACGCCCTCTATGGCACCAAGGCTTCCTACGGAGCCTATGTCCTCTTGAAGAATCTCCAGCGCACTGAGGAACTCAACGCCCTGTCCGCCCGTATGCCGGAGCTGCAGAAGATGCTGCCCGGCGATCCGGCCAACCATGCTTTCGTCCCTGGCTCCGAGTCGGATATCTTCTCATGCAACGTGCTCTATTGCAGTGGCTACACCAATGCCGGCTTCAAGGTGATCGGTATCAACTTCCCGTATGACGCCAAGGTGCAGCAGGAACTCGGTACCCGCTCAATCATATTCGATAACGTCATCCGCGAGAAGTTCAACCGCACGGTCCATCCGGTCGGTAACGCTCTCCTGGAGGATGTCTACCAGCCCCACCTCGATGCCAGCGCTTTCTACTGGATCATCGTTTTCCGTGAGATCGCGAAGGGTCTGGGTGTGAAAGAGACCATCAATGGAAAGGGAACAGTGGCGGAGGCTCTCGGCAGCGAGGCCCTCGTCATGGAGAAAGCCAAGTCCAACGTGCTGGGCGCCTGGCTTTGCGCCAAGGAGGCTGAAGACTACAACATCTCAGCCCTTTTCCAGAAGGAAGATGTGCTCACCACTTTCGTCACCAACACGATTCGTTCCACCCGTTTCGGCGCCGCCGACCCCACGGGTGTCGCCAATATCTTCGTCTATAACTACTTGCTTGAGAGCAAGTCCATCATCTGGAATCCTTCCGGTCGTTACAGCATCGACTACGACAAGACCTGGCAGGCCCTGGAAACACTTGGAGCTGAGATACTTCGCATCCAGGCTCAAGGTGATTCCGAGGCGGCCAAAGCCTGGATCGCCAAGTATGGAATAGCCGGCCCTGAGAGCCTGTCCGACAAGCGGGTCCTGGAGAGCGCCGGTATTCCCGTCGACATCCGCTTTAACTATGAATAACCTTCCAACCCGATTGTAACGACACTATGTTCAAGAATTTCACAGGATTCCATTTGGTTGAGCAGATGCACAAGTTGCGTCACAGCAATAGGTTCAACCCCGCTATATTAAAGAAGAAAAGTTTAGGTCTCATCTTTGTCGCCATCATCGTCGTGGTGCTCTGGTTCCTGCCCACTGAATCCTTCGGTATCGATGGTCTCACGGCGGTTCAGCAGAGGATCATAGCGATATTCGTCTACGCCACGCTGATGTGGGTGCTGGAATTGGTCCCAGCCTGGGCGACATCGGTTTCCATAATGGTCTTGCTGCTGTTGTGCACCTCCGATTCGGGTATCAAATGGATTTGCGATCCTGAATCCGCCGGGCAGCTTCTGAGCTACAAGCAGGTGATGGCCAGTTTCGCGGACCCGGTGGTGATGCTCTTTATCGGCGGTTTCGTCCTTGCCATAGCGACCACCAAGACGGGTCTGGACGTGCATCTCGCCAGGGTGCTGCTCACCCCGTTCGGGAAGAAGAGCGAGAACATCCTTCTGGGCTTCATGCTTGTGACCGCGCTGTTCTCCATGTTCATCAGTAACACGGCCACGACGGCCATGATGCTCACCTTCCTCACGCCTGTTTTCAAGCAGCTTCCGGAGGCCGGAAAGGGAAGGACCGCCTTGGCGCTCAGCATTCCCATCGCCGCCAACCTGGGTGGTATGGGAACCCCCATCGGAACGCCTCCCAACACTATCGCTTTGAAATATCTGAACGATCCTGAGGGTCTGGCCATGGGCATCGGTTTCGGCCAGTGGATGATTTTCATGGTTCCTCTTGTGATTGTCATGATATTCATCGCCTGGACATTGCTCAAGAAGATATTCCCGTTCTCCCAGGACACCATAGAGCTGAAGATCGAGGGCGAGATGAAGAAGGGCAAGGAAACCACTCTGGTGATTGTCACTATGATATTCACCATCCTCCTATGGATGATGGACACGGTCACCGGTATCAACACCTACACGGTCGCGCTCATTCCTTTCGCGGTCTTCGCTTTGGCCGGCATAGTCACCAAATATGACCTTGAGGAGATCAACTGGTCGGTCATCTGGATGGTGGCCGGTGGTTTCGCTCTGGGATATGCCATGAACGGTTCCGGACTCGCCGCCTTGGTGGTCCGTGCCATTCCTTTCGGCAACTTCCCTCCGCTCCTGATCGTCCTTCTCTCCGGCCTGCTGTGCTACGGCCTCTCCAACCTGATTTCCCACTCCGCCACGGCGGCGCTCCTTATGCCTATTCTCGTCGTGGTCTGTATGGCAATGGGCGATAAACTCGATGCCATCGGCGGCACTTCCACCGTGCTGATCGGAGTTGCCATCGCATCCAGTAGCGCCATGATCCTGCCAATATCCACCCCTCCGAACGCCTTGGCTTACGCGACCAACCTCATCAAGCAGAAAGACATGGCCAGGATGGGCATCATCATTGGCTTGATCAGCATCGTGCTAGGTTATCTGGTGCTCTTCGCCGCCGGGTCTTTGAATATTGTCTAATACAATCCTGGTTTATGAATAAACAAACTTTCCTGACTCTGGCTGTGTTGGCCACTGTTTCCGTGGCCCTGGTTTCCTGTCACAAACAACACGAACCGGCAGAACTTGACACCCCGCTTGGTCCCGCCAACTGTTTTATCATATCCGCTCCGGGATCATACGCTTTCAGACCTGTTAAGGGCAACTCCACTGAGGCTGTCGGTCCCATCGCGTCTACCGAGGTCCTTTGGGAGTCTTTCGGCACCTCTGTCGCTCCCTCCAAGGGTGCGATTGTCGCCGAATCAGCGTATAACACCATCAGTAACGTTATCCGCTTCAAGACTCCCGCCGCCTTGAAGAACGGCAACGCCGTCATCGCCGCCAAGGATGCCTCCGGCAATATTCTCTGGTCTTGGCATGTCTGGGTTTGCGAGGGATGGGATCCCGAGAAGACCGCCCAGGCATATTACAACAACGTAGGGACCATGATGGACCGCAACCTTGGCGCCACGTCGGCCACTCCCGGCGAGGTGGAATCCTTTGGTCTCCTGTACCAGTGGGGGCGCAAGGATCCTTTCCTCGGATCATGCGACGTCAGCGCTCGCGTGGAAGCAGCGTCCACCCTACAGTGGCCGGAGCCTGTGTACTCCGATCCGGAAACCGGCACCATCGCTTATGCCATTGCCCATCCCACCACTTATATCGCCTCAGTGGAAGACAGCTACGACTGGTATTACACGGGTGAGTACAATACGGATAACACCCGCTGGCAGCCAGATAAGAAAACCATCTATGACCCCTGCCCGGAGGGATGGAGACTCCCCAAAGGCGCCACCCAAACTGATGGAGGCGTCTGGGGCGGAGCATGCGGGAAAACTTTTGAGATATATGGTCCTGACATACAGTATCCGGGACTCAATCTCACAAAGTTTTTCGGCGACTCTGATCCCATCTGGTATCCTTTCGCCGGTTTCCGTTCAGACGTGACCGGATTGCTTGGTGGTGTCGGCGATAACGCTGGGGTTTGGTCATCGACCGCTGACCTTGACGAGTCTGACGCCAACGCCAAGGTGATGGCCATGGGCCTGGACATATCCTACACCAGCCAAGGAAACATCATGGTACTCACCGTGATGGACTACTTCAGGGCGGTGGGACACTCAGTCCGCTGTGTGAAGGAGAATTAACTTCACTAGGGTTTTGACTGACGTAGCGACATTATCTTCAGCCAGGCTTGTGATCGCCGCCATTTTGGGGATCGCCATCTTGATGGTGCTGATCATCAAGTTCAAGATTCCCGCGATGATTGCCATCCTTGTCGGGGCCGTTCTAATCGGCCTCGGGGCCGGGATGTCTTTCGGCGATATAGTCAAGGCTGTCGATGACGGTGTCGGGAATACTCTTAAAGGAATAGCGTTGCTGGTCGGCCTGGGTTCGATGTTCGGCTCAATCCTGGAGATATCAGGCGGGGCCAAAACGTTAGCTGTCAAGATGATAGATAAGTTTGGCGACCGAAAAGCGGCATGGGCTCTGGCTATAACCGGTCTTGTCATAGCGATGCCTGTGTTCTTCGATGCCGGCCTTGTGATTCTCATCCCGTTGGCTTTCTCTCTGGCCCGTCGTACAGGCCGGTCATCGCTCTATTATGCCATTCCTCTACTCGCCGGGCTCGCCGTGGGTCATGCGTTCATCCCTCCGACTCCAGGCCCGGTGCTGGTCGCGACGATGCTCGGTGTTGATTTAGGCTGGGTCATAATCATCGGAATCCTTTGCGGGATTGTCTCTATGGTCGTGGCTGGTCCGATCTGGGGAGCTTATTGCGGCAAAAAGTATTTTATTCCTGTTCCTGATTATTTCCTCGACCATCCCGATAAAGACGACTCCAAACTGCCCTCTTTCTGGACCGTCGCGTTGATAATCCTTATTCCCCTCGGTCTGATTATCCTTAAATCAATCGCCGGAGTATGGGATACGATGGCTCCAGCGAGACCTGTCCTGGGCTTCTTGGGCGAACCGTTTGTCGCTTTGACCATAGCGACCCTCACGGCAATGATCCTTCTGGGTTACAAGAACGGATATACAAAAGAAGAGTTGGAGAAGGTGATGACAAAATCGTTGGAGCCGGTTGGGCTGATTTTGCTTGTGACCGCCTGCGGCGGGGTCCTGCGCTATATCCTGCAATATTCCGGGTTGGGGGAGGTGATCGGGCAGGCTGTCAGTTCAGCTTCTCTCCCGATCGTGATCGTGGCGTTTATTGTCGCCGTATTTGTGCGTATTTCAGTTGGTTCCGCCACAGTGGCGATGACTATGGCCGCTGGCATGATCGCCGCCATGCCTGAAGTCAGCGGACTCTCGCCTGTCCATCTCGCATGCGTAACAGCTGCCATCGCAGGCGGGGCTACAGTCTGTTCCCATTTCAACGACTCTGGCTTCTGGCTCGTCAAGTCACTGCTCGGGATAGACGAGAAGACCACCCTTAAGACTTGGACCATTATGGAGACCCTTGTCGGTGCGACCGGCTTCCTCTGTGCCCTCGTTATCTCGCTCTTTGTCTAGGCGAGAAGCTTCACCACATCCTCGTCTGCCGGGAGCCATTTCACTGAATAGATCGAATCAGGGGCCAGCCATCGCGCGGCCTCGTGCTCGTTCAGTGTCATCTCATCCGACGCGAGGGAGCAAAGGTAGCAGTGAAGGGTGAGGTGGAAGTTGGGATAGTCCCATTCCACGGTCTTAAGGTGTTTATCTATAATTATTTCCGCCGACAGTTCTTCCCGGATTTCCCTCTTGAGCGCCTCCTGCGGAGTCTCACCTTGCTCAATCTTTCCTCCCGGGAACTCCCACCAGTCCTTGAAGTCCCCGTACCCCCTCTGGGTAGCGAAAATGTGGTCGCCTTTCCGGATGACGGCGGCGACCACTTCTATATGTTTCAATTTGTCCAAAACCAATTGGATGCTACATCGCGGCGATCAGCTCCTCGTTGGAATAGGCGTCAGCACCGTAGCAGGTCTTGAGGTAGGCGAGGCCACCCAGGTAGTCCTCCTCGGTGAAGGAGTTTGTCGCTTCCTTGGCAACTACTACATCATAGCCGAGGCAGTAAGCGTCGGCGGAGGTGTGGCGGCAGCACATGTGGGTGTGAAGGCCCGTGATGATCACGGTCTGAACGCCAAGTTCCTTAAGAAGGATGTCCAGGTCTGTCTGGAAGAAACCGCTGTAGCGGCGCTTTGGCACGACAAAGTCCTTCTCGCAAAGCTCCAACTCAGGGATAACCTCGGCACCCGGCGTGCCCTTAATGGCGTGGTCACCCCAGAGTTTCAGTTCGCGGTCGATGCCCTTAATGTGGCAGTCGTTGCAGAATATTACGGGAACCCCCTTCTCACGCGCGGCTTTGAGAAGCCTTGCGGTTGCGGGAACAATAGCCTTACCACGGTCGCATGCGAGCGCACCGGTGACGAAGTCGTTGAGCATGTCGACGACTAGGATCGCGGGATGATTAAGTTTTTCCATTTGATCAAAAAATAAGCGAAATTAAAGCGACCAATTTCCATGCCAAATCATTTTGAAAAGTCCGGGTATATGGCTAACTTTAACGAGATTAACCTTTGTCTTCAATATGAGATCATTTTTATTTGCAACCGCATGTTTCCTCACCGCCGGAGTGATGGCTCTCGCCCAGGCTCCCGTGGTCGAGATGAATGACCCGCATCCCACATCCCCGGCAGTCTGGAACAACGTGAAATCCACGGATTTCGGCTGGGGATCGATTGATCTGCGCTATAAGAAGGATGATGTCCCGGCACTTTACAAGGCTGTCGCCCTCCATGGTTGGAGAGGGGAGAGAGTCAACGCACAGGCAGTTCTCGTGACTCCCGTGGCCGTGAAGTCCTTCCAGGTCTCCTCCAGCGACCTGAGGTTCGGAAGGCATTACATCCCTTCCGATAAGATTGACAAGTATTTCGAGACCTATGTGATGGGAGAGGTCGTGTTCAAGGGCGATTCTGTTCTCGCTCCTGACCGCCTGGTGAAGGCCGGGAAGATGGCCGTCGAGGCTAAGACTGTCCGCCCTGTCTGGGTGACGATCAATATTCCCAGCGACGCCGTTCCCGGCAAATACAAGGGTACCCTCACCGCCAAGTGTGACGGCAAGTTGTTGGCCATCCCTTATACCCTCGAGGTCAGCGACAGAGTCCTTCCCGAGCCGAAGGATTGGAAGTTCCACCTCGACCTCTGGCAGAACCCGTACGCGGTGGCCCGCTACTTCAACGTCCCTCTTTGGAGCAAGGAGCATTTCGACACGATGCGTCCCATCATGGAATACCTGGCCTCCGCGGGACAGAAGGTGGTCACCGCCAGCATATTCCAGCATCCTTGGAACAGCCAGACCGAGGATCCGTTCGAGAGCATGGTCGGAAAGTTCAAGGGCTTGGACGGCTCTTGGAAATATGACTACACAGTCTTCGACAAGTGGGTCGAGTTCATGTTCAGCTGCGGCATCACGGAGCAGATTGACTGCTATTCCATCCTGCCTTGGCACCTCACTTACGAGTATTTCGACGCGGCTCTCAATGTCTCCGTCTCCAAGAAGATGGAACCGGGCTCAAAGGAATATGAGGAATATATGCTGCCCTTCCTGACCGACCTCGCCAAGCACCTGAGGGCCAAAGGTTGGTTCGGAAAGACCTGCCTCGCCATGGACGAGCGTCCGAAGGCTCTTCTGGAGCATGCGTATTCCATAATCAACAAGGCCGACAAGGAATACAGGATTGAGGGCGCTATCAATTATTTCGGCCCCGAGATCGCTGAGAAGATGTATGACATCAGCTTCGCTCTTCGTCCTGGTATCCCGGCTCTCACTCCTGAGCAGGTGGCGCTTCATCTTGGCAAGGGCAACAGGGTCACTTTCTACACCTGCTGCTCTCCTCAGCGTCCCAACACCTTCACCGACTCAGCTCCCGCAGAGTCCGCTTATCTTGGCTGGTACGCCGCCGCGACAGGTTACAGCGGATATCTCCGTTGGGCCTACAACAGCTGGGTTAAGAACCCTTGCGTGGACTCCCGTTTCCGCACCTGGAGGGCTGGAGACTGCTATCTTGTCTATCCTGATGGGCCCAGCATCGCCTTCCAGCGCCTAATCGAAGGTATTCAGGACAATGAGAAGATCCGCATCCTCAGGGATGGTCTCGATCCCAAGAAGGCAGCTCTGCTTGACGCCCAGCTCCAGAGGATCCTTGACATCGACTGGGAGAAGGCCACTGATGCCGAGGTAGCCCAGGTCATAAACGACGGCAAAGCCCTGCTCAAGTCCTTCGAATAGGATGTTTTTCAGAAGAGCGGTATTATCTGTTATATTCCCGATGGTCCTCGCCTCATGCGCGAGGACCATCGGGCCTGTAACAGCGCTGGATGAGACGCCTCCGATATATCCCGATTATGTCGGGGTGACAATACCGGTGAACATCGCTCCGCTCAATTTCAAATTGATTGGTGATGAGTCCCGGCACAAGGTGGCCGCTACATTCAACGCCGGGGGGATATCTTACTCGACTTTATCCGACAAGGGACTTGTCCGTATCCCTTTGAAAGCCTGGAAACAATTGACAGCCAGCGCTTCAGGGGGATCAATCGAGGTTTCGGTCTCCGCTGGGGATTCCAAGGGTTGGAAGAGGTACAAGCCTTTCGAGATCCTCGTCTCCCGGGACAAGGTTGATCCGTATCTGGCTTACCGTCTGATCGAGCCAGCCCAGGAGATCTGGAACCACATGGGTATTTACCAGCGTTGTGTGGAGAACTTCGAGGAGACGGCCATCATCGAGAACGATATGACTGACGGCAACTGCATGAATTGCCATTCTTTCCTGGCGAGGGATCCTGGCAAAATGCTGTTCCACATGAGGGCCGTCAATCCTGGCACAATGCTGATCAGGGACGGGGAACTTGAGAAATTGAACACCAAGACCGACAAGACAATCTCGGCTTTGGTGTACCCATATTGGCATCGTTCAGGCAAGTATATCGCCTTCTCCGTCAATGACACCAAGCAGGCCTTTCACACCACCGACACCAATAGGGTTGAGGTCTTCGACTTTAAGTCCGATGTGGTGGTCTATGATGTTGATAACCACAAGGTTCTGATATCCCCGACATTGACCTTGGGAAGTTCTTTCGAGACTTTCCCGTCATTCTCTCCCGACGGTGAAACCTTATTCTTCTGTACCGCTGATTCGCTTGGGATGCCAAGTCGTTTCTCAGATCTTAAGTATGCCCTATGCTCAGTCTCCTTAAACGGGGCCGACGGTTCGGTGGGGAGCCAGGTGGACACGCTTTACAAGGGGAAGAGTGTCTCGTTCCCGAGGGTCTCTCCCGACGGTCGTTTCCTGATGATGACCCTCTCTGAATATGGTAACTTCTCTATTTGGCATCAGGACGCTGACCTCTTTATCATCGACCGTTTGGTTGACGGCCATGCGGTTGACATAATTAAAGGTGATCGTCAGATGACCGGTGGCTCCGGCCAGTGCTTCCGGCGCTGTGGCTTTTCCATCCAGCTGATAGGAGATGGAT
>ONSC01000066.1 GCA_900320365.1 uncultured Bacteroidales bacterium
GAAAGAGATTCTGGACATGTTCCAGCATGAGATGTACGGTGTCCTCCCTCCAAAGGGTGAAGGAATATTCCTTGAGACTATAGAAGAGGGCTCTACTCTTCATGGGCAGGGGACAAGGAGGCAGGTCAGGATGTGGTTCCGAAAAGACAAGACCGGTCCTAAGGTGGACTGGCTGATTGTCACTCCCAATAATGTCCAAGGGCCTGTGCCGGTGGTGCTTCTGTACAACTATGCGGGTAATCATGTGGTTCTCCCGGACGGGGAGATCCTTGTTTCAGACGCATGGTTCTCGGGACTGTTCGGGGAGAAGGATCACAAGGCGTCCGCGGATGACAGGGGAAAATACAACCGAGACGGGGAGAAGTCCGTCTATCCCGTCGGCACTCTCGCGGCCAGGGGATACGCGACCGTTACCGCTTGTTACAATGAGGTCTCTCCGGATCCTAATATGAATCTCATGATTGACGGGGTCAGGATGCAGGATGGTTTCGCATATACCGGAGTCTTTGATCTCTGGGGACCTAGGGATCCTTCCCGTGACGATAATACCACTTCTTTGATGGCATGGGCATGGGTGCTCATGAGGGCTATGGACATGATTGAGGATGATCCGACACTCGACCAGGAAAGGGTGATCCTGACAGGATATTCCCGTCTTGGGAAAGCCGCTCTTATCGCTGGGGCGTTCGACGAACGTTTTCCCGTGGTTGTACCTGTCCAAACCGGCGGCGGTGGAGTGCCCCTCGCCAAGAGGAATTTCGGAGAAACAGTAGCCACCGAGGTGAACTCTTTCCATCATTGGTATTGCAGGGCTTATGACAAATATGCCGACAACACTGACGTGATGCCTTTTGACCAGCATATGCTGCTCGCTTGCATCGCCCCCAGGGCTTTGCTTGTCGAGGGTTTTGACCAGCAGTGGTTTGACACGAAGGGCGAATACCTGTCTGTCAAAGCCGCCAGCCCTGTGTGGAAGTTCCTGGGTAAGAAGGGAATGCCTAAAGTCGAGTGGCCGGATGATTATGACACTTCAGCTATTGGTCCTTCATTGGGATATGTCCGAAGGGCAGGGGATCATGGCATCACGCCGATTGATTGGATGTGGATGCTGGACTTCGCTGAAGGAGTTTGGAAAAATAACAAATAAACCAATAACCATTTAATTAATTACCACACAACATTTAATTATGAAAGAGTATTTCAATTTGAAGGGTCAGGTTGCCTTGGTAACAGGGTGTTCTGGAGGACTTGGAGTACAGATGGCGAGGGCTCTCGCCGCGGCAGGTTGTAATATAGTGCCTATCGCGAGAAGGCTTGAGAAACTTGAGGAGGTGGCTGCTTCTTTGAGGGCGGATTTTGGGGTTGAGGCTCTTCCTCTTCGTTGTGACATCACTTCCACGGAGCAGGTAGGGGAGGTTGTTGACAAGGTCATGGAACGTTTCGGGAGAATAGACATATTGGTAAACAATGCCGGAACCGGGGCGGTCGCTCCCGCTGAGGAGATCACAGACGCCCAATTCGAGAATGAGATGCAGATCGATCTTTTTGGCACTTTCAGGGTCGCCAGAGCCGTGGCCGCCAAGGCTATGATCCCGGCCAAATACGGAAGAATTATCAATATTGCCTCCATGTATGGCCTTGTAGGCAATAAGATCGCCCCTTGCTCGCCTTATCATGCCGCTAAGGGAGGCGTTGTCAATCTAACCAGGGGACTTGCCGCCGAGTGGGGCAAATACGGGATCACGGTCAACACAATCTGCCCTGGCTATTTCTATACCCCGCTGACGGTTGATACTCTCAACTCTGATTATTTCCAGGATTACGCGAAACGAGTCATTCCTCTTGAGCGTTATGGCAATGAGGGAGAGCTTGACACCACGACATTGTTCTTGGCTTCGCCGGCTTCATCTTATGTCACCGGAGTCTCACTCCCAGTGGACGGAGGTTATACTTGTGTTTAGAAATAATTCTGTATGAGAAGATTAATAGTTATAATCCTGGCTTTCCTACCTCTTGTCGCCTCGGGCCAGCCGGTATATGATTGCCATAGGACCACCGGAAAGATCAAGATTGACGGAAGAGTCACTGAAAAGGAATGGTCTGCGGCGGTTCCTTGTACTGATTTTAGGGATATCAGGGGAGATGGTTGGGCTGCACCGAAATACCTCACGACGTTGAGGATGCTTTGGGACGATGAGAACCTTTACGTTTCCGCCGTTCTGGAAGAGCTTGATGTGAAGGCCCAGGTCAGCGAGAGGGACGACATAGTCTACCATGACAATGATTTTGAGGTGTTCCTGAACCCATATTCGGATTCTATTCTTTATTATGAGCTTGAGATCAATGCTTTGGGTACTGTGATGGACCTTCTGATGAACAAGCCTTACAGCCAAGGCGGTACTTTTATGATGACATGGGATTTCCCTGGCCTCAAGACCGCTGTAAAGGTTCAGGGCAGCCTCAATAAGTCTAATGACACTGACCAGGGCTGGAGTGTCGAGATGAAGATTCCTTTCAAGGGACTCAGCAGGGGAGGGGCGGATCCTCTCGCGAGCAAGGAGTGGAAGGCTAATTTCTCCCGTGTCGAATGGCTTACGAAGCCGGAAGAGAATTGGGTTTGGTCCCCGACGGGAATAGTCGACATTCACCATCCCGACAGGTGGGGTACCATTCGTTTTGTTGAGTAATATTTTTAGATAATCTATTGATGAATAATTATTTCCCATGGGAGGAGCGTCCCTCTGGATCCAAGGAGGTTATGTGGCGCTATTCCCAAAACCCCATTATTCCCAGAGATCTTCTCTCCACTTCGAATTCCATTTTCAATTCCGCCGTGGTCCCTTTCAAGAAAGGGGAGTACAACTATGCGGGAGTGTTCCGTTGTGATGATACCAACCGCCGTATGCGTCTACATGTCGGCTTTTCAGTTGACGGTATCAAATGGGACATCAAAGAGGAGGATGTCACGTTCACAGGGGCGGATCCCGAGGTGGCTGAGTGGGTTTATGGATATGATCCGAGAGTGACTTTCCTGGAGGGTAAATACTATGTGACGTGGTGCAATGGCTATCATGGCCCCACAATCGGGGTGGCCTGGACAACGGATTTCGAGGTGTTCCACCAGCTCGAGAACGCATTTCTCCCATACAACCGCAACGGGGTGATGTTTCCGAGGAAGATTGGTGGTAAATTCGCTATGCTGTCCCGCCCGAGTGACACCGGCCACACCGCTTTCGGCGATATATTCTATTCAGAATCACCAGATCTGGAGTATTGGGGACATCACCGTCATGTGATGGCTCCGGCTCCATTTGAGGTCAGTGCCTGGCAGTGCATGAAGATTGGCGCCGGTCCTGTGCCGATTGAGACCCCTGATGGTTGGCTGCTGCTTTACCACGGGGTTTTGCGCTCATGCAATGGCTATGTGTATGCTTTTGGCTCTGCATTGCTTGACCTTGACGAGCCATGGAAAGTGATAGCCAGGAGTGGTCCCTATCTCATTTCTCCGAGGGAAATCTATGAGTGTACAGGTGATGTCCCGAACGTGACTTTCCCTTGCGCCGCGTTGCATGATTCCCAGACCGGGAGGCTTGCGGTCTATTACGGATGCGCCGATTCCGTCACAGGCTTGGCTTTTGGCTATGTGCCTGAGATTGTGCGGTTCACGAAAGAGAACAGCATAGTCTGATCCCTATAGAAGGAAGAACATCGCCACACCGGTGATACTGACAAGGACTCCTATGATCTCCTTGAGTTTGATTTTGTGCTTGTTGATCAAGACATCAGGTGCTATGATGATGACTGGCGCCAGGGCCATAAGTGTCGAGGCGATTCCGGCGTTGGCGTAGCGTACGGCCATAAGGGATAAGGAGACTCCAAGCGCTGGTCCGAAGATGGTCAGGAGTGTGGCGTCTCTCATGCCAATCGGATCTTTGACCGCTGCCTTAAGGCTGGCCATGCCTTTACTGATGCTCAGCAAGATAAAGAATCCTATCGCTCCTATGATGGCTCGGATTAGCGTGGATGCGAATGGCAGCATTGCCTGCATTGAGGCTGGGGCGTCAGAGGGAACTGCCAAGGCATAATGCTCCATTCCTATCTTGCTTAATACAAGGCCGACACCTTGCCCTGTGCCGGCTCCGATTCCTAGTATGATGCCTTTTAAGGGGATATCTAGTTTGAAATGGTGCTTTTCCCCGTGGCTCAATATCGACATCCCTATACCGCAAAGCGTCACAACCATCGCCAGAATTGATTTCCAAGACATTGACTCTCCGAGCATTATCCAGCCGGCGATCGCCGCCATCGGGGGAGCGATAGTCATCATCAACTGTCCCAGGCGCGGGCCTATGACAAGGTAACTGTTGAATAGGCAGTAGTCCCCGAAAACATATCCCACAGCGGCTGAGAGACCGAGCCAGAGCCAGGCTTTCCCGTTGGCGAAGACCGGATAAGGGCGCCCTACGGTTATCCATAACAGTGCGGAAAGCATAAGGGTCGCCAAGACAAGACGGATGACGTTTGTCTCCATAGAACCTATCCTTCGGCTGGCCTTATCGGCGAACCACGCCGAGAAAGTCCATGAAACAGCGACTAGCAGAGAGAGGATTTCTCCAATATGGTTCATATTAAGCTCGAAATACGCTCGCGAATATACTAATACTTGTAGTACTTATGCTTTATTTGCTAAAATAGTATCAAATTTTTATATTTGCGTATGCCTTCTAGTAATGTTTTAAAAGAGATCACCCCACTATCAGACAAGGATTGCCTGTACATTGTGGAGCGTCATAAGTCCGAATTTCTCTTCCCTTTGCATTCACATAGGGAATATGAGCTCAACTTTATCGAGAATGGCAAAGGAGTCCGGAGGGTCGTGGGAGACAGTGTCGAGGAGATAGGGCGATATGAGTTGACCCTTGTCGCGGGAAATGAACTAGAGCACGCTTGGGAACAAGGAAGTTGTGCCGAGGGTGACGTCAGGGAGATCACGATACAGTTCTCGCCTGATATATTTCCCCAGGATCTTTTGAACAAGAGTCAGTTCTCCTCAATAAGCAAGATGCTCGCCAAGGCCAGTCACGGGCTCAATTTCTCGGTTCATGCGATAATGAGGGTTTATTCGCTCCTGGACACCTTATCATCTGTCACAGAACCGTTTAACCAGTATCTGAACTTCCTCAAGATCCTGTTTGAGCTATCCCAGGACGAGGATGCCCGGATTCTCGCCAGCAGCTCATTCGCGAGAGCCTCCAGGGATAAGGAGAGCCGCAGGGTGATGAAGGTCAAGCAATATGTCAATGACCACTATTCCGAGGATCTCAGGCTTGAGACGCTTGCTTCGTTGGCCGGAATGACACCCTCCGCTTTCAGCCGTTTTTTCAAGGCTAGGGCAGGACGCACACTCAGTGACTACATAACTGACATACGCCTTGGAAATGCCGCCCGGCTTCTTGTCGACACGACTCAGAACGTGTCCGAGATATGCTACAGCTGCGGATTTAACAATCTTTCCAATTTCAACAGGATTTTCAAGGCCAAGAGGGGATATACCCCTAGGGACTTCAGGGCACTCTTCAAGAAGAAGAGAGTCTTTGTATAGCAGGTTAAAATAGTATCAGTTTTTGCTAATTTTGTATTTGTCGACTGCGGCGAATACATATAATTTTGCACTTGACACTATTATGTTCGGCCAACATGAAGTTCTCAATCAGCCAGGTCGCATTGGCGGCCATTCTCATACTTGCCGCCGGTTGTTCCCGGCAGGCGGGTTTCACTACTGTTAAAGACGGTCATTTCGTACGTGACGGGCATGTCCAGAAGTTCGTGGGAACTAATTTCTGGTATGGTCCCATCCTTGCCTCAGAGGGGCAGGGCGGTGATTTGGCTCGTCTGGAGCGTGAACTGGACGCATTAAAGGACTTGGGTCTGGTCAATCTCCGTGTACTTGTCGGAGGTGACGGCCCCGACGGAGTCTTCTCCCGTGTCGATCCCACTCTCCAAAAAGCCCCCGGAATATACAATGACACCTTGCTGGTAGGCTTGGACCGTTTCCTCTCGGAACTTGGTAAAAGGGATATGCAGGCGGTCCTGTATCTCAATAATTCCTGGGAATGGTCCGGCGGTTACGGTCAGTATCTTGAATGGGCAACTGGCGAGAAGGCCTTGATACCTCTCGTTGATGGTTACTGGCCTTTCATGCAGCAGATGAGGAAGTTCCAGACTTCCAAGCCTGCGCAGGAACTCTTTTATAATCACGTGCGCGCGATAGTCGGACGCATCAATACAATCACCGGTAAGCCTTATAAGGACGATCCGGCTATTTTCTCATGGCAGATCGGCAACGAGCCCAGATGTTTCTCGGATGAGCCTGAGATCAGGGACGGTTTCATCGCATGGATGACCGAGACCGCCCGGATAATCAAGGAAATCGATCCAAACCACATGGTTTCGACAGGTAATGAGGGACTTATGGGTTGCGAGAATGATCCTGGGCTGCTAAAGCGTGTGAACACGATTCCCGGTGTGGATTACATGACCATCCACATTTGGCCTTACAACTGGAGTTGGGCGAAGGAGGAAAGCCTATCTGAGGACCTTGACAACGCTTTGGCTAAGACTGACGAGTACGTGGAGCGACATGTGGAACTCGCTCATCAGCTTGGACTTCCCATTGTAGTCGAGGAATTCGGCTTCCCGCGTGACGGTTTCTCTCCAGACAGGGAGGCCACTACCACTTGCCGGGATAAATACTATGACCATATATTCTCCCTTGTGAGGAAAGGCACTCTCGACGGGTGTAATTTCTGGGGATGGAGCGGTTTCGCTAATCCTTCAGGACCCCAGTGGCAGAAGGGAGATGACTACACCGGAGACCCCGCCCAAGAGGCTCAGGGGCTCAATGGTGTCTATATGACGGACTCCACGATTGGAATCATAAAACAATCACTATCATATTAATTAACTAAAAAATGAAACACAAGCTGTTAGCCTTTATGCTGGCTATGTTCGCCTCAGCCGCTGCCATGACCGCGCAGGTCAAGGTCACGGGTGTCGTCACTGATGACACTGGGCAGGGTGTGATCGGAGCCAGTGTTATGGAAAAGGGCACCAGCAACGGTGCCATCACAGACCTTGATGGAAAGTATTCGATCACAGTGAAGCAAGGAGCTACACTGGTCTTCTCTTCCATCGGGTATGCTACGCAGGAGATTCCAGTCTCTGGCCGTACGGTCATTGACGTTCTCCTGAAGGAAGATGCCGAGTTCCTCGACGAGGTTGTCGTCGTTGGATACGGTACTATGAAAAGGAGTGACCTTTCCGGAGCTTCCGTCTCGATGAGGGAGGAGGACCTGAAAGGCTCTATCATCACCAACCTCGACCAGTCACTGCAGGGACGCGCGGCTGGAGTTTCCGCCGTGCAGACCTCAGGAGCTCCTGGTTCCTCCTCTTCTATCCGCGTTCGTGGACAGGCTACTGTCAACGCCAACGCCGAGCCGTTGTACGTCATAGATGGTGTCATCGTCCAGGGTGGCGGTAATTCTGGTTGGGACTTCGGTCTGGGAACACTTGGTAACGGTAAGGTCTCCACGATCTCCCCGCTCGCCACTATCAACCCTGCCGATATCGTCTCGATGGAAATCCTCAAGGACGCTTCCGCGACCGCTATCTATGGAGCGCAAGGCGCTAATGGTGTCGTTCTCATCACGACCAAGCACGGTAAGGCCGGGGATGCGAAATTCTCTTATGACGGAATGTTCGCTCTCTCGAGGCAGACCAGCCGCATCGATATGATGAACCTCCGCCAATTCGCTGAGTACTACAATGATATGGTGGATCTCGGACTTGTCGACGCCAACTCATGGTACGCTGATCCTTCCATTCTCGGAAAGGGAACCAATTGGCAGGATGAGGTCTTCCGTACCGCTCTCCAGCACCAGCATCAGGTCAGTGCCCAGGGTGGTACCGAGAAGGTCCAGTACTACGTGTCAGGTTCTTATATGGATCAGCAGGGAACAATTATCGGTTCCAGCTTCAACCGTATCTCCTTCCGTTCCAACCTTGACGCGCAGCTCAAGGAGTGGTTCAAACTCGGACTTAACGCCACGTATGCTGTCACGAACGATAATATCAAGTTGGCCGACGGTCAAGAGGGTGTGATCTTCTACTCCCTCTCCACTCTTCCCGATATTCCTGTCTATGATATTGACGGAAATTATTCGACAACTGTCCGTGAGGGTTACACCTCCGCCAACCCTGTCGCCCTCGCAATGCTTGATGAAAACCTCCTGAAGCGTCAGAAATTGACAGGTAATGTCTATGCTGACCTCACCCCCATCAAGCACTTCTCACTCAGAAGCGAGGTTGGTTTCGATGTGAGTAATTCCGAGTCCACCTTCTACAAGCCGATGGTTAATCTCGGAGGCTGGCAGAGGGGCAACAACAGCATGGGTTCACAGCGTAATGGAAGTACCTATTGGTCAATCAAGAACTATCTGACCTACTCCAACACCTTCGGTAAGCATAGTGTCACGGCGATGGCCGGTCAGGAAGCTTGGGAGTCCAGATGGAACTACCTTGGCGCCAACAACACCGGTCTTCCTTCAGATGATATCCACAATATCAAACTCGCGACAGGTAACCCTACAGTCAACTCTGGTTTCGGAAGCGCGGCCATGGCGTCGTTCTTCACCCGTGAGACTTATAATTTTGACGATCGCTACCTCTTCACTTATACTTTCCGTTATGACGGTTCCTCGAACTTCGGACCGGATAACCGTTGGGCTCCTTTCCATTCCTTCGCTGGAAGCTGGAGGTTCACCAATGAGGAGTTCCTGAAGGATTTCACCAACTCTATCGGCCTGAACAGCGGTAAGATCCGTATCGGTTGGGGACAGACAGGTAACGCCAACATCGGTGGTGGCGCCTGGGAGTCCGGCATGTCCAAGATGCCGACCGGACTTGGTGACAGCCAGCGTCCGGCAAACATCTCCAACACTGGTATCCACTGGGAGAAGCAGCACCAGACAAACCTCGGTTTCGATTTGAGCTTCCTTGACAGCAGGATCAACCTTACCGTCGACCTTTACAGGAAGATATCATCCGACATGCTCATGTCGATGACCCTTCCTTCATATATGGGTACCCAGGGTAACGGCTCCTCCGCTCTCGCCGCCCCTAAGGGTAACTACGGTACCATCGAGAACAAGGGTCTTGAGATCACTCTTGACACCCATCCGATCCAGACCAAGGATTTCTCCTGGAACAGCAACTTCCAGATTTCCTTCAACCGCAACAAACTTGTCGCGCTCGACGGTAGCGCCAACGCCAACCTCGTCGGCTATGGCCAGTGGAGCGATGTCGTATCTGTGACCGAGATAGGGGAGTCCCTCTATAACTTCTACGGCTACAAGGTCCTTGGCGTCTATGAGTCTCTGGAGGACATCCAGAGGTCTCCCAAGGCTGAGAAATATCCTGCTGACGGAGTATTCAACCGTTACACCACCGTGTGGGTTGGTGACCTCAAGTTTGAGGATGTTAATGGTGACGGTGTCATCAACGAGCTTGACCGCACCAATATTGGTTCTCCTCTTCCCAAGTTTACCTATGGATGGACCAACTCCTTCAGTTACAAGAATTTCGACCTTTCTATCTTCATTAATGGTTCCTATGGCAACAAGGTCCTCAACTATAATATGATGGGTCAGGGTTACAATGGTCTCGTGCACATGAACAGCACTTGGACCAACCAGCACACATCTATCGCTGACAGGGCCAAACTTGTTCAGATAGACCCCCAGAAGACCTATGCTGATGGTTCTTGGTGGCAGGACGATATCACCAATGTCAAAGTCTCCAACGCCGGGACTAAGACTCCTCGTCCTTCAATCCAGGACCCTAACGACAACGACCGTCTCAGCACCCGTTACATTGAGGACGGAAGCTACTTGAGAATCAAGAACATAACTTTGGGATATACCTTCCCTAAGAAGCTTCTCACCAAGATCAAAGTCGACAACATAAGGCTCTACACTAATATTCAGAACCTTTACACTTTCACCAAGTACATGGGATTCGACCCTGAGGTCGGAGCTTCAACGCAGGATTCATCCGGACTCACTTTCGGAGTTGACAACGGACGTTATCCTTCTCCTATGACTTGTTCTTTCGGTCTTAATCTCACTTTCTAGAATGGAGGACAAGAAAATGAAAAACGCATTGAAATATATTATCGTGGCGATTGTCATCGCCTTTGGCGCCTCCTCATGCGAGAAGTTCCTGGACCGTCCTTCCGAGGATAGCTTCACAACCGGCGATTTCTATAAGAATGACGCGCAGGTGGAGCAGGGTATCAATTACCTCTATAACTCTCCTTGGTACGACATCATCCGTTTCTATATTTACGGATCCGAGACAATGTGCGGTAACGTGTATCAGGGGCAGAACGCCTATACTACCCTTACCGTCAATGGTACCGACCAGGATCTTAAGAATATGTCCTACTCACTTTGGGCTGTCAACGCGCAGTGCAACACTGTTATTAAGAATATCCTCGAGGCTGATGGAAACGCTTCCCAGGCCACGAAGAACCGTTGCATAGGTGAGGCCCTCGCATGGAAGGCCATGGCTTATTTCCTGTTGGTCCGCACTTTCGGTGACGTTCCTATTATCCACGACAACACCGAGGTTATCAAGGAAGCCACCTACAACGAGGTCAGTAAGGTCCAGAAGGCCGATGTTTACGAATATATCGTCCTGACTCTTGAGAAAGCCCTCGAGCTCCTTCCCAAGAACGCTTATATCGGCAAACTTAACAGGATCGACTACTATGCCGCCGAGGCTCTTCTTTCCAAGGTTTATCTGACTAAGGCCGGTGTCAACGGATCTCTTGACCAGAATGACCTGGCTGCCGCCAAGAGGTATGCCGAGGATGTGATCAAGAACTCAGGTCGTAGCCTTACCCCTAAGTATTCTGACATCTTCAGGATGACTCCGGACAAGTTCCAGCAGACTGGCGAGTGCCTCTTCACTTGGCATTGGCAGTGCAAGGAGGAGAACTGGACATCCCAG
>ONSC01000027.1 GCA_900320365.1 uncultured Bacteroidales bacterium
ACCCACAACCCCCAGGTTGGTTTCCTGCCCCCTGGAACCACCTTCGGCGGAGCGATTGGCACCCCTTTCCTCAGAGGACAGACCTGGTGGAAATACATGAGCCATTTCACCACCTATCTGGCCCGCACTAGCTACCTCCTCGAGAGGGGCCGCCCCGTGCAGGACGTTCTCTGGTACCTCGGCGACGAGGTCGGCCACAAGCCATCGCAATACACCGGGAGCGGCAAGCGCCAGAGCGGAAACATCCGTTTCCCCGAAGGGTTCAAGTATGACTATTGCAACCCGGACGCCCTGCTGACCCGCATGAGCGTCAAAGATGGCAAGATCGTCACACCGGAAGGTATTGAGTATGAGGTGCTTTGGATTCCCGAGAACGAGAGGATGCTGCCTGGGACCATCGAGAAAATCAAGGAATTGGTGAACGACGGAGCGAAAGTCATCGCAAAGGCCCCGTTAGCCCCCGCTACCCTCAACGAGAATGAGGCGACACGTTTTGACGAGGCTGTCAAGTCCCTCTGGGGCGGGGTCACGGAAGGCAAGATCACGAGGATCGGCAAGGGAAGACTCGCCGTGGGAATCGAGCTGGCCGACGCCCTGAAAGCCTTCGGCCTGAAGCCTCATATCCAGGATGGCGGAGCTGAGATCATCTGGAGCGAGAGGGAGGTTGATGGAGCCAAGTGGTATTACATCGCCGCCCCTGTCGGAGAGAGTTTCAACGGAACCATAAAGCTCGAGGGCAAGGGCAAAGCCGAGTGGTGGGATCCGGTAAACGGTTCAGTCAAGTCATTGAAAGCCAAGGGCTGGGGAAGGATGAAGAAAGTCCATCTCGACCTAGCCAAGGCCGAGAGCGGCTTCGTCGTGTTCAGAAGTGGATCCTCCGCGCCAGCCGCAAAGGAGAAGGCGTTCGCTCCCAAGCCCGACGCCGGCCATATCGCCGTGGAGGGATGGACGATCAAGTTCCCCGATGGCTGGGGAGCCCCCACCGAGCCTCTCGCGATTAATGAACTGAAGCCTTGGAAGGACCTCCCGCTCGGCGAGGAAGGCAAGGCGTTCTCCGGAACAGCCACCTACGAGGCCAGCTTCACTGTCGACAAGAGTCAAATCGGGAAAGCTTTGTTCCTGAATCTCGGCAATGTCGACTTCATTGCAGACGTCAAGGTCAACGGTATGAGCGCCGGAGTCCTTTGGACGGAGCCATATTCATTGGATATCAGCGATTTCGTTCAGGAGGGGAACAACACCCTGACCGTCGATGTGACCGGCACCTGGTTCAATCGCCTGGCCTATGACGCATCAAAGCCCGAGGCGGAAAGAAAGACTTGGACCATAGCCGGCCCCGCCGCCGGAAGCCAACTTCGCGACTCAGGACTCCTCGGTCCGGTTTCCATCAACTATTAATGAAAAGAATAATGAGATATTCCTCAATTTTCTCTATCGCTTTGTCGCTGTCCCTTATAGTCGGAACTGCGGAATCATTCGCCCAAAACTCCTTGAGCGTGAAGCCTGGGGCGGAACGTGTCGAATACAACCCCATGATATTCGGGGCATTCCTTGAGCATTTTGATAACCAGGTGTACGGAGGTGTATTCAGCCCAGGCAGTCCACTGGCCGATGAGGATGGTTTCCGAAAGGATGTCATAGAAGCGGTCAAGGAAATGAAAGTCCCCATCGTACGTTGGCCGGGAGGCTGTTTCGTCTCAGCTTATCACTGGAAAGACGCGGTTGGTCCGGATCGGCAAAGTGTATGGGACAAGGCTTGGCAGGTAGAGGATCCGAACACTTTCGGGACAGATGAGTTCGTCAAGTGGTGCCGGAAAGTCGGTTGCGAGCCCTTCATCTGCACCAACGCCGGCACCGGCACGATGGAGGAGATGAGCGATTGGGTGGAGTATTGCAACCAGACGGTCGGCAAATTCGCCCGTCAGAGGGCCGCGAACGGCCATCCTGAGCCCTTCAACGTCAAATATTGGAGCATCGGAAACGAGAACTGGGGAATGCATGAGCTTGGAGAGAAAAGCTCCGCCGAGTGGGGTCCCCTCGTGACCGAGAGCGCCAAGTTGATGCTCAGCGCCGACAAGAACATCAAGCTTTTCGCCGCCGCTCTTCCAAGCCATGATTGGACATATCCACTCCTTAAGAAAGCGGGCTATTTGCTGGACTATGTCTCAATCCACGGCTATTGGGTGTGGCATGACCCAAGCAAGACCTTCCTTGACTGCATGATGACAACAGAGGACCCGGAAGGCAGCATCAGCAAGACAATTGACATCTTGAAAGAGGCGGGATATGACGGCAAGATCAAGATAGCTTTCGATGAATGGAACCTGAGAGGATGGTACCATCCCGGAATCGGCGATCTGAAAAGAGGATACGACTACGCCGCCCGCCGCGAGAATGACATCGCCTCCACCTACACGATGGCAGACGCTGTCTTTTCCGCCTGCTTTCTCAACACTTGCCTGCGTCATTCCGATGTTGTGGACATCGCCTGCATTTCCCCCATCACCAACACCCGGGGACCGATATTCGTCCATCCTGAGGGCATTGTCCGCAGGACCACATTCTACACCATGAAGATGTACGCCAACGACTTGCTGCCTTATTTGGTTCCGGTCGACGCCAAAGTTGGGACCATCACCCTCAAGGACGACTCCACTGCCGTGTTGGACATGATCTTGACCACGGACAAAGACGGCCGGAAATATGTCTGCGCTGTCGCCAACAAAGACCCGGAGAAGGACATCGCACTGAGCGTTGATTTCAAGGGAATGGGGGTTAAGGTCCCGAAGAAGGTGAGCGCCAAAGTACTCTCAGGCCGCTCCGCCGACGATTATAACGACATTGGTGACGAGCATGTGCGGCCATTCGGCACCACCCTTTACGTAAAGGATGGAACCGTCTCGATACCAGCCCATTCCGTCACCTTCTTGTTTATCGAGTAGTATGAGAAAACCGCTCCCTTTTCTGATCATCGCATCAGTGATTCTAATGTCCTCATGCCAAAAAAGGACAGATTTGGCTGGTTCCTGGGAATTCGCCCTTGATCCCGATGGAGTGTTGAGCGCTGGGGCGAATTTCGAGGACAACATCCGTCTGCCCGGCACGACAGACCTCGCCGGGAAGGGTAACGAACCTTCGGAAACAGTTGAGACCATGAGGCTTAGCCGGCGCCACTCGTACGTCGGGAAAGCCTGGTACCGCAAAAGGATCACGATTCCGGCGGGATGGTCGCGGAAAGATGTCTTCCTTTTTCTGGAGCGCGCAAAAGCCACCACATTGTTCCTTGACGGAAAAGAGATCGGCTCTGAGAATAACATTTCCACTCCCCAGGAATACAATCTCGGACATCTGAAGCCTGGCTTCCACACGGTTGAGATCGTGGTGGACAATTCCGGAGGGGTACCTGATGGAGTCATCCGGAGCTCTCACATGTATTCAGAGGACACCCAGACCAATTGGAACGGAATCATCGGGAAGATTGAGTTGAGTGTGTCCCAAAAGCGGAATCGGCTGACGAGAGCGGGAAAGAATATGCCCAGGTTGGAGATCACCGACGGACAGTTCACCGCTGGAGGTCATAAGGTGTTTCTCAGAGGTAAGCACGACGCTTGCGTCTTCCCCCTGACGGGGCACACCCCGATGGACAAGGAAGCATGGTCTGAATATCTGGGCAAATGCGCCGATTATGGTATCAACCATGTCCGCTTCCACTCATGGTGCCCCCCTGAGGCCGCTTTCGAGGCCGCCGATGACCTGGGAATATATCTCCAGCCCGAGCTTCCTTTCTGGGGTACCCTGGCTGGAGACGAATTGCTTGGATATCTTAGGAAAGAGGGCCTCAACATCATCAGGGCCTATGGCCACCATCCATCATTCGCCCTTTTCTCTCTCGGAAACGAGCTTTGGGGAGAACCGGAGGTGATGAGAGACCTTGTGGACACCTTCAGGGCAGAAGCCCCACATATTCTTTACACCAACGGGACTAACGCTTATCTTGGCATGAAGGGTTATGTCGATGGGATGGACTTCCAGGCCACGGTCAGGACCGGATGGGAGCCTTATGAGGCTTTCGACAATCAGGTACGATCCTCTTTCGCCTTCTGCGACGCTTTCGACGGTGGCATACTCAACCATTTCCACCCAGGCACACTCCGAAACTTCGCGGAAGCTCTCAAACTGTCGCCAGTCCCGGTCATCTCACATGAGACAGGCCAGTTCCAGACCTATCCGGACTATTCGGAGATAGATAAATACACCGGACCTCTTGTACCCCTTAACTTGATGGAGTTCCAACGCCGACTGAACGAGGCGGGCTTGGGAGATCAGGCGAAGGACTTCCACTTCGCTTCCGGCGAGTGGGCAGCGAGGCTCTACAAGGCCGACATCGAGATGTGCCTCAGGACTCCAGGCCTGGGAGGATTCCAGCTTCTTGACATCCAGGACTATCCAGGACAAGGTTCCGCTTATGTCGGGATTCTGGACGCATTCATGGACAGCAAGGGCACTGTGGATCGCGAGGATTGGCGTGGTTGGTGCGATGAGATCGTGCCGTTGGCCGAATTCGAGAAATATTGCTGGACGTCAGGTGAGACTTTCAAGGCTGGGATAAAGATAGCTGATTTCAGCGGCGGCAAAGGCATATCCTCAGTGACATGGGCTCTATCCCTTGGCGAGGATGCGGCAAGCGCCTCAGGACAGCTTACTCCCCCCTCCGGGGAAGGTCTTTCCGACTTAGGCGGGATTGAAGTGAACCTTTCGGGGGTGACAAAACCCGTTGAGGGACTCCTCGCCGTCAAGGCGGAGAGCGGTGATGGAAAGGAACATGTGAACAGTTGGCCGGTCTGGGTATATCCCGAAAAGAACTCTCCCGACAATAAAGAGATCTTCGTCACCAGGGCACTTGACAAAAAAGCGCTCCAGACTCTCGAAGAAGGAGGGAAAGTGCTGCTTATGCCCAAAGACACAGCCGGGACAGTAGGCGGACTTTTCCAAACCGACTACTGGAACTACCGGATGTTCAAGAGAATATGCGAGAATAACGGAAAGCCGGTCTCGCCCGGGACTCTTGGAATCCTGACCGATCCGGAGCACCCGCTTTTCAAGGAATTCCCGACAGCCAGACACACCGACTGGCAATGGTTCCCGGTCATAAAGGCATCCAGGCCTGTTATTCTTGACTCCTTCCCGGAGCTGAAACCGATAGTTCAGGTGATTGACAATGTGGAGCGAAACCACAAGTTAGGACTCGTTTTCGAAGCCGCTGTCGGCAAGGGAAAACTGCTGGTGTGCGCCTCCGATCTGGACTCGGTGAAGGAATATCCCGAAGGCCGGGCTTTCCGCTCCGCGTTGCTGGACTACATGCTCTCCGGGGATTTCGCCCCGAAGACTTCAATCACAGACTCAGCTTTGATCTCACTAGTTAAATAGCATTGATTATGAGGCGTTTCCTTTCATTTACCCTTCTGATTACAGCCCTCTTGTCATGCCTCTGCGGATTCGCCAAGGGTCTGGACCGGAGATTCCAGATACTGCCCCAGCCCCAATCGGTGGAGGTCCTGTCTGAGAAAGGTATTGACTATACCTCATTGACATACATCCAGTTGGTTGAAGGGCTGGACAAGGAGGCCCTTCCCGACTTGCTTAAATCGCTTCCCAACTCTCCCCAGAAGGGGAAAGGGATCGCGCTGTCCCTTACGGAAACCGGAGTGCCCGATTCAGAGGAAGGATACATACTTGAAGTGAGACGTGATGGAGCGACAATAAAGTCACGTGGACTGGCGGGGCTTTTCTACGGATGCCAGACCCTCCAACAGCTTATGGAGGACAGTCGGGACTGCCGGACCCCAATACCTCAGCTAAAGATAACCGACTACCCTTCAATTGCTTACCGTGCCGTCCACTGGGACACAAAGCACCATCTGGACAGGATGGAGTACTACTACCGGGAGATTGACAGGCTGGCCCGTTACAAGGTCAACGCCGTGATCTGGGAGATTGAGGACAAGCTGGGATACACCCGCCGCCCTGAGATCGCCTCTCCCAACGCCATCAGCAAGCAGGAGATGCAGGCGCTTTGCCGTTACGCCAAAGACCACCATGTGGAGATATCCCCCCTTGTGCAAGGCTTGGGACATGCTTCCTTCATCCTTAAACACCATTGGGAGCTGCGTGAGAACCCCGCCAGCGACTGGGAGTTCTGCCCCTCTAATCCAGAGACTTACGAGCTTCAATTCGACCTCTATAAGGATGCCCTAGAGGCCATGCCATATGGGAAATATCTCCACATAGGAGGGGATGAAGTTTCCGCAATCGGAATAGATGAGCGATGCAAAGACACCGGCAAGACTCCATTTGAGTTACAGATGTATTGGCTCCGGAAAGTGTGCGATTTCGCGAGGGAGAATGGCCGCACTCCCATCTTCTGGGACGATATGCCCTTGAAGTATGGAGGAGTGATGCGGTTCTCGAATGTCAGTTCAGAGGAAGAGGTTGCCAGGGAATGGAACAGTGAGAAACTGGACAAAAGCATCGACCTGTTCCCTAAAGACTGCGTCTACATGCGCTGGCTCTATGGAGACGCCACCTTGGCGGGTCACCGCCGTATCCTCCAGTGGTACAGGGACTCCGGTTTGACAGTTATGGGAGCCACAGCCGCCTCCTACGGCGCCTCTCCCTACCTGCCCCGCAACGACACCAACGCCGGAATCATCCAGGGTTTCAGCCAACTTGTGGCGGAAAACAACCTCGCCGGAATATTGGCGACCGCCTGGGATGACGGCTCTCCCCATCTGGAGACCGTTTGGAGAGGTTATATCGCCCAAGCGGAATTCGGATGGAACCCCACCGGCAGGACCATCGAGGAATTCAAGGTGGCGCATGCCAAACGGGAATTCGGTTTCCCTCCCGAAGACAACACAATCCAATTCGTGAACGAGATGGAACAACTGGCCTATTTCTTCGATGGAGCTTTAGTCACCTCCGGCAGGAGGAATCCAGCATGGGGGACGACAGACTACAAGCTCATATCACTTCCAGACCCGGAGAAACCCGGGGAATGGAGCGAGACCTACAAGGAGAAAATCGCCAAAGCAAAGGAGGCGGACCAGCTTTATAAAGACATCTGCCAGAAAATAGAAAAGGCCCATCAGACCGCTCTGCGGGGGCATTATACCCTTGAGATCTATGACTCCTTGAATGACCTTCTCCACTTCCCCGCCATGGTGATCCTGACTTTGGAGAAATATGACCAAGCAGGCAATTCCGAGAGCAGGAAACAGGCCCTGAAAGGGATAGAGGAGGTATGCTCATATTTCGAGACGATGCGCGCGAGGCTACTGGAGACATACTCCAAGACCAGGTTCATGGAACAGCCGGAAGGCTACCTGCCCGACCAGAACCGTCACAACCATCTCTCCGCCAAAACCATGAACAGCGATTGGGTATTCTACTATGAGCTTCCGATGGTGAAGGCACTTTCCACATTGAAATAATAAACTTAAGACATTATGGATAGAAGATCGTTCATAAAAAGCGCTGCCGGAGCAGGTGCCCTCATAGCCACATCAAGTCTCCCGGCATTAGCCGAGGACAAGCCCGAGGTATTTCCGGAGAGAGGTCGTTACGAGCGTCTCTCGATGAGTTACGCCACCGTAAAGATAGGGCTCAAGAAGCCATTCTCCGTGCTGCATCTCTCTGACAGCCACCTAACCTCCACCTACTTCGGGGAGGATGAGTGGAAACTTGGACAAAGCTCGACTCGCACACGGACTTTTGGAGGAAGGCAGGAGGAAGCCCTGAGAGACGCCCTGGCCTGGGCGAAAGAACATGTGGATTACATAGTCCATACGGGAGACCTGATCGATTACCAAAGCGAGGCGAACTTCGACCTCGTAGGGAAGTACTTCGGGGACAAGATGTTCGGATCGTTGGGAAACCACGAGTTCATCCACGAGAAATGGAACGCTTCCTACGCCAATGAGAAATACAAGGATGGCACCCGCAAACAATTGAAAAAGGTATATCCCTTCGACCTTGAGCTTCATTCTCAAGTCGTGAACGAAGTCAATTTCGTGACCTTGGACGACGTGTTCGGCTATGTGACCAAGGACCAGGTCAAGCAGTTCAAGAAAGAAGTCAAGAAAGGGCTTCCGATTGTGTTGTGCATGCATGTGCCTTTCTTCACGGAAGACATCTGGAGGGCGACCTACCGCTTCTGGAAGACGAGAGAACCGATGACAGACGGAGCCGTTCCGCCTGCGAGCGGAGACTACACGACACAGCAAGAGGACAAAACGACTAGGGAGTTCATAGCCTACCTCAAGAAAGAGCGTCTACTCAAATGCATCCTCGCCGGCCATGAGCACATCACTGTCGAGGACCAATTCTCCCCCACCTGCCGTGAATACCTCGTCGCCGGAGGATTCCTCTTCCACGGCCGTGAAGTGATGTTCGTGTAACTATCAGTAACTATTTTTCTAGTTTATCTTTGGATATAATAGAAAAATAGTTATTTTTGCTATTGATACTTTTACTATGAAAAAGAAGGTTAGAGAGATTATTGACCTTTTAGAGGCTGAAGGATGGCGCTATATTAGCACCAAAGGAGATCACCATAAGTTCTATAAAGAAGGAGCAAGGCGCCCGATAATTGTCGCCGGCAAAAGAAACGACGATCTTGCCGAAGGCACAATTAATTCAATATTGAGAGAAGCTGGCCTTAAATAATATTATAATGCGTACAATTATAGCGACCATTGAGAGTCTTGAGAACAATTATTCAGCTTATATAAATGAGCTGGACGGAGTTGTCGCGACCGGTAACACGATTGAGGAGATTAAGAAGAATCTACAGGAGGCCTTAGATGATTATTTAGAGACTTGTAAAGAACTTGGCTGTCAAATCCCGGAGCAGTTACAAGGGGATTATGCGATTGAGTTCAAGATGGATGTTAAAAGCCTCCTCACTTTATACCAAGGAATATTCTCAAAGGCAGGTCTCGAAAGACTGACAGGAATAAATCAAAAGCAGCTCTGGCACTACGCTAAAGGGAAATCCTCCCCACGTAAAGCTCAAATCAACAAAATTGAGTCCGCCCTCCACCGCCTTGGGAACGACTTGATAGCCCTGCATTTATAAAAATCTCTTCATAATGTTTAGGAAGACGTTATTATTCGCGGCGTTGTTGCTCCCGGTGATTGTCAATAATCCTTTGAGGCCGGGGACAGTGAATATGGCGAAGGGACCGGCGTTTGACTGCTACAGGTCTTTCCATAAGCAGTTGGATATGACCGGGACATTCGCGAAGGAACTCGGCATCAAGACCCGCTGCATATTCGCCGCCAACACTATCAATTCCCTGGGAGAATATTACTGCCAATATCCCCCGATATGGACAGGCATAGGACAATACGCATGGGAAAACCTTGACGCCCAGATAGAGGACATCCTGAAAGCCAGCCCTGACGCCCAACTCGTGTGTATGATTGACCTGAATACACCGTACTGGGCCACTAGAACTTTTTCTGGAGACAGCTATGATTTCATCTCCAGTTTCGCCTGTGACGGGAGATGGTTTCAGGTGACGGAAAAGTGGATGGAGGACTTCATCACTTACGCCGAGAAGAACTACGGCGACAAGATTGTCTCATATGTCCTCTCTGGTGGATGCACTTCTGAATGGTACGAATACAAGAGAGGTTATTCCTGCCCGTTGAAAGACTATGCTTGGAGCAAATGGCTCGAGATGAATGGAAAACCATACACCGCCACCAAAGCCCCATCCATTGACGAGCTTCACACCGCCTCCTTTGAGAACCGGATATATGACCCCGCGACTGAGCGGGACAGAATAGACTATTGGACCTTCCACGGAGATGTGATCGCCGACGCAGTCCTGCGGTACGCCTCATTCGCGAGGGAAATAATCCCGGCGGAGAAACAGATAGGCGCTTTCTTCGGATACTATTTTGTCAGCGACCGCCACCCCGTCAGCTTCGGCCATATGGGCTATGAGAAGGTGCTCCGCAGCAAGGACATAGACTTCTTCATCGCTCCAGCGTCATATTCCAGCAGGGCTATGGGAGAGGCAAGTGGCTCGCAAACCCTGTTCGGGACGGCCATGCTTAACGGCAAACGCCTGCTCCACGAAGTCGATCACCGGCCTCATGAGTATTTCAGGGGCGGATCCTCCTACAACGACATCAAAGAGGACATAGCCGGAAATCTCCGCGAGGCTTGCTTCGCTATAATCAACCACGCCGATATGTGGTGGTTCGACATGTGGGGGCGGTTTTATGACGACCCTTCCCTTCGTGAGGCGATCGGAAAGGCTCACTTGGCGTTCGAGAAGTTCAAGAATGACAATTCCGCTTCCGTGTCAGAAGTCCTGTATCTCGCCGACCCGGAAAGTATAAACGGGATGAATGATGAGACTCTATTCCCCTGGTCCCTGTGCGAGCCTTTCAGGAACGCTCTCGGGAAGATCGGAATGCCGATTGACTGCTATTCCCTATCCGATGTGACGAGACTGGATCTGTCCCGGTACAAGGTCGTCGCGCTTCCCGCCACAATGACTATCACAAAGGAAAAAGAGTCTCTCTTAAAGGAATACATCTGCAAAGACGGAAGGACGGTTATTTGGTGTTACGCTCCAGGGATAAGCGACAAGAAGTCGTTGGATATCAATAGAGTGGAGCGATGGGCCGGAGTGCCGTTCGGAACGGGAGGGGTGAGTTCCACGAATATGGGCGAATGGACAGCGGTCTATGCCAAAGAACCGTCCCTCTACACCAGTGAGGCATTGAAGGAAATCTGCGTCAAGGCTGGCGCTCATGAGTATTTGAAAGGCCTGGAGCCTGTCTTTGCCAACGAGAGGCTCATCAGCGTCCATTGCAAGGATGGAGGACAGAAAACAGTGTACCTGAATGGCAAGGCCAAGGAGGTTGTCGACCTGTTCTCCGGCAAGACGGTGGCGAGGAACGCTAAGAAATTCATAATCGAATTCAACACTCCCGACACTAGATTGTTCTTAATTCAATAGGATTATCTATTGGTAGAATCATATTATTAAAAAGAAAAAAACATCTCAGAATCCGATTGCAAATCCCGAAAATCTTTATTAATTTGCGAAAGATAATCGGCGCAATTGAGTCAGTCCTATCATAACGCATCTTCCTACCAAGGCTATTACCCTCTTGAGGGGGGGGTACAACTTATTGCATATCAACATATTACATAACGAATGAGCCAAAAAGACCCACTTTTTAGGCTCATTCGTGTTTTTTTGGAAAAACCACAACACATAACTAATGAAACCACATTTCTCTTTATCATTAATCATCGCAATTTGCGCTAGCGTAGTCTCCTGCTCCGGGACTAAAAACATCCCTGACGGAGATAGCCGCTACCAAAGTTTCGCTCCCGACGGAATTCCGTTCAAAGTCGCGGATACCCAATGGAAAGCTGACCAGAGAGGTCATCACAGGGCGGTAGTCTCTGTGGGTGAGACCTCGGCCGATGGTGTGGTCGCCCAGCTGCCTTGGAGACGTCCGGACCTGAGGATTGACACTAAGAAGATCATTGTGACCGACGCCGAGGACAACGAGATCAAGGACGTGATAGTCACGGAGATGACTCCGGAAAAAGGAGAGGTGGTCTTCAAACCCACGGCCGGAGCCGGAACTTATTACATCTATTACCTGCCTTATAAATGGCGTCCGGGAAGCGGAGACGCCAGATATGGCAAACCTTGGAACGATTATCTTCCACCAGAATACGATACGGACAAGGCCTGGTCCGAAAAAATGGTTGGTGTGAAAAATGAACTTCCAAAAGCGACCGTGAATTGCTTTGAGAGTGTTTCCCGGTTCAACTTCTGGAGCCCTATGGGTTTGATTGCCACGGCGGACGAGATGGACGCTGTAAAGAACGCCGTGGGTAAAGAGATGGTTGTTTTTCCTGAGGACCGGGCCTTTCCTATCCAGTTGACTTACCAGATTCCCGCGAGATGGGCCAAAGGACCGAAGACGGTTTTCAAAGGCGCGGCCGACAAGAATGAGTACTACGCATGGCAATTCGGTGTCTGGGCGGCGAAGAAGGAACTCAAGAATGTCAAAGTCGCTTTTTCAGAACTCAAGAACGGCAGTGCCACGATCGGGACGGATGCCATGACATGCTTCAACCAGGAGGGAACAAACTGGGATGGCAAGCATCTGGATTTCACCATCAACGTGCCCAAAGATAAGGTGCAGGCTCTCTGGTGCGGAGTCCAGATTCCTGAGGACGCCAAGTCTGGGACCTATAAGGGACAGGCGGTTATCTCAGCGGAAGGCGTTGAGCCTCAGGCAATACCGATTGAGATTAAAGTGTCGTCCAAGGTCCTGGCGGACAAGGGGGACTCAGAGACCTGGAGACACGCCAGACTACGCTGGCTCAACTCAACCATAGCGTTGGACAATGAGCCTGTCGCCCCGTTCAAGGAAATGACTGTGGACGGGAATAAAGTCGAGGCGACCGGCAAAGTCATCGAGGTCGGAGCCAACGGTATGGTCGGAAAAATCGAGATCAATGGCAAGGAAGTGTTCGAGAAGCCGCAGACCCTGATTGTCTCCACCAAGAACGGTGACGTCGTCTTCAACGCCGACAATGTGAAGATTTCCAAAGACGCCGCTGGGCTCGTCACATGGAAAGCCTCTTCTGAGCAGAATGGGATCAAGTTCGATCTCGCCGGAAACATGGAGTTTGACGGCCACATGCATTTCGACATCAATGTCTCTTCAGACAAAGAGATTGAAGCCAAGGATGTGAGGCTTGTCTCCACCTACAGCGCCTACTCTTCCGAGTATCTCCTCGGTATCGGATATGGCGGCGGTAAAGGAGGCGGATACCGCCCTGTCAATTACACCTATAAATGGGACGGTTCCTACGACAGCTACTGGATCGGTGGTGTGAAAGCAGGTCTGCACACCGAGTTTAGGGGAGGAACCTATCATGGACCGCTTATCTGGGACTATAAACCGGAACCGACACCCGTCTGGAGCAACAATCATCTTGGGACCGTCACTGTCAGCGGAGCCAAAGGCAAACCTGCCACCGTGGTCGCCTCAACGGGTAAGAGGACGATCGGCAAGGAACCCATGAACTATGAGTTCAACTTGTTGATCACTCCTGTCAAGGATCTCAATCCGGCCAAGCACTTCTCGGAGAGATATTATCACTCCACTCCTTCCGGATTCGACAAGGCGTCAGAGGATGGAGCCAATATCGGTAATATCCACCACGCCACGAACCTGAACCCTTACATCAACTATCCTTACATTGTCCGCGACTCTCTGATCTCACACATCAAGCATCAGCACGAGAATGGCAGGAAGGTGAAACTGTACTACACCATCCGTGAGCTGACCACCCACTGCGAGGAGGTCTATGCCTTCCACAGCCTCAACCACGAGATATTCCTGGAGGGTGTCGGTTATGGACTGCCTTGGGACTGCGAGCACCTGATCGATGACTACAAGCCGGCGTGGTACACAGCCCTCGACAACATCAGGGACGGAGTCCTGATCAAGGAAGGAGATTCTGACGCCGCCTTGGTTCTCACACCTAACTCAAGGTTTATCAACTACTTCCTTGAGGGACTGCGCTGGATATTGGTGAACTACGACCTCGACGGAATCTACATGGATGATGTTTCCTTCGACAGGACCACCGTCAAGAGAATCCGCAAGATCCTGGAGGAATACCACGATGGTGCCCTGATCGATCTCCATTCCAACACCGGATACTCACAGGGCCCGGCCAACCAATACACCGAGTTCTTCCCTTACATGGACAGGCTCTGGTTCGGCGAGAGTTACAGGTACAATGAGATGACCCCTGACCAGTGGCTTGTCACCTTCTCAGGAATCCCGTTCGGAGTGATGAGCGAGATGCTGCAGGATGGTGGTAACAGGTTCCTGGGAATGGTCTACGGCACAACCGCAAGGCACTCTTGGACCGGAACCGGAAAAGAGAATGTCAAATCCCCTGTGCCGGTCTGGAAGTTCTGGGATAAGTTCGGGATAACAGAGGCGAAGATGCTTGGCTACTGGGATCCTGACTGCCCTGTCTCCACCTCTGATCCGGATGTCAAGGCCACGGCTTATGTAAAGGACGGCAAGACCCTGGTCTCTATCGGCAACTTCGCCGGCAAGGACAAGACCATAAAGCTGACAATCAATTGGAAAGCCATAGGCATAGATCCCGCTAAGGCCAAGATTACCGCCCCGGAGATCATGAACTTCCAGGATGAGACTTCCTTCAAGGCCGGTCAACCCATCCCGGTCAAGAGCAAGGAAGGTTGGCTGATCGTAATCTCACAATAATATATACTCACCATTTATCAACTATTAATCAATCACTTATGTTAAAATCGCCTAGTTTGAGAAGTATCGCGGTAGCGATCTTCCTATGTCTGGTGCAGATAGCATTCGCTCAGACAAAGGTGACCGTTAACGGTACCGTGAAAGATGCCAAAGGACAACCCGTTGTGGGAGCGTTTGTCCTTGAGAAAGGCACCTTGAACGGAGCCGTTACAGACGCTGACGGAAAGTGGTCATTATCAGTTCCCGCTGGCGCCGTGGTCACAATCGAGAACCTCGGCTACACCACTGTTGAGTTCAAGGCGGACAAGGCCGGAACGCACGACCTCACGATGGAGGAGGATGTGCTCGCGCTCGACGATGTCTTGGTCGTGGGTTATTCATCAGCGACTAAGAGAGACCTTATCTCCTCAGTCTCTACGGTCAAAACCCAGCAGATTTCCAACCTACCGGTTGTGAACATCTCGCAAGGTCTCGCCGGCCGTTCCCCTGGACTTATCGTCCAGCAGAGCGGTGGTGGTGTCAACGTCAACCCCTCAATCAGTATCCGTGGTGGTGGAGAGCCGTTATACGTTATAGATGGAGCCATCCGTTCCAAGACTGACTTCGTCAGCCTATCACCTGAGGACATCGAGCAGATGAACATCCTGAAGGACGCTTCAGCGACCGCCGTTTACGGTTCACGAGCCGCTAACGGTATCATCCAGATTGTCACAAGAAGAGGAACTCAAGGCAAGGTCGCCGTCGACTACGACTTCAACCAGTCATTCGCCCAGCCCGCTTTCTGGCCTGATGTCGAGCCGACATGGAAGCGCTACGAATTCTCCAACCAGGGATATACGAACGACGGTCTTGAGCCCGCATATTCCAAGGAGGTCATTGAGCTTGCCAAGCAGGGAATGGATTCACAGAGACGCCCTATGGACTCTCAACGCGATCTGATCATCAGGGATTGGGTGCCTCAGACCAAACACACCGTCAGGGTTTCCGGAGGTAACGATGTCATGCGCACCTATGCGTCCTTCTCCAACACTGACCAGAAATCAATGCTGAAGAACGCTGACCACCGTTTCTACCGCTCCACCATCCGTCTCGCCGAGACAGTTAACCTCAAGAAGTTCGGAGTCCAGATAAACGCCACCGTTGACGGATACACCCAGTCCACTCACGAACCGAGGGGAACCCAGTACGGAGGCCCTGGCTCATCCTTCTCAGGTCTTGCCCGAGGTGATGAAGGCGTGATATTCAACGCCCACGGACTTCCCTGGTGGAATGGTAACTACAACCACTACGCCCAGACGACCATGGATGCCGGTTACTCCAAGTGGAGCACCAATGTCATTAACGCAAAGGGAGAGATAGTCTGGAGTGTGCCGTGGGTCAAGGGACTCAAGGCCCGCGTTTCCTCCAACTACCGCTACTATTTCTACAATCATAAACTCTGGCAGAAGAATGCCGCCGAGTACGAATGGGATTCCACCCAGCCGATCTACGCCGGCCAGCCTCAACTGACTCTCACCAACGACAAGAACATCGGCTACACCCACCAGGCGTTCCTGGAGTATGCCAACCAGTTCGGCAAGCATTCCATCTCCGCTGTCGGTGGTTACGAGCAGTACTACGAGACAGGATACGACTATTATATGGCCAGGACCAACTATGAGTTCCAGGTCGACCAGATCAGCGTGGGTCCCGCCAGCACCCAGACCAACGGCGGTAGCGAGTCTGAGCTCGGACGCGCCGCTTGGATTGGACAGGCCCGTTACAACTACGCCAACAAGTACTACCTCGAGGGCAGTATGCGTTATGACGGATCCGACTACTTCGCCCCAGGCAAGAGATGGGGACTGTTCGTCGGAGGATCTGTGGGCTGGGTCGTCACAGCTGAACCATGGATGAAGAGCCTTGTGGACAACAACGTCCTCAACATGTTGAAACTCAGAGGTTCCTATGGCCAGACCGGTTTGGACTCCAGCGCGGGCCGATTCGCCTACATGCAGTCCTACACCCTGAGCGCGACTTCCTATGTCGTGGACGGAGAGTTCGCCTCCGGTTTCAGCGAGGGTGCCCTGCCTTCTCCTGACCTTACTTGGTACACCACCAACCAGACCGACATCGGTTTTGACTTCGCATCCTTGTCCAACAGGCTCTACGGCTCATTCGACTACTTCTTCTACAAGACCTTCGGCTACCTTATGGCTCCTACAGGACAGAGCTATCTGAACCAGGTCATGGGTATCTCCATGCCGAAAGTCAAGTCCGAGTCCGAGTTCCGCCGCGAGGGTATCGAGATCCAGCTCGGCTGGAGGGACAATGTCGGCGATTTCAGCTATGACATCGCGGCCAACATGACCTATTTCGACCAGCTCTGGGCTTATAACCAAAGTGAGGCCGAGTCCTCCTACATGAACCCCTACACCCGCACACAGCAGCAGAGGGGTTATTACGGCAACCGCTACCATTGCCTCGGTTTCTACACCAGCGAGCAAGACGTGTTCAACAGCGTCGGATATCTCAGCTCGATGAACACCGGAAACCTGGCGCCCGGCGACCTCAAGTACGAGGACACCAACGGTGACGGGCAGATCACCTCTGCCGACTACCGCAGACTCGGAAAAACCAGCGTCCCGCGCGCACAGTACGGACTCAGCATCAATCTCGGTTGGAGAGGATTCTATTTCAGCACATTGATCCAAGGCGCGACCAACTACAATCTGGGACTGAACGGAACGAACTATACCAATTCCATGCAGACCAGCCAGGTTGGAGACCTTTCCGTCATCTTCCCTTACCAGGAGAACACTTGGAGCCCTTCGAACACCAACGCCGCTTACCCGAGGCTCACATCCAACACGAACCTCAACAACAATAACAACTTCATTGACAGCGACTTCTGGCTTATAAACTGCGCATATGTCCGTATGAAGGACTTCCAGTTCGGATATGACTTCAAGTACTCCGCCCTCAAGAAATACGACTGGCTCTCAAGGCTGAGGGTTGGTATTTCCGGGCAGAACATCCTCACATGGTCCAATTCCCAGATTTACGGACTCGACCCCGAAGCCGGTTCATCCCAGAACTACAACTACCCGGTCGACAGGACTCTTGCTTTAACTGTTAACATTGGATTCTAAAAGCGACATGAATATGAAAAAGAGTATATTATTCAGTCTGTTGGGAATCGGTCTACTGTTCCTCGCACCCTCGTGCCGCGACACCCTCGACACCCATCCTACCGACTTCTTCGACGAGGAGACCGTATGGGGTTCATACAGCACGGCGAACGCCTTTGTGAACGCCACTTACTATTCCGTCCTTAACGGTATGTGGGCCGGCAGCGGAACCGCGGTGACTTGGGAATCCAGGACCCCCAACTCCGTCGAGGCCGACCAGGTCACAAGACCTTCGGACCGTTGGGCGCTGGAAATCTATGATCGCACTAACGATCTTGGCGCCAACCAGGCCTCGAGACTCCGCAGATGCAACCTTATCATAGAGAAAGCCTCCAACTCTGAGAACCTCTCGAGTGAGGAGAAGACCCTAATCGTGGCAGAAGGAAAGTTCCTCCGCGCCATGGTGTTTTTCTACCAGGCCCGTACGATGGGTCGTTTCCTCCCGATCAAGCAGGTTTTCTCCCAGGAGGACACCACGGTCGTTAAGGATCTCCACATGACCTCCTCTGTCAAGGAAAGCTACGATATAGTCATAGCCGACTTTGAAGACGCAATTGCCGGCCTGCCCAAGACATCTTCCACCGGAAGGGCCAACAAGTACGCCGCCGAGGTTCTTCTGAGCTCCGCATGCCTGCAGGCCTACGCCTACACCGGAGACCAGTCTTACCTCACCAAGTGTATCAACGCCGCCAAGGATGTCGTCGACAACAAACAACTTACCTCCAACTACGGCGGAATGTTCAACGAGACAGACATGTACAATTCCGAGATTCTCCTCGGGTTCTACCGTCTCGCCCAGAACAGCTCAATGTCCAGCTTCTATGAGACTCAGCTGACGGCTCCAAACATCACCCCGAGCCAGCAGCAGAACTCCCAGTGCCCGCTGGAGTGGACGAACAAGGACGGCCAGACCTTCTGCGCCTGGGGTGTTTATTGGCCGACACAAGACCTTGTGGACCAGTACCTTGTGATTGATGATAAGACTAAGGAAGCTCTGCCTTGGTGGGAGACCTCCCAGTGGAAGGAAAATGTCGATGAGCTCGACCCTTCTTCCGTCACAACTCCCGGTCAGGTTGACCAGTACAACCAGCTGAACGGTAACCCTCGTCGTATTCCTTCTCCTAATGACCTGGCCAACACTAACGGAACCACCCCCGTATTCACCAGGTACTCAGTCCTAAAGTCTGACCGTACAGACACGAGGAACATCTCTGAGCTGATGTATCAGAACAGGGACGCACGTTTCCACACTTCCGTCATCGCTGATGGAGATGTCTTCGTGAACGAGACCTTCCACACCAACCTTGACGGTAACGCCGGTATCGGAGTCCGTGACAAGGAGGACGGTGCGTGGTACAACACCGCCACCGGTTACTACTGGAGGAAGAACACCATCGAGAATCCGGTCAACACCTACTACGCCAGCGTCAAGATTGACATGCACTATGTGATCGCCCGTGTAGGTGAGGCCTACATGAACCTCGCCGAGGCCTACCTCCTCCAAGGTAATGTCGCCGAGGCCGTCAAGGCCTTGAATGCCACCCGCGTCACCCACGGCAAACTTCCCGAGTCAAAGGCATCCACTCTTGAGGAGGCTTGGATAGACTACATGAGGGAGCGTAACTGCGAGATGACCAACGAGCACGCCGACATGTACTTCACCTATCTGAGATGGGGCAAGTACGGCGGCTACTCGAACCATGGCAGAACTCCTGGAGACATCATCTTCGACCTCGACCGCGCCACCTACAAGATCAGCATCAACCGCGCACGCGACGCCATACTCATCGGACAGGTGACCATCACCGGTGCCGCCAAGAGGCAGTTCACCGCCAGGAGGTATCTCTTCCCCATCGCCCAGGGCTTCCTCGACACCAGGGAGGCTTACGGCCTTGACCATCAGCAGAACGAAGGTTGGTAACAGTTAAATTCTACGATTATGAAATCATTGAAATACATCATCATAGCAGCTGTCCTAGCCTTGTCGTTCACGTCCTGTCTTGAATACAACCTCAAGCCTCTCGATGTGTACGACGGCGCCGACATCACAGGAGCCTATGTGTATTACCGCTACATGGACAATTCCAAGACATTCCCTCTCAGCGGGGCCCATGCCGTGAAGCAATCGACCTTGACTGTCAAGAACAGCATCGACGCCGGATCCAAGACTTGCAATATCACCGCATCTCTTCCTTCCAATTTCCCGGAGGCTGAGAAGAGCAAGATAAGCGCGAGCCAGCTGGTGGTCGCTGTCCAGATTTCCACGGCCGCGGTCATCACACCGGTCGGTGGTTCTCCCGCTCTCGGAACACCTGCCGACTGGTCGTCTCCCCACAAATACATCGTGGAGGCCGCTGACGGCTCACAGAAGGAGTGGACAATAACTGTTACCCTAAACAAGTAACGTTTACTCATAGCACTTTTGTATCGGGGGCGGAGTCGCCGCCCCCGGTATTTTTTATAAAATCCCTTTTACAGTCAACCATTTATTAGTATATTTGAGTTATCACAAGTGAAAAGGGAAAAGATATTCAGATATTGCGTCTGGGGACTGGTTCTCGCTGGTTGCTTCATCTTTCTGCAATCGGCCAATAGATTCAATTTCCTATACTCTGGACAGAAACACCTGACCTCTTTGTGGAGCATCCCCTATGCCGGTGCTTTGAGCGTGGCCTTATTGGTGACGCTCGTTGTGGTTTTGGCTGACTTTCTCCTCCGGAAACTGATCCGCGGCTCTAAAGGCCGCATAGCGCTCACTTCAGGCCTGGCCGTCATCGCTCTCGCCAACGTCATCTTCTCATATAAGTCATCCCTTGGGGAAAAAGAACTCTACAAGGAACTGGACTGGTACATGTACCAAGATCGTCCTGATGACATAATCCGGGTCCTTTCAAAGACAAGCGATAACAACTATGTCTATCAAAACTTTCTCAATTGGGCCCTGGCCAGGAAAGGAATCCTCGGGGATGAGATGTTCAAATATTCCCAGACAGACCCCTACAGCCTCATCCTGGAATGGCGCGAGATCGAGTACACTTCGTTGCTGTTGAGCAACATCTACTATGAGATGGGGCATATTTCCCTGGCTCAAAGGATGGCGTTCGAGGCCAACGTGATTTTCGACAATTCAAATCCCCGGATGCTCCAAAGGCTCGTCCAGACCAATCTCATCTTCGGGCAATATGACGTGGCCGAGAAATACATCGCCAGACTCGAGAATAGCTGTTTCTACAGAAAATGGGCTACCGACCAACGGAAGTTCCTCAGAAACAGGGAGATGATTCTTCAAGACCCGGAGCTTGGCCCGAAAGCCCGCTGCGTACCCAAAGACAATAACCTGGCCTTCTCCCATAACGATTTGGGATGGGACCTCGAAGAGATATTAAGGGCTAACCCTTATCACACAGCCACCCGGGAATATGCTGGAGCCCATTTCCTGCTCGCCAAGAACCTCCAGAGTTTCAAGGACTTCCTGGACGAGTTCATGGCAGGCCAGCCACTTCCACAATCCTTCAAAGAAGCTGTCCTGATCCTCTCTGAGAAAGAACCCGAACTCATCGGGAAATGGAATATCGACCAGGAGACACTAAAAAGATACTCTGACTTCAAGGAGTTCTATACTAAAAACAGCCGAAGGAGCGACCTGCGGCAGAGGCTCCGCTCCAAATTCGGAGACACTTATTGGCTCTACTACCTTTACAACCAAAACAAATGAGAAGCTCCTGCTGGCTGGTTGCCAGGACAAGACAGCTCCAGCTAAGGACGTAATCCAACGATTTGCTGGAGAAGGAGTTCCAATGGAACTCTCCCTGTCTATGGACAAGGAGAATGGATGTGACCGGTTCTCATATAAAGTCGAAAACGGAGTCTTGAAGCTTGAAGGAAGCAGCAACATGGCTCTATGCCGGGCCTTTTACGAATATGTCCGGAATATGGAAGCCGGCATCAACTCCTGGTCGGGTAACCGCCTCGAGCTTCCCTCAACGCTTCCTGACGCCCCTTCGGTAGAGAAAGTCTCTCCTTTCAAGCACCACTATTATTTCAACGTGGTCACGTACGGCTACACATTGTGCTACTGGGACTGGGAGCGTTGGGAACAGGAAATCGATTGGATGGCTTTGCACGGGATAGATATGCCCTTGGCCCTTGTGGCGAATGAGGCCATCACCGCCCGCGTATTGAAAAAGCTGGGACTCACCGACGAGGAGATCTACAACTACTTCGTGGGTCCCGCCCATCTGCCCTGGATG
>ONSC01000059.1 GCA_900320365.1 uncultured Bacteroidales bacterium
TCATCATATCTTGTCAAACAAATGCCTGCGGGAACGCCTCTCGCCAATTAACATCTCCAGGACGAAGAGAGCCAATGCGATAGCGAGGAAATACATGAACTGCTCGTCATATTCCTCAAACACCACGGAGCTATATTCTTCCTCCTGCATCTTCTTGATGTCATTTATGATGGGCGTGAGGCCGAACTCATCGTTTCCGGCATGGACATAAGCCCCGCCACCAGCCGAGGCGATCTCCTTCAGAGTCTCCTCGTCAAGCTTGGTCACGACGATGTTACCTTCTTTATCCTTAAGCAAACTCCCATTAATCGGAATCGGTTGACCTTCAACGGATCCCACACCTATCGTGTAGACCTTTATCCCCGCCTCGGCGGCCTGTGAAGCGGCAGCGACAGCGTCATCCTCATGATTCTCTCCGTCAGTGATCACTATTATCGCCCTGCTGTTCTCACTTTGGGCGCTGAAACTCCTGATAGCGGTATTGATGGCATCCCCGATAGCAGTGCCCTGGATAGGTATCGATTCCGTCGAGATGTTGTTAAGGAACATCTTGGCGCTCACATAGTCCGTGGTTATCGGGAGCTGGACGAAAGAGCTTCCGGCGAATATGATAAGGCCTATCCTGTCCCCTTGAAGCTTATCTGTTATCCTCGAGATGGCGAGTTTGGCTCTATCAAGCCTGTTAGGGGAATAATCCTTGGCGAGCATCGAGTTGGAGACATCCAAAACGACCATGATCTCCGCTCCCTTGACTTTATGCTCCTTCAATTTAGCTCCGATCTGGGGCCTGGTGAGACCTATGACGAAGAAGAAAAACGCCAGGGAATATATGACCGTCCTCACCCAAATCTTCGAGCGTGACCATGAGGGCATCAACTCTTTAACCAACTCCTCGTCACCTATCGCGCGCACACGACGGCGTCTCGCTCTCATCCACAACGCCACGCCGATGAAGAGGAACGGGATCAGCAACAATAGCAGAAGGTATTCTGAACGAGCGAGAATAATCATGGCAACCTCCTTAACGCTAAAGCTTTGATCAGCAACTCAAGAAGCAGGCATATAGCCGCCGCGAGGGCGTACCCTCCAAACAGCTCCTTGTACACGGGGAAACTGTCAACGCTCACCCTGGCCTTCTCCATCTTATTGATCTCCCCATAAATCTCAGAGAGTTTGGTGTTGTCAGTAGCCCTGAAATAACGGCCTCCTGTAGTGGTGGCTATGCTGGAGAGCAGTTTCTCGTCAATCTCCACCTTCATGTTCTGAACCTGCACGCCCCATGGTGTCATCACGGGATAAGGCGCCTCACCATTAGCTCCGACACCAATGGTATATACCCTGATCCCATAGGTCTTGGCAATCTCCGCGGCGGTCTCAGGAGCCACCTCACCACTATTATTGACACCATCGGTGAGGAGTATAACGACACGGCTTTTCGCATCCGAATCCTTTATCCTCGCGACAGCGGTGGCAAGCCCGTTTCCGATAGCGGTACCATCCTCGATAAGATCGGTGGAGACTTCCTTCATCAAGTTAATCAAGGTCGCCCTGTCGGTGGTGAGGGGGCACTGGGTATAGCTCTCGCCGGCGAAAACAACGATTCCCATGCGGTCAGTAGGCCTTTGGGAGATGAACTCTATAGCGATATCCTTAGCCGCGCTTATCCTGTCGGGGGTGAAATCCCTGGCGAGCATACTCGTCGAGACGTCCATCGCAAGGACAATATCGATTCCCTCTGTGTCCACCCTGTCAACCTTGGTAGAGGAGCGGGGCCTAGCGATAGCCACCACGATAAAGCATAGGGCGGCAGTCCTGAGTATAAACGGAATATGACGGACAACGGAGAGTACTGAGCCTCCCCCGGCTTTCCAGGGGGTAGCCTTGGACACCCGTAGATGTGGCCTACGGTCCTTGATCTCGAGATACAAGTACCTCAGGACAAGCAGAAGCGGAACCAGGAGAAGCCACAGAAGTCTCGGATACTCGAAATACATCACTCAGCCCCTCCCTCGTTATTTGTCATGGTCGGCTTTGACCTGCCATCTGCCCCATTGAGATCCCCGGTCGAATCGGGGATGACCATTGTCGAGGTCACAAACCTCACAGCCAGAGGGACCGCGGCGGCGTTCTCCTCATCGGAGGCGAAAGCTTTGGCGAACTTTACCATATCGGCTGTCTCGAACAGTTCCTTGGTCTGGACAAACAAGTCGGCGGGAACGTCCGTGTGACCAAGACTGTCAAAAATCTCTGCCGTGGTCATCTCAGGAGCATCGATCCCGTAACGGGCGTCGATATATTCACGGAGAGTGTCCGTGATTCCTGAATAAAACACCTTCTGCTTATCCCTCGCCCAATACTTGTCGCTGCGGTACTTCTCAAGTTTCCTCAAAGCCACCAAATATGGAGGCTCATTGGAGACCTCTTCCGGTGAAGTCTTTCTCCTTCTGGCGATGATGAGCGCCCTGATGAGCAAGGCCAACAGAGTCACCAGGAGAACCGCCACCAGATATGGAAGGATCTCCGAGAAAGTGACCGGATACTTGATCTGACCCTTGATGTCATGTATCTTGTAGGTGGCCGTATCCACCGGGATGGTGAAGACCTCTAGCTCCAAAGGCTTGAAAACTATCGTGTCCATAACCCCAGGAGCTGTTTCTTCGATAACCGAGAGAGGGGGAAGCAAATACTTTCCTTCCTCAAAAGAGGTGATAATGACTGAGCAGTCAATGTCGTATGCCTTGGGGGACTTCTTGCTTCCCTGGATAGCGGAAGTATCTGTAACCCAGGAGCGGGCGATCTCAACGCTGTCTCCCCTCATGAAACCCTTTGAGAAATCCGGAAGCATCAGCCCGGCACCGGAAGGGACACTCTTAAGATGGAATCCGTAACGGAGCTGGTCACCAATGAGTACAGAATCCCTCTCCTGAAGCTTCTCCAGGAAGGAATCCTCGGACTGGACCAGCCTTCCCTGTCCAAATACCGAAGCTCCGGACAATAGGATCAAAGCGATAATATTCAACAACTTCCTCATTCTCATCTCCTCCCGAAAAAGCCCATCAGTCCCTTGACATAGTCATCATTCGTGGCAATATCCACGGAGTCTATCTGGTAACGGTTGAAGAGTTTCCTCTCGTTCTCATCCACTCGCCCGAACCACTTGGAATATTCAGCCCGGATCTTCCGGCTGGAAGTGTTGACCCAAGCTGACTCCCCCGTCTCGGAATCCTTCACATGGACCAGACCAACCGAAGGGATGGTCTTCTCCCTCGGATCATATACCTTTATCACCGAGATATCATGCCGGTTACGTGCCACTTTCAAAGCATCTTCATAACGAGGGGAACCATCCGGTGCCACATCCAGCATGTCCGAAAGCAGGAAAGCCGTGCACTTCTTCTTCAATGCGTTAGTCAGGAATCTCAAGGCCTCTCCCACATCGGTCCCGTCGGAAGTAGGCTTCAATTCGATTATCTCCCTGATGATATGGAGCAGATGGCTGCGACCTTTCTTCGGAGGGATGAATTTCTCGACATGGTCGCTGAAGAAAAGCGCCCCAACCTTATCGTTGTTGATCACCGCGGAGAAACTCAACACGGCGGCAATCTCGGCGATAAGATCCCTCTTAGTCTTATCCACGGTCCCGAAAAGACCTGAGCGGCTGATGTCAATCAGCAGGACAACTGTCATCTCCCTCTCCTCCTCGTAGACCTTCACGTACGGGGCCCTCAAACGGGCAGTCACATTCCAGTCCATGGAGCGAGGGTCGTCTCCATATTGGTATTCCCGAACCTCACTGAAAGCCATACCACGGCCTTTGAAGGCGCTATGGTACTCCCCCGCGAAGATCTGGTGAGACAGAGCCCTGGTGCGGATCTCTATCTTTCGGACCTTCTTGAGGAGATCATTGGCTGTAGATGAAGACGGCATCTCAGAAAAGATTAAGGAACCTGGACAGCGTTGATGACCTCGGCGATAATCTGCTCAGTGGTCACGTTCTCTGCCTCAGCCTCGTAAGTCAGGCCTATACGGTGGCGTAGAACCTCGTTGCAGACAGCCCTGACATCCTCCGGTATCACATATCCCCTGCGCCTGATGAAAGCGAACGCTTTCGCAGCCATGGCCAGTGAGATACTCGCCCTGGGAGAGCCTCCGAATGAGATCATATCCTTCAGTTTCCCGAGGCCATATTCCTCAGGAGTCCTGGTGGCGTAAACAATATCGACTATATATCTCTCGATCTTCTCGTCCATGTAGACATCCCTGACGACCTGCCTTGCCCTCACGATGTCCTCGGGCTTGATGACCGGACTAGCCTTGGGAAACTCCCCGGAATTATTCATCCTGATGATAAGCTTCTCCTCTTCCTTCTTGGGATAGCTCACAACGACCTTGAGCATGAAACGGTCAACCTGAGCCTCGGGCAGAGGATATGTTCCTTCCTGCTCAATAGGGTTCTGGGTCGCCATCACGAGGAAAGGCTCCGGGAGTTTGAAAGTCTCGTCACCGATAGTGACCTGGCGCTCCTGCATGGCCTCAAGGAGGGCTGACTGAACCTTGGCCGGGGAACGGTTGATCTCATCAGCGAGGACGAAATTGGCGAAGACCGGGCCTTTGTGAACCTCAAACCTCTCGTCTTTCTGGGAATATATCATGGTGCCCACCAAATCGGCCGGAAGGAGGTCAGGAGTGAATTGGATACGGCTGAACCTGGCGTCGATGGCTTGTGAGAGAGTGCTGATCGCCAAGGTCTTGGCCAGTCCGGGAACTCCCTCAAGGAGGATATGCCCGTTGGCCAGAAGGCCTATCAACAGGTTCTCCACCAATTGTTTCTGTCCCACAATGACCTTGCCCATCTCAAGGGACAACATGTCCACAAACGCGCTTTCCCTTTGGATACGGTCATTCAATTCTTTGATGTTAACGCTTTCCATCTTATGTTCTTTTTTATATTTTCGCGTATCACAACAGCCTCTTCCATGCGCTACAAGATCACCCTTTCCTACGACGGCTCCGGTTTTCATGGCTGGCAGACGCAGAGCGACGCTAAAACCATCCAAGAGTGTCTCGAGGATGCCCTGTCCACTCTCCTTAGAGAGCGAATCGCCGTCACAGGCGCCGGCAGGACTGATTCAACAGTCAACGCGATCAGCTATGTCGCTCATTTTGACACATCAGTCGAGGACCTTGACGCCGGGCTTGTCGGCTACAAAATAAATGCCATCCTGCCCCATGGAATCAAGGTTCACGACATAGTTCCGACCACTCCGGATTTCCACTCAAGGTTCGATGCGAGGCAAAGGGAATACAAATATTTCATCCATAGGAAAAAAGACCCGTTCATAAGCCATTATTCGTACCTGTACACTTTCCCGATTGACGTGGAAAAGATGAACAGGGCGGCGGTCAAACTGCTGGGAAAACACGATTTCAGCTGCTTCGAGAAAGTCGGTGGGGACAACAAGACATCGATCTGCACTGTAACGAAAGCGGTATGGGAGACATATGTTCCCGACCATGTCAGCATGATGGGATATCCCGCCGAAGATGGTGATTATCTCGTGTTCACGATAAGGGCGGACAGGTTCCTGAGGAATATGGTACGGGCGGTCGTCGGATCCCTTCTGGATATAGGCAGGGGACGTCATGAAGAGGAGTGGATGGACTCCCTGGTTGAAGGGGGGTCCAGAAGTGACGCGGGAGAATCCGTCCCGGGTCACGCATTATTCCTCTGTAAGGTAGAATATTAAGGTAAAGTCGTTTTTTTTCACTATCTTTGCAGGTTGGTGGCGTGATATGTGTAGTTCACGTCATTCAATGGTTAGCTAATCAATAAAACGTACGTTATAATTATGTTGTTCCATCTTTTACAGGTAGGCCTGGACTCCGCCGCGACGGAAATGGCCGAAACCACCGCCATGGCGGCTCAGGCAGCCCCGCAGCAAGTCGAGCAGAGTTATTCTTTAATCGAGATGGCAGCGAAGGGTGGATGGCTGATGATTGTCCTCGCCATCCTTTCCATCATAGCCATCTACATCTTCGGCAAGAAATGGTGGATGATCCACAAAGCCCAGCAGGTCGACAAGAACTTCATGAGGGATATCCGCGACTATATCCACGAGGGTAAAGTGAAAAGCGCCCTGTCTCTCTGCGAGAAGTATGACTCCCCTGTCGCCCGTCTTGTCGAGAAGGGCATCGAGAGGATCGGAAGGCCACTGACCGACATCCAGACCGCGGTCGAGAACACAGGTAACGTCGAGATCGCCAGACTCGAGAAGGGTCTTCCCACCCTGGCGACCATCGCCGGTGGAGCCCCTATGATCGGATTCCTCGGTACTGTCCTCGGTATGGTTCAGGCTTTCTTCAACATGGCCAATGCCGGGAACAACATCGACATCACCCTGCTTTCCAGCGGTATCTACACCGCCATGATCACAACCGTTGGCGGTCTTATCGTCGGTATCCTCGGTTACTTCGGCTACAACTACCTCACCGCCCAGATCTCCAACCTCATGTTCAAGATGGAGACCGCCACGATCGATTTCATCGACCTTCTGCACGAACCCGCTGACAACGAAGAGGAGAAATAGCCAATGGCATTCAAGAGAACAACAAAGGTATCGGCGGAAATGTCGATGTCCTCGATGACCGACCTGGTGTTCCTGCTGTTGATCTTCTTTCTGGTCACATCGACACTGGTCAACCCGAACGCCTTGAAGCTCCTGCTCCCGAAGAGCACGGGCCAAGTGAGCGCCAAGCCTACAGTCAGCGTATCCATCAAAGACTGGGGTGGCGAGACATACACCTATCATCTCAACGGTGATGAGACCCCGGTCGAATTCACCGCTCTGGAGGACGAACTCGTGGGTCTTCTCCAAGAGGAAGAGGATCCCACCTTCTCCATCTACACAGATGAGACAGTTCCCGTCAGGGAGGTTGTCTCCGTAATGAATATCGCCAAACGGAACCACTACAAAGTGATTTTGGCAACACAGCCTGAATGATGAAACAGTACCTTCGCGAAAGAGAGAAGGAGGCGAAAGTCTCCACAACGACAGGGATCGTTCTCACGGTCGCCGTCCACTTGGTCGTCTTGCTCTCCTGCGCTTTCACGGGTCTGAAATACATCTATCCACCACCCGAGGAGCAGACATTTCTCATTGATTTCGAGGAGGATGAACCTCAGCAGATCAGAAGGCAGAGACTTGGCAGGCAACCTCAGGCCGAGGATGTGGACAAAACCAAGCCTGTCGAGCTGATCCAAAGGAGCGAGTCTCCAATCAAGTCTGACAGGACCAACAAGACCGCCGAGGCCAAGCCTGACGACTTCGGAGATGTGGAAGTCCCCGCCCCTAAGGAAGAGATTAACAAGAATGCCCTGTTCCCGGGCATGAGCAAGAAAGACTCCTCCCTTGCCCCCCACGGAGCCACCAATCCCTCTGCGGAGTTCAAGGCCGGGCATCCGAAGGGCAACACCCAGGTCGGCAAGACTGACGGCGCTCCTAACGCCCATGTGAAGGGGCGCAGCGTGCTTGGCGCCCTCCCGAGGCCTGATTACGCCGTACAAGACGAAGGAAAGGTTGTCGTGGACATCTGGGTGGACAACTATGGAAACGTCACCAAAGCCGTGGCTGGAGGCCAAGGCACAACTGTAAATAACCAGACATTATGGGCGGCAGCCAGATCGGCGGCCATGAAAGCCCACTTTAACCAGAGTGCCGACGCACCGGCGCTTCAGCAAGGAACAATCACTTATATTTTCAAACTCAAATAAAAAGGATCAGAACCTAATTATTTTTAAAAAGTGGCGTGATGCCACATCAAATCATGGAAGAAAAATTTAACGGTGGTCAAGAGCACCACGATGAGCGTAGGGATTACGCGAGAAATGAAGGATCCGCAAACAACTATTCAGCCGAAGGCCGCAAACTAAGGCCCAGGAGAAAAGTCGGATCGTACAGCGACAACAATCACAGGAATTATTCTGAAGGTAACAAGGGTGAACGCCAGGGCTATGGCCAGGGCGGAGAACGTCGTCCTTACGGCCAGAGCCGTCCGAGATACGGAGAGGATAGGCCGAGATATGGTGAGGACAGGCCCAGATACGGCGAGGAGCGTCCCCGCTACAATAACGACCGTCCCCGCTACAACAGCGACCGCCCGCAGAGAAGTGAAGGTGGCTCCAGGTACGGCGAGGACAGGCCCCGCTTCAATAGCGACCGTCCACGTTACAACAGTGACCGCCCCCGCTACAATAGCGATCGTCCCCGCTTCAACAGCGACCGTCCCCAGAGGAGCGAGAGTCGTCCCCGTTACGGCGAGGACAGGCCGAGATACGGTGAGTCTAAACCCGGCTATGGCGAAGGACGTCCTTCATACGGCCAGCGCAATAATGGCAGAAGTGGGTTCTCAAAACCCGCCCCGAGGAAGCCAGTCCACAAAAACGGCCCTCATTTCACCCATGCTGATGAGGCCGGGATCAACCAGATGATCTCCAGAAAGCCCCAGGTCGACAACCCCGCATTCTCTGATAATGACACTGTCCCTACTCCGATCAAGGAGGAGATCCGTCTCAACAAGTTCATCGCTAACTCAGGAGTCTGCTCACGCCGCGAGGCCGACACCCTCATACAGGCTGGTGTCGTCACAGTCAACGGCGAGGTCGTCACTGAGCTCGGCACAAAAGTCAACGTCCTTAAGGATGACATCCGTTTCAACGGTGAGAGACTGAAGGGAGAAGAAAAGGTATACATTGTCATGAATAAGCCGAAAGGCTTTGTCACCAGTGCGAGCGACCCTCACGCCGAGAAGACCGTCATGGATCTCATCAAGGGTTGCAAGACGAGGGTGTTCCCTGTCGGAAGGCTGGACAAGAGCACGACAGGTGTGCTTATGTTCACCAATGACGGTGAGATAGCCGAGCAGCTGACCCACCCTTCTTTCAACAAGAAGAAGATCTACCAGGTTATTCTCGACAAAGCCCTTGACGAGCAAGACAAGGAGAAGATCCTTGTCGAGGGTCTTGAGCTCAGCGACGGTGTGATCAAAGCTGACGAGCTTGAGTTCATCGATGCCGACGATCACCGCAAGCTCGGCATCGAGATCCACTCCGGAAAGAACCGCATTGTCCGCAGGATCTTCGAGAGCCTCGGCTACACCGTGAAGGCACTTGACAGGGTCTACTTCGCGGGCCTCACCAAGAAGGGGCTCAAGAAGGGCGAGTGGAGATACCTCAGCGAGGGCGAAGTCAACGTCCTCAGAATGGGGGCCTATGTCTAAAGAAGGAAAAGTCATGGAGCACAGGGCTGGATTTGTCAACATCATCGGTAACCCGAATGTGGGCAAATCCACGCTCATGAATGCCCTTGTCGGAGAGAAGCTCTCGATTGTCACCGCCAAGGCTCAGACGACCCGCCACAGGATCATGGGGATTGTCAACACGGATGAGTACCAGATAGTGTACTCTGACACCCCCGGCATGCTCAAGCCAAACTACCGCCTCCAGGAGGACATGATGAAGTTCGTGGACGCCGCGATCGGCGACGCTGACATCATCCTCTATGTCACTGACGTGGTGGAGAAAAGCGATAAGAATAAGGAATATATTCTTAAACTGCAGAAGGTTGAGTGCCCTGTCGTGGTGGTCATCAACAAGATCGACATCAGCGATCAGCCAAAGGTCGTTGAGTTGATGGAGTACTGGCATGAGACACTTCCGAAAGCGGAGATCATCCCGGTCTCGGCCAAGGAGAGATTCAATCTCGAGAGTGTGCTAGAGTCCGTTGTGAGCAAGCTCCCGGTCTCCCCGCCATGGTTTGACAAGGACCAGTTCACTGACAGGAACCTCCGCTTCTTCGCCTCGGAGATAATCCGCGAGAAGATTCTGGAGAACTACAGCCAGGAGATCCCCTACAGCTGCGAGGTGGAGATTGAGGCTTTCCACGAGGGGAAAGAGAGGTATGAGATAAGTGCTGTGATCCACGTCGCGCGTGACTCCCAGAAAGGGATAATCATCGGCAAGGGTGGCTCTGCACTCAAAAAAACCGGCACAGACGCGAGACTGGAGATGGAGGACTTCTTCCAGAAGAAGGTTTTCCTCCAGCTCTTCGTCAAGGTCGACCCGGACTGGAGAGAAAGCAGAAAGGAATTGCGTAAGTTCGGTTACGAGGAATAATAACTAGGAGAAAGGAATATGGCTACGGAAGACCAGTGGGACGATATCCAGGATCCCGAGGAGAGAGACCAGGAGGAACAGGCTGAGATTGAGGAGGAGGCTGCTCCCTCAACGGGGAAATATGACAAGCTGCTCAGTTCTGACAGCCGGAAGTTCAAGCTTTCCGGGATGTTCAAGGACTGGTTCCTGGACTATTCCTCCTATGTGATTCTCCAAAGGGCTGTCCCCCACATAGTGGACGGACTGAAACCTGTGCAGAGACGTGTGCTCCACGCCATGTACAGGATGGACGACGGTAGCTACACCAAAGTCGCGAACATCGTCGGACAGGCCATGCAGTACCATCCCCATGGTGACGCATCCATCCTGGGTGCCCTCGTCCAACTGGGGCAGAAAGGCCTTCTGATTGACTGTCAAGGAAACTGGGGTAATATTCTCACAGGCGACAGCAACGCCGCCCCAAGGTACATCGAGGCGCGTCTCAGCAAATTCGCTAAGGAGGTGGTGTTCGACCCCAAAGTCACCCATTGGATGACATCCTACGACGGCCGTAACCAAGAGCCAACGGAGCTTCCGGTCCGTTTCCCTCTCCTGCTAGCGCAAGGTACCGAAGGCATTGCTGTCGGTATGGCCTCCAAGATACTCCCCCACAACTTCAATGAGTTGCTGGACGCCTCAGTCAGCATCCTCGAGGGCAAGGACTTCACCATCTATCCGGACTTCCCCACTGGTGGAAGCGCCGACTGCAGCAACTATAAGGATGGAGCCAGGGGTGGCAGCGTCAAGGTCCGCGCCAAAATCGAGAAGATCGATAAGAATACCATAGCCATAACAGAGATTCCTTATGGAAAGACCTCTGAGGTCATAAAGGACTCGATCATCAAGGCCAAGGACAAAGGCAAGATCAAGATCAAGAAGATCGAGGACATGACTACGGACAAGGTGGAGATCATTATCCACCTCCCCAACGACGTGTCCCCGGACAAGACGATCGACGCACTCTACGCCTTCACGGACTGCGAGTGCAACATCGCCCCGAACGCCTGCGTGATTGTGGACAACAAACCTCAGTTCTTGAGCGTCAAGGACATACTGATCTACGACACCAACCACACCAGAGACATTCTGGAGTGGCAATTGCGGATACGTCTCGACGAGCTCGAGGACGAGTGGCACTACGACTCTCTCGAGAGGATATTCTTCGAGAACCGTGTCTACAAGATCCTTGAGCAGGACCAGAAGAGCTGGGAACAGCAGCTTGAGGATGTCTTCACGGAGATGAAGAACTACCAGGATCTTCTCCGCAGGGAAATCATCATGGATGACATCCACAAGCTTGTGGAGAAGCCTGTCCGCAAGATCTCCAAGTTCGACACCAAGGCTATGGATGAAAAGATCGCGTCCATCGAGGCCGAGATGGAGAAGGTCAAGGACAACATCGAGCATATCACCGAATATACTATTGCCTGGTTCAAAGGCCTGAAGGCCAAATACGGCAAGCCGTTCAAGCGCCTCACCGAGATTTCCGCCTTCGAGACTATCGCTGTCACCAAGGTCGTCAGCAACAACGCAAAGCTGTACGCCAACTACGAGGAGGGCTTTGTCGGCCTGAACCTCAAGAAGGACGACAATGGTGTATTTGTCTCCGATTGCTCCGATCTCTCTGAGATCTTAGTGATATCCAAGGACGGCAAATACCGTATCACCAAGGTCACCGACAAAGCCTTCTTCTGGAAGGACCTGCTGTATGTCGGAGTATTCAACAGAGGTGATGAGAGGACCATCTACAACGTCATCTACCGTGACGGAAAGACCTCTGTATCATACGCCAAGAGATTCTCAATCACCAGTGTGACCCGTGACAAGGACTATGACATCACGACCGGGAAAGAAGGATCCAAAATCCT